>NZ_JARWQD010000172.1 GCF_029869545.1 Nocardia wallacei | reverse complement strand
CCCGCCCGTCCACCCGGCCCATTGCCGCCCCACCCCCCTGCACATGGCCGCCCCAAGCCCTCCCAAAAGGCCCCCGCATCACCTACGACAAGGCCCCCGCATTTTTTATGCGGGGGCCTTGTCGTTGTGCGGTCAGCGGTTGATGACCGTGTGCGGATGCACGTACGGCACCTCGTCGGCAGGCACCGGGAACTCGGTGTCCTCGCCGTAGGGCGAGAGGCCACCGGAGCGGGTCGACGACAGCTCGGTGACCGCGTGGTCACCGTTGGCCAGCTTCGGCCAACCGTTGTCGACATAGGGTTTCTTCGATTTGTTCACCACGACCTCATTCTGGCATGGAACCGATCATCCGACGCGGCCCGGCAACGGGTGTTGTACGCGATCCAGCGGGCCGCGACGCCCGGCCGTACGCTGGACGGGATGACCACGACCGACGACGCGCCCCGGGCCGGGGACGATCACCCCGCAGCACCCGCCGGCCAGGGTTCGGCCGATGGCACGACGCTCGCCGACTGGCTCGCCGCCCGCACCGACGACGAGCTGGTGACGCTGCTCGAGCTGCGGCCCGATCTGGCCGTCCCGCTGCCGTCCTCGATGTCGGTGCTGGCCGCACGGGCCGAGCAGCGCGCCTCGGTGCTGCGCGCGACGGACGAACTCGACACGCTGGAATTCGCGGTCATCGAGACCCTCGCGGTGCACGGCGCCACCTACCCGGGCCGCCGGGCAACCCCGCTGCCCCGCACGCGCCTGCACGAGCTGCTGGGCGACCGCGTCTCGGCGGCGGCCATCGACGCCGCCGTCGCCCGCCTCACCGCCCGCGCCCTCGCCTGGGGTGCGGACGCGCTGTACCTGGCGGCCGCCGCCAAGGAGGCGCTGCCGTGGCCGCTGGGCAGCACCACCGAGATCCCGGACGCGCTCACCGAATCGGAAATCGTTGCCGCCCTCGGTGATATCGGCCCCGCCGAACGCAGCCTGCTCGACAAGCTGGCCACCACGGGCCCGCGCGGGCGCACCCGCGACGCCGCCCCCGACGCGCCGCCGGAGCGTCCCGTTCCCCGGCTGCTCGCCCTGCGGCTGCTGGACCGCGTCGACGACGAGACCGTCGAACTCCCGCCCGCCGTCGGCCAGGTGCTGCGCCGCGAACCGGTGACCGACCCGCACGCGCTGCAGCCGCCGCGGCCCGAACCGGACAGGCACACCGCCGCCGACAGCAATGCGGCCGCCGCCACCGAGGCGGGCGAGCTGCTGCGGCACTGCGCCGACATCATCGAGGTGCTCGAACAGGTGCCCGCGCCGGCCCTGCGGTCGGGCGGCCTGGGCGTGCGTGAACTGCGCCGCATCGCCAAGCAGACCGGTATCGACGAGTCGCGGGTGGCGATGCTGGCCGAGGTGCTGGCAGCGGCCCGCCTGCTGGACAAGGGAATTCCGGAACCGGCGCCGCAGTCCGACGCCGTCGACGACTTCTGGGCCCCGACGACGGCCGCGGACGGCTGGCTCGACGGGCCCGCCGCCCGGCGCTGGGTGGTGCTCGCCGCCGCGTGGCTCGAGCTGGACCGCTTCCCGTGGATGATCGGCCAGCGCGACGCCAACGACAAGCCGCTGGCGGCGCTGTCGCTGGAGCTGCGCAATCTGCACGCCGTGCGGGATCGGCGCGCCATCCTCGACCTGCTGGCCGAGCAGCCGACCGGCGCGGCGCTGACACCGTCCGATATCGCCCGGGTGCTGGCGTGGCGGCAACCGCGCTGGCGCAGGCACTTTCGCACCGATGCCGTGGAGCGCACGCTGGCGGAGGCGAATGCGCTCGGGCTGGTCGGCCGCGGCGCGATCACCTCGGCCGGACGGGCGCTGCTGCACGGCAGCCCCGACGGCGCCGAGGCGGAGATGGAGTCGGCGCTGCCGGATCCGGTGGACCACGTGCTGGTGCAGGCGGACCTCACCGTGGTGGCGCCGGGACCGCTGGTGCCGGACCTGCAGAGCCGCATCGCGCTGGTGGCCGACGTCGAATCCGCGGGCGCGGCAACGGTATACCGGATCGGCGAGTCGTCCGTGCGGCGCGCACTGGACGCGGGGATGACGGCCGCCGAACTGCATCAGCTGTTCTCCGCGCACTCGCGCACGCCGGTGCCGCAATCGCTGACCTATCTGATCGATGACGTCGCCCGACGGCACGGGCGGCTGCGCGTGGGCATGGCGCAATCGTTCGTCCGCAGCGAGGATCCGGCGCTGCTGGCCGAGGTACTGGCCACCCCGGTCGCCGGTCGGCTGGCGTTACGGGCGGTCGCGCCGACCGTGGCCGTCTCGCAGGCGCCGCTCGGCGAGGTGCTCGAACAGCTGCGGGCCGCGGGATTCACTCCGGCGGGCGAGGATTCATCCGGTGCCATCGTCGATCTGCGCCCGCGCGGCACCCGCATCCCGGCGCGACCCAACGCCCGGCAGTCGTGGCGCCCAACCCCGCCCAGCACCGAACAGCTGCGGCTGCTCGTCTCCGAACTGCGGGCGGGAGAGAAGGCGGCGCGGGCGCGGTCCGGGCAGGCGGTGCGCTCCGACGGCACCCGCACCAGCACCGCCGCCACCTTGGCGCTGCTACCGCTGGCGGTGGGGGTGGGGCGGGCGGTGCACATCGGCTACGTCGATGCCCAGGGCATCGCCACGCAGCGCATCGTGGAGCCGATGAAGGTCGCGGGCGGGCAGCTCGACGCGCTGGACCCGGTCACCGGCGCCGTCCGGCACTTCATGCTGCACCGCATCGCGTCGGTGGCGCTGGTGGATCAGTGAGTCCGGCTCAGCCCTTCGGATTCTCCAGGCAGAACGTGGTTTCGGGATCGGAGAGCAGCAGGAACGTCGCATCGGCCGCGCACAGCGACTCGTCGGAGCGGCCGTCGATCCGGGCCGCCACCCGGACCGTCGCCTCGGGTGCCGCGCAGTCGGCGTAGGCGAATCCCGTGTCCCGGTCCCGGTGGTAGCAGCTGCCCTGCTTGAGGTTCGGGGCCAGGCACAGGAATGCGGTGGTCCCGCCGTGGAAGGTCTCCTCGTAGGAGGAGTATTCGGTGCCGCAGTCCCGCTTGGTCTCCGAGGCCGACATCACCGTGTAGACGGCCCGTTCGGACGAGCAGTCGACCGGCTCGGTCCGGGAGGCGGTCACCGAGCCCTCGCGGACATCGATGCACTGCCCCGTCTGCGCCCGGGCGGTGTCGGATTTGCTCGCGCTCTGCATGACCGAGCATCCGGCCAGGGCCACCGGCAGCAGTAGCGCCGAGACGAGGCGAGCGCCTGCGGTTCCCATACGCCGACAACCTTCTCACACGGGTCAGTGGAAGATGCCCAAGCCGTACATCGCCAGCAGGTTGAAGTTCAGGATGCGGGGTAGGAATCCGGTCAGCAGTTGAAATCCGAGAAGGTTCACCAGGGGGCCTTTCACATTCCGCCCGCACCACATGCGCGGTTCGTGATCTTACGTCGACATCGCGGGTTCGATCGTTACGCTCGGCAGCATGACGCTCGAGGAGGTCACCGACCGGCTCTACGCGCTCGACCCCGCCGAGTTCGTCGCGGCCCGCGATGAGCAGGTCAAAGCGGCGCGCGCGAGCGGCGACAAGCAACTGGCGACGGCGATCGGCAAGCTGCGGCGGCCGACCGTGGCGGCGTGGGCGGTGAACCTGCTCGCCCGCGAGGCCCCCGACGAGGTCGGGTCGCTGCTGGAGCTCGGCGCCGCCCTGCAGGACGCGCAGCGACGGCTGTCCGGGGATCAGCTGCGCAGCCTGACCACCCAGCGGCAGCAGGTGGTGAATGCGCTGGCGCGCAAGGCCGGTCAGCTCGCGGCCGACCACGAACGCACCCTCGGCGAGGGCGTGCTGCGCGAGGTCGGGCAGACGCTGCACGCGGCGCTCGCCGATCCGGACGTGGCCGAACAGGTGCGGACCGGCACGCTGACCACGGCGGCCAACTACGAGGGCTTCGGGCCCGAGGGCCCGGCGCTGGCGGCGGTGCCGGATGCGGCGCCCGCCGCGAAAAAGCCTGCCCCGGAGCGTAAGTCGGCCGAGGACCGAACCGAGGCGGCCAGGCAGGAACTCGACGACGCCCTGGAGGCGCTCGAATCCGCCCGGGAGGCAAAGGCTTCCGCACAGTCCGGCCTCGACGACGCCACGACCCGCCTACAGGAGGCCGACGACCGCATCACCGCCCTGCGCGCCGAACTCGAACGCGCCGAGGAACAGCGCCGCTTCGCCTCCGCGAGCGAACGCTCCGCCCAGGAGGCCCTACACAAGGCCGAACGCCAACTGGACCGCGTGGACCGCTGGGTAGAGAAAGCGCGATCCCGCGTACCGGAAGAGTAAGGGAAGCCCAGCCGCTGTTCCGCCACGCGCCCTTGCGCAGCCATACCCACCACGCGCGCCCCTGCACAGCCACATCCACCACGCGCGCACCTTGCACAGCCACATCCACCACGCGCGCACCTTGCACAGCCACATCCACCACGCGCGCACCTTGCACAGCCACATCCACCACGCGCGCACCTGCGCAGCCACATCCACCACGCGCGCACCTTGCACAGCCACATCCACCACGCGCGCACCTTGCGCAGCCACATCCACCACGCGCGCACCTGCGCAGCCACATCCACCACGCGCGCACCTTGCGCAGCCATATCCACCATGCGCGCCCTGCTTCATCATTTTCCGGCATGCTTTTGGCCGGAATCCTCAGCCGCGCAGCGACCCCGGGTACAGGTACTCGTCCGACGGAATCTCGGTGCCGTCCAGCCAGGCCGCGAAGAATCCGGACAGGTCGGTCCCCGTCCTGGACTGCACGAAGTCGCGGAACTCCGGCATCGAGGCGTTGCCGTAGGCGTGCGACCGCACGAAGTGCGAGATCGCCGGGAAGAAGACATCGTCGCCGATCAGATGCCGCAGCGCGTGCAGGAACAGCGGGCCGCGATAGTAGACTGCGGTGAATTCCTTTCCGGCACCGGGGTTTTGCAGGCGCGTGTTCCACCGTTCGGGCTTGTCGCGGAACTTCGCCACGGTCGCGCGGTACTGCGCGTCGACATCCTCGCCCTCCTTGCGCTCCGGCCACAGGTAGTCGGCGGTGTAGCTGGCGAAACACTCGTTGAGGCAGACGTCGGACCACTGCCGCACCGAGAGCGAGTCGCCCCACCACTGATGGGCGTTCTCGTGGACGAGGGTGTTGAGATCGGTCCAGGGCGCGTAGATCGGCCGGGTCTGGGTCTCCAGCGAGATGTTCAGGTCGGTATCGATGTAGATGCCACCGGCGCTCTCGAACGGGTAGGGGCCGTACAGGGATTCGAGGAAGTCGAGCACCTCAGGCAGGCGTTCCTCGAGCTCCCGGTGCCGCACGGCGTCCGGGGCGAAGGCGCTGACGAGCGGGGTGCCGTCGGCCCGGCGCTGCTCCAGGAATTCGAACCGGTCGATGGCGAGCGTGGTGAGGTATCCCAGCGTGGGATGCCGCGAGGCCCACTGCACCGTCCGGTTCGGGCCCGCCACCTCGTCGCGCACCTTCAGCCCGTTCGACACGACCTCCCACTCCTGCGGCACCGTCACGGTCACATCGAATGTGGCCTTGTCCAACGGAGTGTCGTTGAGCGGGTACCAGGTTGTGGCCGAATGCGGTTCGCCCGCAACGAAAGCGCCGCCGCTGGGCGAGAGGGACCAGCCGGATCCCGGGGTATCGCCCTGGGTTCCGGCGTATTCGACGGTCACGGTGAACGGCAGTCCGGGCAGCACCGGCACCGCCGGGGTCACGGTCAGCTTGTGCTCGCCCTCGCGGGCGAATCCGGCCGGGAGGTTGTTCACCGCGATCTTCGATACCTCCGGGCCCGCGAAATCCAGGGAGAACATCCGCAACGCCTGCGTCGCAACCGCATTCACCCGCGCGGTTCCCGCCAGTCGGCGGCTGGGCGGGTCGTAGTCGAGCGCGAGCGCGTAGTGGTCGACCTGGTATCCGCCGTTGCCGTCCTCGGGGTAGTAAGGGTCGCCGAGCCCGGAGGCGCCGACGAGCGGATCGGCCGCGGCCCGCGCCGACGCGGGCGCGGGCTGCCCGTACACCGGCGCCGCCACCGCGCCCGCGACCACCAGACCGGCGGCGAGGCAGCGCATCCAGTTGTGTGAAGCCATGCAGCGAGCCACCTTTCCGGCACGGGCGTGCCGACCGTCGCTCGATGCTAGTGGGATCAGTGGCTGGTGCCCGAGACCGCCACGCTCGCGCCCATGCCGATGATCATGACGCCACCCGCGCCGCCGACCGCCTCCAGCCGCCGCGGCGAGCGGGCGAACCAGTCGCGGGCGGTACCGGCCAGCAGCGCCCACAGGCTGTCGGACACCAGCGCGATCAACAGGAAGACGACGCCGAGGATCAGCATCTGCAGGGGGATCGGACCCGCGGCCGGATCGACGAACTGCGGCAGCACGGCCGAGAAGAAGATGATCGCCTTCGGATTCGTCACACCCACCAGGAAGCCCTGCCGGAACACCCGCCGATTCCGCGTGGGCTGCCGGGCCACGTTCGACATCGCCTCGCGCAGCGACCGCCGTTCCCGAATGGACTGCACGCCGAGGTAGATCAGATACAGCGCGCCGGTGAACTTGACGATGTTCAGCGCGATCGACGACGCCGCCACCAGCGTGCCGAGACCGGCCGCCACCAGGGTCAGCACCACCTGCACGCCGCAGGAATGGCCGAGCACGGAGATCAGTGCCGCGCGCTTGCCGTCGGTGAGGGCGCGGCCGATGGTGAACAGCACGCCGGGACCGGGGATGACGATGAGGACGGTCGCGGCGACCAGGAACGTCAGCAGATTGGTGAGCGGTGGCACCAAGTCAGTCTATTGAGGGCCGCAACTCCTCGAAACCGAATTCGATCAGCCCCGAAGCTCCTCCGGCAACTGCTGCGGATCCAGCAGCAGCCGCTTGGAATCCACACGCCGCACCTTCTCGGCCAGGGCGAGATTGTCGGTCAGCAGCTTCCACTCGACATCGCTGATCGCCGCCCGGGCCCGGTCGATCACCCCCGTGTCGCGGGTGCCCCACGCGATCGGCATGGCGCTGACCGGCTGGCGCAGATCGCCGACCGAGCGCGGGGCACGATCGGCGCGCACCGTGACCGACGGAACCTGCTCGCCCGGCCACTGCCGATGACCGGGGAGCGCCCGCACCACCCGGGTGATCAGCGCGTAGCGCGGGTCGCAGCCGGGCTTGGCGATATTGACCAGCGCCAGCAGGGTCACGCCGCGGGAATGCTTGTCCGACACCACCGCCGGGACCAGGTCGCCCTCGGCGTACAGCTTTTCGATGCGGGAGCGGTACGGCGTCCACACCGCCACGAACAACGCGATGATGGTGCCCAGCGCGAAGGCCACCGCGAGCAGGAACGAGTACGGGTGGCTCAGCCAGATCAGGCCCGCGGTGCCCAGCCCGAGCACGATCGCCGCGGCGAATCCCAGGATGCGCAGCCGGCGGATGGATGCGAGCACTTCGTTCACCGCTCGCGCGTGTTCGCGGTCCACTGCGAATTCGAAGCGTCGCACGTCTCAGTCCTAACCGTATGCGGAGGCCGTCTCTCCGGTAAACAGTCTACGGGGACGCGGCCTGCTGTTATCCGATCGCCGGGCCCAGCAGGTCGTCCGCGTCGGTGATGCGGTACGCGTATCCCTGTTCGGCAAGGAAACGCTGCCGGTGCGCGGCGTATTCGGCGTCCAGGGTGTCACGCGCGACGACGGAATAGAAGTGTGCCTGGCCACCGTCGTGTTTGGGGCGCAGCAGCCGCCCGAGCCGCTGCGCCTCCTCCTGGCGGGAGCCGAAGGTGCCCGAAACCTGCACCGCCACAGAGGCTTCCGGCAGATCGATGGAGAAGTTGGCGACCTTGCTCACCACCAGTACCGGAATCTCGCCGTTGCGGAACGCGTCGAACAGCGCCTCGCGCTCCTTGTTGCGGGTGGAGCCCTGGATGACCGGGGCGTTCAGGTGTTCGCCCAATTCGTCCAGCTGGTCCAGGTAGGCGCCGATGACCAGGGTGGGCGCGTCCTTGTGCTGGGCCAGAATCGACTCGACCACCGGGAGTTTCGTGCGGGCGGTGGAGCACAGCTTGTAGCGCTCGTCCGGTTCGGCGGTGGCGTAGGTCATGCGCTCGGCGTCGGTGAGGGTCACCCGCACCTCGACGCAGTCGGCGGGGGCGATCCAGCCCTGCGCCTCGATGTCCTTCCACGGCGCGTCGTAGCGCTTGGGGCCGATCAGCGAGAACACATCGCCCTCGCGGCCGTCCTCGCGCACCAGGGTGGCCGTCAGGCCCAGGCGGCGCCGCGACTGCAGGTCGGCCGTCATCCGGAAGACCGGCGCGGGCAGCAGATGCACCTCGTCGTAGATGACCAGGCCCCAGTCGCGGCTGTCGAACAGCTCCAGATGCTTGTACTCGCCCTTGGTCTTGCGCGTGATCACCTGATACGTGGCGATGGTGACCGGCCGGACCTCCTTGCGCTCGCCGGAGTACTCGCCGATCTCCTCCTCGGTGAGCGAGGTGCGCGCCAGCAGCTCGCGCTTCCACTGCCGACCGGCCACGGTGTTGGTGACCAGGATCAGCGTGGTGGCCCCGGCCTTGGCCATCGCGGCCGCGCCGACCATGGTCTTACCGGCGCCACACGGCAGCACCACCACGCCCGAGCCGCCCGCCCAGAACGACTGTGCCGCCATCTCCTGGTAGTCGCGCAGCTGCCACTCGTGGGTGTCGAAGTCCAGCTCGATCGCGTGCGCCTCGCCGTCGACGTAGCCCGCCAGGTCCTCGGCGGGCCAGCCGATCTTGAGCAGCATCTGCTTGATGCGCCCGCGCTCGGACGGATGCACGGCCACCGTGTCGTCGTCGATGCGGGCGCCGAGCATCGGCTGGATCTTCTTGTGCCGCAGCACCTCCTCCAGCACCGCCCGGTCCAGGCTCACCAGCACCAGCCCGTGCGCCGGGTGCTTGACCAGCTGCAACCGACCGTAGCGGGCCATGGTGTCGACGATGTCGACCAGCAGCGGCTGCGGCACCGCATACCGCGAGTAGTTGACCAGCGCATCGACCACCTGCTCGGCATCGTGCCCCGCCGCCCGCGCATTCCACAGCGCCAGCGGCGTCACCCGATAGGTGTGCACATGCTCGGGCGCACGCTCCAACTCCGCGAACGGCGCGATGGCCTGCCGCGCGGCATCGGCCTGCTCATGCTCGACCTCGAGCAGCAGGGTCTTGTCGCTCTGGACGATGAGCGGTCCGTCGGTCACGGCGCCTCCTGGGGTTGCGGGCCGTGGTCCATTGTTCCCGATCGGACCGACACGACCGCGTGAGCTGTCTCATTGTTCACCGCGGGCGCAGCTCGCGGCCGGAAACGGGTGGGTCGGACCACCGCACCGAGTCGATCAGACCCCCTCCGGCCACCCGCCGCTCGGACCCGGTGGATCGGTGGCCAGGCGACCGGCGACCCACACGTTGCGGCGGCGGCCGCGCTGCTCGGCGCCCAGCCGCAGCAGCCCCTCGTAGCGGAAGCCGGTCCGCCGCGCGACGGCGGCCGAGGCGTGGTTGCCGACCATGGCCCGCCACTCGATGCGCACCAGCCCCAGCCCGTCGGACCGGAACCCGTAGTCGCAGGCCAGCCGCACCGCCCGCGTCGCCAGGCCCCGCCCCCGCACCCGCGGGCTCAGCCAGTAGCCGATCTCGGCGGCCGCACTCTCCTGGCCGCCGTGATGCATGACGCCCGTCACGCCGATCATGCCGACGACCGGCCCGTCCGCCGACTCGCGCACCGCCCAGGTCGGGCGCCGCGCGGCCCAGCCCGGCGCCACGATCTCGGCGAGGAACATCTCCGCGTGCTCGCGCCGGTACGGCACGGGAATGGTGGTCCACTCCCCGATCGACGGCTCCTGGCAGCACGCCACGATGGTGTCGATATCGGCGTCGGTGGGCCGCGAGAGCCAGACCGTGCTGTCACTGAGCCTGGTGTCCGTCATGGCGCCATGCTGTCACGGAGCCCACGCCCGAGCCCACCGCTTTTCCTTGCCGGGACCGCTGGTCGGGACGATATCGGCGCGACCGTAGAATCCCGACAATGGTTGCCGCTCTGCTCGCCGATCTCTTCGAATCCCACCGGGCGCACCTGCTCTCGGTGGCCTATCGGCTGACCGGCAGCGTGGCCGACGCCGAGGACGCGGTGCAGGAGAGCTGGCTGCGGCTGGCCACCGCGCGGCAGTCCGAGATCGAGGATCTGCGCGCCTGGCTGACCACCGTGGTCAGCCGAATCTGCCTGGACCGCCTGCGTAGCGCGGCCGTGCGGCGCGAAACCTATGTCGGGGAATGGCTACCGGAGCCGGTGGTGACCTCCACCAAGCCGTCGCAGCTCCCCGATCCGCTGGAAGCCGTTGTCCGCAAGCAGGACTGCCGCCTCGCCGCACTGGTGGTCCTGGATACGCTGACCCCGCCGCAGCGCGTGGCCTTCGTCCTGCACGACGGCTTCTCGGTGCCGTTCGACGAGATAGCCGCCATCCTCGACATCTCCCCCGAGGCGGCCCGGCAGCTGGCGACCAGGGCCCGCAAATCCGTTGCGCGCCAGCCGGAACCGGTCTCCGACGCCGAGCACAACGCCGCGGTGCAGAAGCTGCTGGAGGCGCTGTACTCCGGTGATCTGCGGTCGGTGGTGGCCGCCCTGCACCCGGATGCCGTCTTCACCGCCGACGCCGGCGGCACGACCCGCACCGCGATCAGGACCATCGTGGGCGCGGACAAGATCGCCCGCCTGATCCTGGGCCTGCAGCGCATGTACGGCCACGACCTGATCGGCCCGGACGAGGTGGGCTTCGAATTCGTCAACGTGAACGGGCAATTGGGCGCGCTGCTGCCCGAACGCGCACCGCGCGACGGCATTCCGGGCACACCCGAACGCGTCGTCGGATTCACCGTCAGGGACGGATTGATCTGGGGCACCTACGATCTGGCCAATCCGGAGAAGCTGCGCGGCATCCGGTTGCCGTGACCCGGCGGGCTAACCGCCGATCCTGCCCGACATGTCGTACTGCTGATACAGCTGGGCCGCGTTCTCCTTGGTGACCTGCGTGGTGCCGAGTACCTGCTTCTTCTCCACCGGCTGCCTGCGCTGCAACTTCACCAGGGTGTCCACGGCCTGTTCGGCGCCGGTCGGGTAGACGTAGGTGGTGAGCAGCTGCCCGTTCTGCACGGCGCGGATGCCGCCGGTCGGAATGGCCAGCCCGTCGATGCCGATGATCGGCATGCCCGCGCGCCCCGCGCCCTGCGCGGCCAGCTGGGCACCCAGCGCCATATCGTCGTTGTGCGCGTAGACCAGATCGATCTTGCCGCCCTTGGACAGCCACTGCTGCATCACCGCGGTGGCATTGGCCTTGAGCCACTTGGCTTCCTGCTGTTCGGTGATGGTGATGTCGTGCCCGGCGATGGCGTCGCGGAAGCCCTGGTCCCGATCGATCTGCGGTTGCGAGGACAGGATTCCGCGCAGCTCGGCGACATTGCCCCCGCCGGGCAGCGCCCGCACCGCGGCCTCGCCCGCCAGCTTGCCGATGACGTAGTTGTCGCCGCCGATGAAGGCGCTGTAGCAGTCGGTGTTGACACTGCGGTCCAGGATGATCACCGGAATGCCCGCGGCACACGCCTGCTGCACGGCGGCGGTCAGCGGCGCCGGTTCGTTCGGCGAGACGACCAGCGCGTCGACCTTCTGCTGCACGAAGTTCTGCACATGGCTCACCTGGGTCGCGCTGTCCTGGTGGGCATCGGTGATGGGCAGCAGTTTCAGCTCCGGATGCTGTTTGACGAAGTACTGCAGCTGCAGGTTCAGCTGTGCCCGATACGGTTCGGCGTTGTTGGACTGGGAGTAGCCGACGACGAACTGGTCGTCGGAGGATTCGGGCGCGTTGGCCGCGCAGCCCGCGCCGAGTACGGCGACGGCGCTCAAAGCCAGTGCCGGAAGGGCGATTCGGCGGAGAGAAGGCATGGTGACTCCTGGTGATTGCGGTGATTCCGGCCGGGCGATCGCGACCGGGCGACGGGCGGCATCAGGCGCCGCCGGACGAACGCGGGCGGGCCAACCGCGACGTCAGGTCGCGGAGGCTGCCGAAGAAGCCGGGCCGCTGCAGCACCACGGCGACCACGACGATCAGGCCCTTGATGATCAGCTGCGCATTGGAACCCACGGCATTGAGCCCGAGCACGTTGTCGAGCAGGGTGAGGATCAGCGCCCCGATGAAGGTGCCGGTGATGGTGCCCTTACCGCCGGCCAGGCTGGCACCGCCGATCACGGCGGCCGCGATGGCGTCCAGCTCGTAGCCGGTACCGGCCAGCGGATCGGCCGAGGCGCTGTAGGCGGCGTCGATCGACCCGGCGAACCCGGCCAGCATCCCCGACAGCGTGAACACCGCGACGATGACGAGCGTGACATTGACCCCGGAAAGCCTTGCCGCCGTGGGATTTCCGCCGACGGCATAGATATGCCTGCCGAACCGCGTCTTGGCCAGCACCAGCTGGAAGACGATGCACACAACGACGAAAGCCACTACCGGATAGGCGATTCCGGCCGTGCCGAAGCCGGGCAGCCAGGTGCCCTGGAACAGGGTGTGCCCCGGCGTGCCGAGCAGCGCGAACTGCGACGCCTCCGGCGTCAGGCGCCCGGCGTCGTCCAGCACCGCGGTGCCGACCGCGACATTGTCCGATATCTGCCGGTCGATGCCGCGCACGATCGACAGCATCGCCAGCGTCATCACGAACGACTGGATGTGCAGCACGGTGGTGCCGAGGCCGTTGCACAGCCCGAAGAACGCGCCCACCAGGGCACAGGCGGGCACGATGAGCCACGGTGGGAGTTCCTGGTGCACCAGCAGCATGGCGGCCGTCATCGACCCGATGCCCAGGACCGATCCGACGGACAGATCGATTCCGGCGGTGAGGATTACGAGCGTGACGCCCACGGCGAGGATGCCGCGCGAGGAGAAGGCCGCGATCGCATTGGTGAGGTTCTCCTGGTTCCAGAAGTATTGCCCCTTGGTGGCGATGCCGAACGCGATCACCAGCAGCAGGCCGATATAGCCCTGGGCCGCACCGAGATACGGCACCAGGCGGGTCAGGTGCAGTCGGGCGCGGGCCGCGGCGGACCGTGGTTCCTCGGGCGGGTTCGCGGTCGGGACGGTCATCGAAGATCCTGTGTCGCAGTGCCGTTCGGGGGCCGGGTGGCGGGCTCGCGGGCCATCGCGGCGGCCAGGATCGCCTCCTGGTCGAAGGGGTCGCCGCGCGCGGGATCGCGGTGGAATTCGCCGGTGACGCGGCCCTCGCAGAGCACCAGGATGCGGTCGCACATGCCGATCAGCTCGGGGAGTTCGGACGACACCGCGAGGATGGCCGCGCCGCGCCCGGCCAGCTGATCCATCAACGCGTGCACCTCCGCCTTCGCGCCCACGTCGATACCGCGGGTGGGCTCGTCCATCAGCAGCACCGACGGCTTGGTGAGCAGGCACTTGGCCAGCACGACCTTCTGCTGGTTGCCGCCGGACAGCGTCGCGACGGCCACCGTCGCCGAGGCGGCCCGCACCCGCAGCTCGGTCAGCTGCGCGGCGACCGCGGCCCGTTCCCGCCGGGCATCGACCGTGCGCCACGGCCGCAGATACCGCCGCAGCGCGGCCAGGGAAGCGTTGAACCGCACGGTATTTCCCAGGACCAGGCTCTGCGCCTTGCGATCCTCGGCGACCAGCGCCAAGCCGCGGGAGATCGCATGGCGCGGGGTGCTCGGCCGGTACCCGCGGCCGTTCACGCGGACGCTGCCGCCGACGCCGCCGCCCGCGCCGTACAGCGCCTCGAGCACCTCGCTGCGCCCGGCGCCCATCAGCCCGGCCAGGCCCACGATCTCGCCCTCGGCGACCTCGAACGAGATATCCCGCAGCGCAACGGCATCCGAGCCGCGCACGGGCGTCGTCGACAAGCCCTCGACCTGTAGGCGGGGGCGGCCGCCCGCGTGCTGCTCGGCCCGGCGCGGAAACAACTCGTCCAGCGGGCGGCCGACCATCAGCCCGATCAGCTCGGCACGACCGGCGGGCCGCCGTGCCGCCTCCGGTCCCGTCGTTCGGACCGCGCTCGGCCGCAGTGGACGGCGGCCGACGTGGGCGCCGTCGCGCAGCACCACCACGGTGTCGGCGATCTGCTCGAGTTCCTCGATCCGGTGCGAGATGTAGACGACGCCGACCCCCTGACCGGTCAGCGTGCGGATGACCGTGAACAAACGCTGCGTCTCCGCCTCGGCGAGCGCGGAGGTGGGCTCGTCCATCACCAGCACCCGGAGCCGGTGGTTGAGGGCCTTGGCGACCTCGATGAGCTGCTGTTCGGCCAGGCGGCAACGCCGCACCAGCCGACGCGGCGGCAGCCCCAGCCCGATCCGGGCGAGCAGTTCGCGGGTGCGGGCATCCATCGTCCGGCGATCCAATGTGCCCCGCGCCGTGCGCAATTCCTGGCCCAGGAAGATGTTGTCGGCGATCGACAGCTCGGGCACCAGGTTCAACTCCTGGTGGATCATCGCCACGCCGTGCCGGGCCGCATCCTTGGGCGAGCGGAAATGCACTGGGCTGCCGTCGATTTCGATGTGACCCGCATCCGGGGTGTGCACCCCGGCGAGCACGTTCATCAGCGTCGACTTACCGGCGCCGTTCTCACCGAGCAGCGCCAGCACCTCGCCGCTGTGCAGCGCCAGCTCGACCCCGCGCAGCGCCCGCACGCCCGGAAATTCCTTGACGATCCCGCCCATGGTGAGCAGCACCGGGCGCTGCTCGGTATCGGTGCCGGTCATCGGATCCTCGCCAATCCACTACTGCCACACACGCAGTCGCGCCGGTCAGGCCGCGTCGCCGAACCCGTCGTAGTCGATACCCAGCAGCTCGCACACCGCCCGCAGCTCGGCCACGTGCTCGCCCGGAACGGCGTGAATGTGGTTGGCGCCGAACCGGCTCAGGAACTCGGCGGCGTCGACGTGCAGCCGGGCGAAGGCGTGCGGCCATTCGAAGGTCGACATCCGCATCATCGCCTCGTTCGTTGCGGCGTCGTAGTTTTCGAACTCGCCGCGCATCACCTGCATGCGGTAGCGCCCGTCGAGGCGGGTGAGCCGGGCGAGCGTGAACGCCCCGGGCGCGGCCAGGTGATGCACCGAGGCGCCGCCCGCCGGGAAGAAGAACACCTCGGGGTAGAAGTGCGTCCGGGCCAGGTTCTCCAGCGGGTCGTCGGAGCGGGCGGCGAACCAGGTGGCGTGCTGGCCGGAGTTGCACAGGTCCCAGACGTCCTTGTCGGCGTGGTAGTGGCGGACGTCGGCGAACAGCACGGGCGTGCCCGACAGGCCCTTGAGCAGCTGCATGGTCAGCGCCGCATCCATATCGGATTCGGTCGAGGTGACGTGGGTGGGCTTGGGGCCGTCCCAGTCGTAGGGGTCGTTGAGGAAGGCCTCGGTGATGTCCATGGTGGCGAAGTGGTTGGTCAGCTCGGGCTGGCCCTTGATGCCGGAGAAGTCCAGATTCCACTCGTCGATGAGCTCGGTCATCGCGTAGTAGGAGCGGATCTGGCGCTCCAGCGTCTCGGGTGTGAGGCTCTTGCCGTCGTAATGCACTCCGGCGGCGTACTTTTCGAGCCATTCCCGCGCCCCGCGCACCCGGCTCGCCTCCACCAGGTCGCTGCGGCGCACCAGCTCCCACTGGTCGATCTCCTCGACGTCGACGCCGAAGGTGCGCATCCACTGGTCGGTATTGGCGACCGCGGTGTACATGCCCATCGGGCGACCGCCGATGCGGCCGAAGGTCGACCCGCGCAATGCCTGGGTGGCGGCGGCCGCGCGGACCTGGGTCAGGATGCGTTCGCGGGTGGCCGGATCGCCGATATCGCCCCAGGCCCGCGTGTGGCGGCGCCCGATCTGGTCGAGAGCGCCTCCGGCGGCGAGCATTCCGACCATGCCCGGCTGCACCGGGTCCAGGCCACCGAGCAGCAGCAGTGGACCGCCGGTGGCCTCGGCCGCGAGCATCGTGAAATGCGGGAAAGCCCATACCGCGTAATGGAATACGGTCAGGTCGACGCGCTGGTCGGCCAGCCACCGCGCCTGGCTGGTGGCAAGTTCGTTGGTACACACCGTCTCCGCGACCACCACCTCGTGGCCCGCCTCGCGCAGCGCACCGGCCACGGCCGCCGACGACTGCGCTATGAAATCGGTGATGCCCCGGTGTACGAAGTCGCGTCCGTCGGACATCGACAGCAATCCGATGCGAGCCATTGCGGCCTCCTCGCCCCCTCGGTGAGGTGCCCCACGCGAGTGTGACATGGATCTCAGAAAACGATTTCCCGCTACCATAGGTTCGCCGGGGCGCGCCGGTCACGGCCGGGTTCGCGACCCGAACTGTCGGCCTCGACAACGATCCGCGGAATCTTTGTCACGCACGCGAAGGCGGTGATGCATGGCGGTGACGATCCGCGACGTCGCGGCGCTGGCCCGCGTCTCCCCCGCCACCGTGTCCCGCGTGCTCAACGGCGATCCGCGCGTCGCCGAACAGCTGCGCGGCCGGGTCGATACCGCCGTGGCCGAGCTGGGCTATCGCCCCAACAGCCAGGCCCGGTCGCTGCGCACCCGGGCCACGAAGGTGCTGGGCCTGATCATCGCCGATATCCAGAATCCGTTCTTCACCGCGCTCGCCCGCGGGGTGGAGGATGCGGCCAGCGAACGCGACTACTCGGTGGTGCTGGCGAATTCCGATGAGAGCCTGGGCAAGGAGCAGCGCTATCTGGAGGTCGCCGCCGCCGAGCGCATGGCGGGGGTGATCCTGGCGCCGTCGTCCACGACGGCCAGCCGGATAGACACGCTCACCGAGCGCGGCATCCCGGTGGTGGCCATCGACCGGCGGCTGCGGCGGGCCGATATCGACAGCGTCACCGTGAACAATCGCAAGGCGGCGCAGCAGGCCGTGGAGCATCTCGTCGCCGCGGGTGCGCGCCGCATCGCGATGATCACGGGACCCGCGGACGCGTCGACCGCGACCAGTCGCCTGGCGGGCTACCGGGCCGCGCTGCGCGCCGCCGGGCTGCGGCCCGATCCGGCCTTGGAGGTGCGTGGCGACTACCGCATCGAGGGCGGGCGCCGCGCCGCCCGCGCCCTGCTCACCCGCCCCGAACGCCCCGACGGGCTGTTCGTCGGCAACAACCTGATGATGGTCGGCGCCCTGGACGCCCTGGCCCAGGAGCGCATCGCCTTCCCCGACGACCTGCTGCTGGCCGGATTCGACGAGATGAGCTGGTCCGGCTTCGCCCCGCCGATCACCCTGGTCGAACAGCCCAGCTACGAAATCGGCCGCCGCGCAACCGAACTCCTCCTCCCCCGCGCCCGCGGCGACCACTTCCCACCCCAGCGCCTCGTCCTGCCCGCCCGCCTCCACCCCCGCGCCAGCACCCACCGCCCCGCCGTGGCCTGACCCTCCCCGCAGCGGCGGGTAGGGCCACGGGTCGGCAGAGGCTTGCGGGGCGCGCGTTACCGTGGTCGGCATGCCGCATTCGCCCACCGTTGCTCGACTGCGCCCGTTCGGGGCGACGATCTTCGCCGAGATGACCGAACTGGCCGTGAAACACGGCGCGGTCAATCTCGGGCAGGGGTTTCCGGATACCGACGGGCCCGCCGCCGTGCTGGAGGCGGCCCGCACGGCCATCGCCGACGGCGTCAACCAGTACCCGCCGGGCCGGGGCATGCCGGTGCTGCGGCAGGCGATCGCGGCGGATCGGGCGCGGCGCTACGGCACCGAGTACGACCCCGGCAGCCAGGTGCTGGTGACCGTCGGCGCCACCGAGGCGATCGCGGCCTCGATCCTCGGGCTGGTCGAACCCGGTGAGGAGGTGGTGCTGATCGAGCCGTACTACGACTCCTATGCCGCCGCGGTCGCCCTCGCCGGGGCGACGCGGCGCACCGCCCGCCTGGTCCCCGACGGCACCGGATTCGCCCTCGACATCGACAGCCTGCGCGCCGCCATCACGCCGAAAACCCGCATGCTGCTGCTGAATTCGCCGCACAATCCGACCGGCACCGTACTCGGCCGGGCCGACCTTCGGGCCATCGCCGAATTGGCCTGCGAGCACGACCTACTGGTGGTGACCGACGAGGTGTACGAGCATCTGACCTTCGACGGCCACGAGCACATCAGCATCGCGACGCTGCCCGGCATGTACGAGCGCACCGTCGTGATATCCAGTGCCGCAAAGACTTTCAGCGTCACCGGCTGGAAGATCGGATGGGCGTGCGGACCCGCCCCCCTGATCGACGGGGTGATCGCGGCCAAGCAGTTCCTCACCTTCGTCGGCGGCGGACCCTTCCAGCCCGCGGTCGCCTACGCCCTCGAACACGAGCTGCCCTGGGTCGCGGCGCTGCGCGATGCGCTGTCGGAGAAGCGGATCCGGTTGTCGCAGGCGCTGTCCGACGCCGGATTCGGCGTCAAGCGAAGCGACGGAACCTATTTCGTCTGTGCCGACATCTCCGGCCTCACCGACCACGACGCCCACACGTTCTGCCGCGAGCTGCCCGAGCGCCTGGGCGTCGCGGCCGTGCCGCTGAGCGTCTTCGCCGACGACAAGGCCGCCTGGAACCGCATGGTGCGCTTCGCCTTCTGCAAACAGGACGACACTCTGGACGAGGCCGTACGCCGCCTGCACACCGCCCACCCCGCCCAGTCGCCCACCTGACCCCGCGAGGGTCGCCAGGGGAACTCAGGCGGGGACGGGGCGGGCGCGGTCGGTGGCGAGCAGGACGGCGATCGCGCCGAGCATCGTCCCGGTGACCCAGCGCTGCGCCCGCTGCCACAGCGGGCGGCCGCCGAGGAATGCCGCGACGGCGCCGGAGCCGAGCACGATCAGTCCGTTCACCAGCAGCGCGATCGTGATCTGCACCGCGCCCAGCGACAGGCTCTGCAGCCACACCTGCCCGCGCGCGGGCACCACGAACTGGGGGATCAGCGCCATGTACATGATCGCGATCTTCGGATTCAGCAGATTGGTGACCAAGCCCATGGTGAACAGCCGCCGGGCGGGATCGGCGGGCAGGTCGGACGGGGTGAAGGCCGAAATCCCGCCGGGCCGCAACGTCTTCCACGCCAGCCAGCCGAGATACGCGGCCCCGGCGAGCTTCACCGTCAGATACAGGCCCGGCACCACCGCGAAGATCGCCGTGATCCCCGCCGCGATCGCCACCAGGTAGACCAGGAATCCGACCGCGACCCCGGCCAGCGACACGAATCCGGCGCGACGGCCCTGGGACACGGTGCGCGACACCAGGTACACCATGTTCGGCCCCGGCGTGAGCACCAGTCCGAGAGCGGCCACCGCCACACCTGCCACCGCGGTCATCTCGATCATGTCGCTCATGCTGCTACGCCCCGCCCGCGGCTGTCACGAGCCAGTTCGCATCCGGTGGACCGCGGGCACCGGTAGATTCGCGATGGTGGCGAGTACCGAGCGCTTCGAATGGATCGCCGACCTCATGTCGGTGCGGCCGAACGACCTGATCCTCGAGATCGGCGCGGGGTCCAGCCCCTCGGTCGCGCACCTGGCCGCCCGGCTGACCACCGGACGCATCGTCGCCGCCGACCGCTCGGAGACGGCCGTCCGCCGATCCGCCGAACGCCATGCCGCGCTGATCGATTCGGGCCGGTTGCGCCTTCTGCACGCCGCCCTCGAACAGCTGCCCACCGCGCCCGACCTCGAGGGCCTGGCCTTCGACAAGGTCCTGGCAATGAACGTGAATCTGTTCTGGACCCGTCCCTGCGCACGAGAACTCACATTCATCCACAACGTGCTGACCCCGGACGGCGCCCTCTACCTCTGCTACGGCTACGGCACCCCGACCACCACCCGCCCCGAGAGCCCCAAACCACCCCCGGCCCAACTCACCCACAACCTCACCACGTCCGGCTTCACCACCGAACTCCACCCCTCCGGCGACCTCCTCACCCTCATCGCCCGCAAACACCCCCGCCCCTGACAACCCTTCCCGCACCCTCTGCACGTTCCCGCACGCCCTGCATGGGCCTGCAGGTGGTGCGGGAACACGCCAGGGGTGCGTGAACGGGCTAGCGGCGGGTGGTGACGGCGTCGGCGAGGCGGTCGAGCTGGGTGGCGGTGGTGTCCCAGTCGAGGCAGGCGTCGGTGATGGATCGGCCGTAGGTGAGGTCGGCGGCGCGGCCGAGGGCGAGGTCCTGGCGACCGGCGGCGAGGAAGCTCTCCATCATCAGTCCCACGACGCTGCGGTCCCCGCCGGCGATCCGCTCGGCGATATCGGTGACGACGTCGACCTGCTTGGTGTGGTCCTTGTTGCTGTTGCCGTGGCTGGCGTCGACCACGACCCGCTGCGGCAGCGACGCCTTCTCCAAGCGAATGCACGCCTCGGTCACCGAGGCCGCGTCGTAGTTGGGCCCGGTGCTGCCGCCGCGCAGGATCACGTGGCAGTCGGGATTACCGACGGTGCGGATCAGCGCGGAACGCCCGTCCAGGCCGGTGCCCGGGAAGACGTGGCTGGCGGCCGCGGCGCGCACGCCGTCGACGGCCACCTGCACATCGCCGTCGGTACCGTTCTTGATGCCGACCGGCATCGACAGCGCGCTGGCCAGCTGCCGATGCACCTGGCTGGCGGCCGTGCGGGCCCCGATCGCACCGTAGGAGACCAGGTCCGCGATGTACTGCGGGGTGATCGGATCGAGGAACTCGCACGCGACCGGCAGGCCCAGCGCGGTGATGTCCACCAGCAGCCGCCGCCCGAGACCCAGGCCCGTGTTGATGTCGAAGGTCCCGTCCAGATGCGGATCGTTGATCAGGCCCTTCCACCCGAGGGTGGTGCGCGGCTTCTCGAAGTACACCCGCATCACCACGTGCAGCCGATCCGCCACCTCGGCGGCCTTGGCGGCCAGGCGCCGGGCGTAGTCCATCGCGGCCTCGGGATCGTGCACCGAGCACGGCCCGACGATCACCATCAGGCGGTCGTCGGTGCCGTTCAGCACGTCGACGGTGGCCTTGCGGCCGGCGCGCACGGTCTCGGCGAGCGCCTCGTCGATCGGGTGGTCACGCCGCACGTCGGCGGGCGACAGCAGCGGGCTGATGCTCAGGGTGCGCTGATCGTCGAGATCCGCGACGGTCCCGGATTTCGAGGGCGCCTCGGCATCGGCTGCGTGTGTCATCGTGGGTTCCTTTTCTCAGGTCGACCCACCGAGAACATCCCGTCGAGCCGACTTGGTCGTCCGGCTCGGGGTGGGAGAAGGTCAGCGCGGTTCACCGACCGGCCCACCCGGGGCCGGCTTCGTAAACCAGAAATACGCGCGCTGCACGATCGCGACTGTACCAGCCGATGTCGCGCGCCTGAACATACGCCCGGCCCCGCGTGAGAACCACCACACCGGCCCCCGACAGCACACGAGCCCGGTTCGGATCGAGAGATCCGCCACCGGGCTCGAATTCGCCGCAGGCCCTATCCGAACATGCCGGGTTCGTAGCTGCCCGCGGGGATTCGCGAGATCACGTTCAGCCGGTTGTAGGCGTTGATCAGCGCGATCAGCGAGATCAGGGCGGCGATCTGATCGTCGTCGTAGTGCTTGCGCACCAGTTCCCAGGTCTCGTCGCTGACGCCGTGGTGGGCGTCGGCGAGGCGGGTGCCCTCCTCGGTGAGCGCGAGCGCGGCGCGCTCCTGCTCGGTGAAGACGGTCGCCTCGCGCCAGGCGGCGACCAGGTTGAGCCGCACCTGGGTCTCCCCGGCGGCCAGCGCGTCCTTGGAGTGCATATCGGTGCAGAATCCGCAGCCGTTGATCTGGCTGGCGCGCAGCTTCACGATCTCCTGCGTGGCGTGCGGCAGGGTCGACTGGTCGATCGCCAGTCCGACATTGCCGACTCGCTTGACGACCTTCGCGCCGATCTCGTTGGCGTACAGGTTGAATCGGGGTTCCATCGCTGTCTCCTGACCTCGGGCCGCGGGGCGCGGCGTCCGTATATCAAGGCGACGACGTGGCGGTCAGGGGTGTGACAGAGGCGGAATGTGACGCGCGCCACCGGCCTCAGCGGCGGGAGAACGGATAGGTGACCTTGGTCAGCTGCTCGGACAGCTCCCACAGCCGCCGCGCGGTGACCTCGTCGCGCGAGGCGGACGACGATCCGCTGCGGCCCGGGTACCCGCGCAGCCCGCGCCAGCCGGTGGGCCCGTAGAACGCACCCGGCTCGACCTCGGCGGTGGCCGCGAACAGCGTTGGCAGCGCGCCCATCTCGGCGCTCTGCGCCAGGATCCGATTGCCGAGCGCCATGATCCGGTCCTGGAACGTTTCGGTATGCGACTGCAATTCCGTTGCGGCATAACCGGGATGGGCCGCCACCGACACCTTGGCCGAACCGGCCGCGGTCAGCCGCCGCTGCAGTTCGTAGGCGAACATCAGATTCGCCAGCTTGGCCTGGCCGTACGCCTGCCAGCGCTCGTACCGGCGACGCTCCCAGTTCAGGTCGTTGAGATCGATCTTGCCGATCATGTGCGCCCCGCTGGAGACCGTGACGATCCGGTCGGCGATCTTGTCCAGCAGCAGGCCGGTCAGCGCGAAATGCCCGAGATGGTTTGTGCCGATCTGCATTTCGAAGCCCTCGGCGGTGCGGCGCAGCGGCACCGCCATCACACCGGCGTTGTTGATCAGCACGTCGGCGCGCTCGATCGAGTCGGCGAACTGCCGGACCGAGGCGAGATCGGCCAGATCCAGGCGGCGCACCTGCGCCCGCTCACCGATCGTGTTCGCCACCGCGCGGGCCTTCACCTCGTCGCGGCAGGCCATGATCACCTGCGCGCCGGCCGCCGCCAGCACCCGCGTGGTGACCGCACCGAGCCCGCTGTTGGCGCCGGTGACGATGACCGTGCGGCCGCTCTGATCGGGCATGTCCGAACTGTCCCAACCTGTCACGAGGACGAGTCTAGAGCGGTTACGGCCCGCAGTCTCCCGCCCTGACGCACGCAACCGTTCGGCAGGATTGGCTGCTCATTAGCCACACCTTCGATCCGGTCGGGAAAGCGGCGTGTCCAGGCTCGAATGAACCCTTCGTACCACCGGCAACGGTACCGTCCGCGTATGGACACGATCATCTTCGCGGGTTTGCTCGCGGTGGTGGTGATGCTCTACCGGCAGCGGTCGCGCCGCGTGGTGCTGGCCGGATGGTGGATCGCGCTCGTCCTCACCCTCCTGCTGCTGCGGCACCACATCACCAGTTCCCTCGGACTGGGACTGACCTGGTGACCGGCCGGTGGGCCTGGCTCGGGCAGTTGCAGTACTGGCTGGCGGTCATCTTCGTCGTGGGCTGGACGGGCGTGGTGTGCGGCGGACTCGGCACCCAGTTCATCGGGTGGGAATATCCGTGCCCGCTGTGCATGATCCAGCGAATGTTCATGCTGCTGGCCGCGCTCGGCGGCGCCTATATCGTGCGCCGCGGCATGACCGGCACCATCCACGCCCGCGACTACATGACGGGCTGGGGACTGTCGATCGTGGCCTGCGTGGGCGGCGGCTTCGCGGCCTGGCGCCAGACGATGCTGCACATCCTGCCCGGCGATCCCGGCTACGGCAGTCCGGTGCTGGGCCTGCACCTGTACGTGTGGGCGTGGATCCTGTTCGTCGCCGCCATCGCGACCGCCGGTGTGCTGCTGTGTTTTTCGGACGAGACCGCGGCGCACACCGTCGCGGACCGCCCGCATCGGGCGATCGGCGCGATCGCGATCTGGTTCCTGGGCGTGGTGATCGCGGTCAACCTGGTCGCCGTCTTCCTGGAAGAGGGCTTCCACTGGTTCCTGCCCGACGACCCGCAGCGGTACCAGTTCTTCTACGACCTGCACATCCTGAGCTGACCGGTAACGACCTCGCGCCGTGAGATAGGGTTGCCTAACCTATATAAGAGCGACCCGAGTACCACCGTGAGCGTGAGGCAGCACCGATGACAGCGACACCCACCAGGAATCACCGCGACGGCTTCGTGCCGATGCCGGACGAATTCGCCGAGGCCTACCGCGCCGCCGGGTACTGGACGGGACAGCCGCTGGGGGAGCTGCTGCGCGCGGCGGCGCGGCAGTGGCCCGACCGCCCCGCCCTGCACACCGGGGACAGCACCCGCACCTACGCGGAGCTGGACGCCGAGGCCGACCGCATGGCGTACGGCTTTGCGGCGCTGGGCATCTCGCCCGGCGACCGGGTGGTGGTGCAGCTGCCGAACGTGCCCGAATTCGTCCCGGTGCTGTTCGGGCTGCTGCGCGCCGGCGCCATCGCGGTGCTGACGCTGCCCGCGCACCGCCGCGCCGAGATCGAACATCTCACCGAATTGTCCGGTGCCGTGGCATATATCGTCGCCGATCAGGCCGGTGACTTCGACTATCGCGCGCTGGCGGCCACGGTCGCCGAACAGGTCCCCACCCTGCGGCACGTCCTCGTACTGGGCGACGCCGGGCCCTTCACCGATCTGAAGTCGATTGCCCGCGACCATGGTTCGCTGCCCGACCTCGATCCGAGCGATATCGCGCTGATGCTGGTCTCCGGCGGCACCACCGGCCTGCCCAAGCTGATCGCCCGCACCCACGACGACTACGCCTACAACGCCCGCGCCTCCGCCGCGGTCTGCGCGCTCGGCCCCGACGACGTCTACCTGGCGAGCCTGCCTGCGGCGCACAACTTTCCGCTGGCGTGCCCCGGCATCCTGGGGGTCGTCGCGACTGGCGGGTCGATCGCCTTCACCGCCGACCCGAGCCCGGAGACCGCCTTCGCCGCCATCGAACACCACCGGGTGACGGTGACGGCGGTGGTGCCTCCGCTGGCGCAACTGTGGTGCGCCGCAACCGAATGGGAGTCCGCCGACCTGTCCTCGCTACGCCTGCTGCAGGTCGGCGGTGCCAGGCTCGCGGAGGTGAACGCCCGCGACGTGGAGCCCGCCCTGGGCGTGCGCCTGCAGCAGGTGTTCGGCATGGCCGAGGGCCTGCTCAACTACACCCGCCTCGATGACGACGCCGAGCTCGTCTGCACCACCCAGGGCCGCCCGCTCTCCCCCGCCGACGAGGTCCGCATCGTCGACGGCGACGGCAACGATGTGGCCGAGGGCGAGGAGGGCGAGTTGCTCACCCGCGGCCCGTACACCATCCGCGGCTACTACCGTGCGCCGGAACACAATTCCCGCGCCTTCACCCCCGACGGCTACTACCGCAGCGGCGATCTGGTGCGCCGGTTGCCCAGCGGGCACCTCGTCGTCTCCGGCCGGATCAAGGACGTGATCAACCGCGGCGGCGAGAACGTCTCCTGCGACGAGCTCGAGGAGCATCTGCTCGCCCATCCGGCCGTCCGCCACGCCGCCGCGGTCGGCCTGCCCGATCCCGCGCTCGGCGAGAAGGTCTGCGCCATCCTCGTCACCGACGGCGACCTGCCCACCCTCGCCGAGATCAAGCAGTTCCTCACCGAGCGCGGGCTGGCCACCTACAAGCTCCCCGACGTGCTGCGCCGGGCCGATACGCTGCCCGTCACAGCGGTCGGCAAGATCGACAAGAAGGCGCTGCGCGCCCAGGGCTGACGACGCGGGAAGGGGTCAGGCCTCGACCACGTAAGGCGCTACGCTGCCGAGCTTTTCGCAGGTCTCCTCGAATTCCCGGTCGGGGGTGGACTGGGCGACGATACCGGCGCCCGCGCGCAGCCAGGCACCGTCGGCGGTCTGGTAGATCGCCCGCAGCACCAGGGTGGCCTCCAGCGCGCCGGTCGGCGACACCGTCACCACCGCACCGGAGTACAGGCCGCGGGGATCGTGGTCGAGCCGGAACACCGCGTCGACGCCGTCGCGCTTCGGGATACCGGACGCGGTGACCGAGGGGAACAGCATTTCCAGTGCGTCCCAGGAGGTCCGGCCGGTGTCGAGGCGGCCGCGCACGGTGGACGCCAGATGCTGCACGCTGCCGCGCTCGCGCACGGCCATGAAGTCCGAGACCGCGGTGGTGCCGGGCACGGCGACCGCGGCGATCTCCGCGAACGAGGTCTGCACCGAGATCGCGTGCTCCACGATCTCCTTGGGGTCGGAGACGAGGTCGGCCCGGGCCGCCCGGTCGGCCTCCGGCCCGCGCCCGAAGGCCCGGGTCCCGGCCAGCGGTTCGGTGGTCACCACGCGGTCACCGTCGACGGAGGCCACCAGTTCCGGGCTGAACCCGGCGGCCTGCAGCGCCCCGAGCCGCAGCAGGAACGACCGCGCGGGTGTGTTGTTCGCCCGGCCGAGCCGGTAGGTCGCGGGCACGTCCACCACGAACGGCAGATCCACCTTGCGCGACAGAATCACCTTCTGGTACTTGCCGTCCCGGATCTCGCCGACCGCTGCGGCCACCCGGTCCCGATAGGCCGTGGGATCGATGGTGATGTCGGCCGGACGCGCCTGCGGCAGGGCGGATCCCTGTGCGGCGGCGATGAGTTCGTGAATGTCGGCGACCTCGTCCGGGGTGGCACCGGAGATCCGCACCCCGGTCGCATCGATGCAGACCTCGATGCGCGGAACCATCAGGTGCGCCAGCGGGGCGCGCTCCGGCAGATGCTCGGTGGCCGCCAGCGACCAGGCACAGAACTCGAATCCGATCCAGCCGTAGGCGTTTCGCCCGGACAGCGGCAGCGCCGCCAGCGCCCGGTCGATCACCTCCGCCGGGCGGCCCGACCACGGCGACGTCGTGGTGCGACCGTCCCAGGCGACCCGCAGTTCGTGCGCGTCGAGCTCGACGCCGCCGATCGCGTCGGCCGCGAAGACCCACTCGCCCGGCCGCTCGTACATGACGTACTCACCGAACCGGTCGGATGCCGCCAGCGCCGCCACCACCGCGGCCGGATCCTCGACCCGCCCCGCTCGGCTCGCCGTTGTGGATGTCGCCCCCGGACCGTCCTCATACTCGATCAGCACACGCTCGTCCGTGGTCGACACCGTACCTCCAAGGTTATGCTTACCTTACTTCAAATGGTGAGGTTAGCATTACCTGTCTTGGAAGTCGGTGTGCCGGCGGGCACACTCTCCGCCGCAACCGCCTGCGCGACAGCCCGGTACCGGGCTTCAATGGGGAACGTCACTTGATGAAGGGTTCCCGCATGATCGATGACCGCGCCGATGTTCCGCCCGCGACCGAGCCGAATTCGGTGGTCGCTCTGGTGGACGCCTCCTCACCGACCGAACGCGAACTGATCGGCGGCTGGCTGGCCGAGGGCGGTATCGCCGCGGAGTTCGGCATCGACGCACCGGTGACCCAGATCGACCTGGACGCGGCACCGGTGGCGGTCCGGCTGGTCGGGCGGCACGACGACCCGCTGGTGGTCCCCGTCCGGGTGCTGTGGCTGCCGCCCGAGCGAGATGGCGTGCGCCGCATCACCTTCGCCGATATGGCCACCCTGTCCAACCCGCGCAAGCCGCACCGGCTGCTGCAGCGTCGCCTGGTCGCCAAGGCGCCGGACCGCCATCTGGTGCTCACCGGTCAGCCCGCCCGGCTCAGCGAGCTGCGCGCCAACAACGCCGCCGTCGCCGCCACCGCGGATACCTTCGCCCGCGCCATCGTGCGCGCCGGGATCGTCGCGCTGGAGCGGGCCGAGCGCGCCGTGATCGGCGACCGCTACAAGGTGCCCCGGCTGGTCGCCGAGGAGATCCTGGACTCGCCGGAATTCCTGCGCCGCCTCGACGCCATCGCCGACCACATCGGCACCAACCCGCGCGAGGTGTACCGGCGCGCGGAAAAGGCACTGCGGGAACTGGTGGCGGCGCAGAGCCGACTGGTGTCGGACCTGTTCACCCAGGCCATGCGCCCGGTGCACGCCTCGACCTGGAAGGTCGACTGCGACCCGACCGGGCTGGCCGGGCTGCGGCGGCTCAACCGGCGCTACCCGCTGGTGTTCCTGCCCTCCCACCGGTCCTACGTGGACGCCTTCGTGCTCGGGGATGCGCTGGCCCGCAACGACTTTCCACCCAACCACGTGATCGGCGGCGCCAACCTGCGATTCTGGCCGATCGGGCCGATCGCGCGCCGCACCGGAACCGTGTTCATCCGCCGCAGTTTCGGCGACGACGAGGTGTACAAGGCGGTGGTGGAGGAGTACTTCGCCTACCTGCTGGCCAAGCGGTTCAATCTGGAGTGGTACTTCGAGGGCGGCCGCACCCGCACCGGCAAGCTGCGCCCGCCCCGCTACGGACTGCTGAATTATCTTGCGGCGGCGATCCGCTCGCGCCGCGTCGACGATGTCATGCTGGTGCCGGTGTCGATCACCTACGAGCGGCTCAACGAGCTGGGCGCGATCGCCACCGAGCAGTCCGGCGGGGCCAAGAAGCCCGAGGGCCTGACCTGGCTGGCGCGGTACATCCGCAGTCAACAACATTCGGCGGGCCACGTGTACATGCGCTTCGGCGCTCCGCTGTCGGCGCGCGAACGCCTTGCCGCGCACGGTGATCCGCTGGTCCCCGATCCGGGCCCCGGCGCCCCCGCCGGTACCCCGGAGCGCGATCGGGAGCGTAAGGCGGTGCAGCGGCTGGCATTCGAGGTCGCCGTCGGCATCAACGAGGTCACACCGATCACCGTCAATGCCCTGGTCACCCTCGCGCTGCTCGGCGTGCACGAGCGCGCCCTCACCCTGGGCGAGGTGCGCCGGGTGCTGGAACCGGTGCGCGACTACATCCGGCGCAGCGGCCTGCCCGGTGGCGAACTCGACACGCTGCGTGACGATCACGGGCTGGCGATCGTGCTGGAGCAGCTGTCGCTGGCGAAGGTGGTGACGGTCTATCGCGGCGGGCTGGAGCCGGTGTACTCGATCGAGGCGGGGGCGCATCTGGAGGCCGCCTTCTATCGCAACAGCGCGGTGCACTGGTTCGTCAACCGCGCCATCGTCGAACTGGCCGTCCTGGCCGCGGTGGAGGCGCCCGAGGGCGAGCAGCTGCGCGCGGGGTGGGATACCGCGTTCCGGCTGCGCGATCTGCTGAAGTTCGAGTTCTTCTTCCCCGAGCGCGCCGAGTTCGCCGAGCGCATGACCGCGGAAATCCAACTGGTGGACAAGGATTGGAAGCAACGCACCGCCGGCGGCACGGTCGGCGCCGACGTGCTGGCCACGCTGACCGAGACCGGATTCATCATGGCGCACCGGGTGTTGCGCTCGTTCTTCGACGCACAGCTGGTGGTGGCCGACCGGCTGGCCGCCCGCGACGGTGCGGTGGCGGCACAGGACCGCAAGCAGTTCATCGACGAGTGCCTGGCCGTCGGCCGCCAGATGCTGTTGCAGCGGCGCCTGCACAGTCCCGAATCGGTCTCGTCCGAGTTGTTCTCCAGCGCACTGAAACTCGCCGACAATCACGGCCTGCTCGACGCGAGTTCCGACGGCGCGGAGCTGACGGCACGCCGCCGCGCCTTCGCCGGGGAACTGCGCACGATCGGCGCCCGCATCTCGCGGGCGGCGGCCCTGGACCCGTCGAATCGGCTGGAGGTGTCATGACTCAGTGGACGGTCGAGGAGGCCGTCGCCGCCGTCGGCGCCGGTCCGCAGGGGCCGCGGGTCGCCGCGATCTTCGATTTCGGCGGCACGGTCGTGCACGGCTTCACGCCCCGGTCGGCGCTGCGGCGCCTGCTGCGCCGCCGCGACACTCCCCGCGCCCTGGCCGATTCCCTGCTGACCAGCATTCGCGGCGCCCGCGGCGAGGGTGAGTACGAACGATTCCTGCAGCGCGTCATGCACATCTGGGCCGGTCGCCCGGAGGACGAACTCACCGAGCTCGGCGCGCGGCTGTTCCGCGGCACGATCCACGGCCATGTGTATCCGGAGGCGTGGCGGCTGATCCGGGCGCACGAGGCCGCCGGCCACACCCTGATCCTGGCGACCTGCCTGACCCGCTTCCAGGTGCTGCCCGCGGCGACGGAACTGGGGATCGAGCACGTGCTCTACACCCCGATGGCCGTCCAGGACGGCGTGCTCACCGGATTCGTGGACGACAAGCCGCTGTGGCGCAGCGGAAAGGCCGACGCGGTGCGCCGCTTCGCGGCCGGGCGGCGCCTCGAGCTGCGCGACAGCTACGCCTACGCCGACGCCGCCCCGGACCTGCCGCTGCTGGAGCTGGTGGGGCGGCCGCGCGCGGTGAATCCGGACCCTCGCATGGCGCTCGAGGCGGGCGAGCGCGACTGGCCGGAGCTGGCCTTCCGCCCCCGCGCGGCGGCCCGTCCTCGCGATATCGCCCGCACCGCAGCGGGTTTCGTGGCCCTGCTCGGCGGCGCGGCGCTCGGGGTGGCGGCCCAGTCGCCGACCCGGGAGCGGCAGCGGATGGCCGATGCGATGATGCGCTGCGCCGCCGGTGCCACCCTGCGCGCCACCGGGGTGCGGGTGCGGATCACCGGTGCCGAGCACGCCCGCACCCCGCGACCCGCGGTATTCCTGTTCAATCATCAGAGCCAGTTCGACATGGTGGTGCTGGCCGAGGTGCTGGGGTCGGGGTTCACGGGGATCGTGAAGAAGGAGGTCACCCGCAATCCGGTCTTCGGGCCGCTGATGCGTTTCGCGGGGGCGACCTTCATCGATCGCACCGATACCGCGGGCGCGCGGGCCGCGCTGGCACCGGTGGTGGAAACCCTGCGCGGCGGCCTGTCGATCGTCGTCGCACCGGAGGGCACCCGATCGCTGACGCCGCGGGTGGGCCCGTTCAAGAAGGGGGCGTTCCACATCGCCGTTCAGGCCGGTGTGCCGATCGTTCCGCTGGTGATCCGCAATGCGGGTGAAATCGCCTGGCGCAATTCGGCGGTCGTGCGCCCGGGCACCGTCGACGTGGCGGTGCTGCCGCCGATCGACGTCGGCGACTGGGATCCCGGCGATATGGATGCCGACATCGAGCGGGTCCGGCAGCTGTTCGTCGACACGCTGCTCGATTGGCCCGCCCCGGAACCGATGCCCTCGCGCTGACTCCCCTCAGACGGAGCGGCCGAACAGCAGCTTCCACGGCATCAGCGCGGATTCCAGCTGCACCTTGAGGCTCATCTTGGAGGCGCCCTTGGTGCGCTCCTCGAACCGGATCGGCACCTCGGCGATCGCGATGCCCTGCTTGATGGTCCGGTAGTTCATCTCGACCTGGAAGGAGTAGCCGTTGCTGTGGATCGAGCCGACGTCGATCGCGCGCAGGGTGTCGGCCTTCCACGCCTTGAAACCGGCGGTGGCGTCCTTGACGCCCAGGCGCAGAATCAGATTGACGTAGAAATTGGCCCACGCCGAGAGCGCCTTGCGGTACCACTTCCACTCCGAGGCGGTCGAGCCGCCCGGGACGTAGCGGGAGCCCAGCACCACACCGGCGTCGGAGTTCTGCAGCTTGTCGAGCATGGCGGGAATCACCTCGGCCGGGTGCGACAGATCGGCGTCCATCTGGATGACGATGTCGGCGCCCTCATCGAGCGCCTTGGTGATTCCGGCGATGTAGGCGCGGCCGAGCCCGTCCTTCTCGGTGCGGTGCAGCACGCTCACCACGGTGGGCAGTTCGGCGGCGAGCTTGTCGGCGACATCCCCGGTGCCGTCCGGCGAGTTGTCGTCCACGACCAGGACGTGCAGGTCGGAGACCGGTAGCGCGGTCAGCCGCTCCACCGCCACCGGCAGGTTCTCCCGCTCGTTGTAGGTAGGCACCACCACGGTCACCTTCACAAGTCGCCCTCCGCTCGATTCGACCCGATTCCGCTCACCCGCGCGTGCGGGCACGATTCTGCTCTTGGAACCGTAGCCCACCGCTGCGAACGGGGACGAGTTAGCTCAGCGGTCGTCGGCCTCATCCGCCCGCGCGTTGCGTTCGCGGACGATCTCGAGTGCCCGTTCCGCGGTCGCCCGGTCCGGGTAGGGCCCCATGCGATCGGCGAACCAGCAGCGTTTGCCCTGCTCGGCACGGTGGTGTTTCAAGCAGTAGTACCAGGCGTCGTCGGATTCACCCATGCCACCAGCATGGCACCCGCGGGAGACGCCGGGGCCCAACACGCGTGGCGTTTCCCGCGGCCGCGCCGCCCGTCCGGCGATACTGCTCGGATGAGCGGATCCGCCCGCGACGAGTCCGACGACCAGGTGCCCGCCTGGGCCCGCCGCACGGCCGGCGAGTCCCGGGCCATGGCCACGGCGGCGGTCCTGGTGACCATCGTGCTGCAAATCCTGCTCCCGAATCAGTTCACCCCGAATCCGCAATGGCTGGGCCCCGGCCTGGAGTTGCTGTTGCTCGCCGTGCTGCTGGTGGCAAACCCGACCCGCATCAATCGCGAGGAGAACTGGCTGCGCATCTGCAGTCTCGTTCTGGCTACCGTGCTCGGCCTCATTACGGCATGGTCGGTCGACCGTTTGGTCATGGGCTTGATCGATGGTCGAGTCAGCAACAATCCCGGCGTCCTGCTGGGTTCCGGCGCCGCGATCTGGCTGACCAATGTCGTCGTATTCGCGCTCTGGTATTGGGAATTCGATCGAGGCGGCCCCCCCCCCCCCCCCCACCCCCCCCAACCCCCCCCCCCCATACAGGTTGTGCACAATCAAAAACCCCCCCTTGGCCCCCCCCCACGGGTAACCCAAAAAGCCG
>NZ_JARWQD010000171.1 GCF_029869545.1 Nocardia wallacei | reverse complement strand
GCCGCGGCGGTGGGGAACGTCGGCGTCGTGGTGTAGGTGAGCGGGGCCGGGGCTTCCCCCGGGGGGTGGTGGTGGGGGTGGCCGCGCGCCCGCCCGCGCCGCGGCACGGGTATGTTCACCTCCCGCGCGCGGCCCCGCCGCGGGGGGGCCCCGACTGTGGGTGCGTCCATTCCTCGATGGTGAGCGCTACCCCGGGCGCAAATCTTCAACCGTCCAAGTGATTTCGGCCGGTCGTTTTTGTCACGGGGCGATAATCGAGCGCGGAGGGATTCGAATGAGCAACTCCGACAGAGAATTTCATGTGGAACCGGATGTGATCGAGCGGCTCGCCACCGAACTCGATGCTAGAATGCCTCGCCTGCTGGACGAGGTGCGAGACATGCTGGCCGCGGAATGGCCCAGCTACGCCGGATTTCTCGACCAGCATCATCCCGAGGTCGCCGAGGCGGGCGTGCTGTTCGTGCACAGCCTGCTCGACATGGCCGAGCACGGCCCCGCCCCCGCCCAGGCCCGCAACGGCGAATACGCCCGGGCCCAGCTGGTTTTCGAGCAGATCGGGCAGCGGCACTTCCAGGACGGTCTGGAGCTGTCCTATCTGCTCACCGCGTATCAGGTGGGTGCGCGCGTCGCCTGGCACCACGTCGCGGCGACCGCGCTGGAGCTGGGGCTGGAGCCGCATGTGCTGGCCGCGCTCGCCGAGGCGGTCTTCGTCTTCGTCGACGAGTTCTCCACCGCGTCCGCGCACGGGTACGTGCTGGAGCAGTCCGCGGCCAGCGCCGCCCGGGAGCGGCGCCGGGAGGAGCTGGCCGAGCTGCTGCTGTCCGGCCGATCCGACACCGCCGAGGTCCGTGCCGCGGCGGCCCGGGCCGGGTGGCCGCTGCCCGGTGACGCCGCGGTGGTCCTCGCCGACCCGGGCGACGGTGATGCCGGGGCCGTGCTGGATCGGCTCGGCATGAACTCGCTGCCGATCCGGCGCCCCGACGCCCTCGGGGCGATCGTGCCCGGGGTGGGCAAAGGCGGTCAGCTGCACCGGCTTTCGACGGCCTTGTCCGGGTGCGCCGTGGTGATCGGCGGGCCGCTGACCCTGGATCTGCTGCCCGTCGGGATGCGGATCGCGCAGACGGCGCTGCGGCTGCGGCGCGCCGGTGTGCTCGGCGACAGCCCGGTGCTGGTCGGCGAGCAGCTCGACACCATCATCGCCAATCGCGACGAGTGGCTGCTGTCGGTGCTGCGCGAGCAGGTGCTGCGGCCGCTGCGGGACCTGCCCGAGGGCACCCGGGACAGGCTGTACGAGACGCTGCGCAGCTGGCTGTGGCAGATGGGGGACCGGCAGGCCGTCGCGCACGAACTGCACATACATCCGCAGACCGTGCGCTACCGGCTGGCCCGGCTGCGCGAGCTGTACGGGGATCGGCTCGACTCCCCGCGCGAGCGCGCGCGGCTGTTTCTGGCGCTGATCTGGGACGTGCCGCACGAGCGGGACGGGTAGGCGTCCCGCGCTTCGGCCGAAGATGATTCGGACCTGAGGGCAAGACGACTGCACCCGACGACTATATGAATGACGATCCGACGCGATCGAGAATTATGTTCATGCAAATGGACTACTGGGCGAAGGTTCTTCATACTTTCGGCAACGAGGCGACCCGGTCCGATCGGCATGGGTCGCCGCAACCAGCAACCACAGGAGTGCAGGTGAAGATCGGAATTCCCCGCGAGGTCAAAAACCACGAGTACCGCGTCGCGGGCACCCCGGCCGGGGTGCGCGAGCTGGTGTCGCGCGGCCACGAGGTGTTCATCGAGGCCGGTGCGGGCGCCGGATCGGCGTTCGACGACGACGCGTACGTGCTCGCCGGTGCGCGCGTGCTGGGCTCGGCCGACGAGGTCTGGGGTGTCGCGGATCTGGTGCTGAAGGTGAAAGAGCCGGTGGCCGAGGAGTATTCGCGCATGCGCGCGGATCAGGTGCTGTTCACCTACCTGCACCTGGCGGCGTCGGCGGAGTGCACCGACGCGCTGCTGCGCTCGGGCATCACCTCGATCGCCTACGAGACCGTCACCGGCCGCGACGGCTCGCTGCCGCTGCTGGCGCCGATGAGCGAGGTCGCGGGCCGGTTGGCGCCGCAGGCCGGGTCGTATCACCTGATGCGCAGCGGCGGTGGCCGCGGTGTGCTGATGGGCGGGGTGCCCGGCACCCGGCCCGCCAAGGTGGTCGTCATCGGCGCCGGGGTCGCGGGCCGCAATGCCGCCGCGATCGCGGTCGGCATGCACGCCGACGTCACCGTGCTGGACCTGAACGTCGCCCCGCTGCGCGAGCTGGATGCGCAGTACCAGGGCCGGGTGCGCACGGTCATCTCCAACGCGCACGAGGTGGAGAACTCGGTGCGCGAGGCCGATCTGGTGATCGGCGCGGTGCTGGTGCCGGGTGCGAAGGCGCCCAAGCTCATCTCCAACGACCTCGTGGCACAGATGAAGCCGGGTTCGGTGCTGGTCGACATCGCGATCGACCAGGGCGGCTGCTTCGCCGACTCGCGCCCCACCACCCACGCCGAACCCACCTACCGGGTGCACGATTCGGTGTTCTACTGCGTGGCCAACATGCCCGGTGCCGTCCCCTACACCTCGACCGTCGCCCTCACCAATGCCACACTCCCATACGTGATTTCGCTGGCCGACCACGGCTGGCGCGAAGCCGCCACCACCGACCCCGGTCTCGCACAGGGCCTGAGCACCCACCAGGGCGCCCTCCTGTCCGAAAGCGTCGCCGCCGCACACGGCTATGAGGCCCAAACCCTCACCGCCGCATAGCAACACGACCCGCGTGCTCCCGCTCGGCCCCCCGGGCGTGCAGTGCCTTGCATTCCCCGGCGTGCGGTGCCTTGCGTTCCTCGGCGTGTGGTGCCTTGCATTCCCCGGCGTGCGGTGTCTTGTGTTCCTCGCGTGCGGTGTCTTGTGTTCCTCGGTGTGCGGTGCCTTGTATTCCCGGTGTGCGGTGTCTTGTATTCCCGGCGTGCGGTGTCTTGTATTCCCGGCGTGCTTTTGGCCGGGATCCACGCTGGATTCCGGCCAAAAGCGTGCCGGAAATGGTGGGTGGTGT
>NZ_JARWQD010000170.1 GCF_029869545.1 Nocardia wallacei | reverse complement strand
CCAGCACGCCGATGGAGGCGTTGATGTAGAAGCTGTGCCCCAGCACCGAGGTCACGCGGGACACCCAGTGCTCCAAGGCGATTCCCTCGAGGGCGATCATCCGTCCCATCGCCTCGTTGCCCAGCCGGATCGCTCCCGCCTCGACCTGGGGGGCCCGGCCGCGCCCTGGGGGTGGAGGCGCGCGGGGGGGCCCACCGCCGCGCACAAGGGCGAGGTGAAGATCGACCTGGACCGCCTGGAGTCGGCGAGGCCGATGCTGGCCGTGGAGCGGCTGGCCGCACTGTGCCGCAACGACGCCGGGCTGCACGAGGTCGCCCGCGACGGCCGGGTGAGCGCGGCGCGGGAGAAGTCGCCGGAGTTCGCCGCGGCCCTCGACGAGGAGCTGGGCAAGATCGGGCACCGCGGTCCCGGCGAGTGCGAACTGCTCAACCCGACCTTCGGCGACCGGCCGGAACTTCTGGTCAGCGCCGCCGCCCGGGCCGCGGATCTGCCTGCCCCGCACCGGGACCCGGTGCCGCCGCCGAGCGGGCGCACGGCGAAGATGGCCGTGGGCGCCACCGTCTACCGCGAACGCGCCCGCGACGCGGTCGTGCGCATCACCCACTGCCTGCGCATGGCCACCCGGGAGCGTGCCGCCCGCCTGGCCCACGCCGGAAAGCTCGCCGACACCGACGACGCGGCCTTCCTGACCCTCGACGAAATCCTCTGGGCGCCTGCGGATCTGCGGGACCGGGTGGCGCGCCGCCGCGAGGAACGCGCCCGGCTGCAGGCGATCCGCATGCCGGATCTGGTGCTCGGACGCTGGGAGCCCGAGGCCCGGGGCGGGCGGGCGCTGGAGGCGGGCGAGAGCATCACCGGACTCGGTGTCAGCCCCGGCGTCGTGGAGGGCACCGTGAAGCGAATGCTCTCCCTCGACGACGATATCGAGCCGGGCGACATCCTCGTCGCCGCCGTCACCGACACCGGGCACACCGCGATGTTCGCCTACGCGGCGGCCGTGGTCACCGATATCGGCGGTGCGGCCTCCCACGCCGCGATCGTGGCCCGCGAGTTCGGGATTCCGTGCGTCGTGGACACCAAGACCGCCAGCACCGCACTGCGGGACGGGCAGCGGGTCCGCGTCGACGGCGCCGCGGGCACCGTCACCCTGCTCGCCGAATGACCCCGAGCCGCACCGATTCCGGCGGCTCGACAAGGAAAGGAACACCACACGTGGCGATCTCGCATGTCCTGCGAGGATCGGTGGCCGCACTGGCCGCCGCATTCCTCGCCGTCCTCCCGGCGGCCACCGGGCCCGCCCTGGCCGCACCGCCGCCGCACACCGCGCCCGCCGGCGCGGGACAGCAGCAGTCCCTGGGGATTTCGGCTCCCAACGCCCGCGATATCGGCGGCTACCCGACCCAGCACGGCGGCGGCAAGATCCGCTACGGGCTGGTCTATCGCACCGACGCGCTGGACAAGCTCACCGCGGCCGATCAGCAGCGGCTGGCATCGCTGAACATCGGCAAGGTGCTGGATCTGCGCAGCCCCAACGAGGTGAAGGCGAATCCGGACAAGCTGCCCGCCTCGATTCCGTACTCCCCGTTGCCGATCTGGGATCCGAGCAACGACTTCTACCTGTATGTCTCCAATATCATCGCGGGCGGACCGGCGGTGCAGCAGGAGCAGCTCGGCGACGGCGAGGCCGCCGACTTCATGCGCCGCTACTACCGGTGGATGGTCACCGACGCCACGGCCCGGGGCCAATTCGCTACGGCGATAAAGGAAATCGCCGCGGCACCCGGAGCGCTGCTGTACCACTGCACCGCAGGTAAGGACCGCACCGGCTGGACGACCGCGATCCTGATGTCGGCCCTCGGCGTACCCGAGGGCCAGATCTACAAGGACTACCTGGCGTCCAACGACTATCTGGCGGCGAGCAACAAGGCCACGATCGACGCCCTCTTGCAGCGCGGCCTGGTCACCGATCCGTCGCTGTTCGAACCGATCCTCGGCGTGCAGCGCGACTACCTCGAGGCCGCCTTCGACCAGGCCGAACAGTCCTACGGCTCGATCGAGGGCTTCCTGTCCGACGGCCTGGGCATCGACTCCGGCACCGCGGAGGCGCTCCGGGCCAAGCTGCTCGACAAGCACTGACCATCCCCACTCGGGCGGTGATGACCTCGTAGGGCCCGTTCGGTGCGGCTACAGCCCCGGCCAGCCGTAGCGAACGGGACCGGCGGCCAGGCCCGCGCCGCGGGGCGGCGCCGGTTCGGCGCTCGGGCCGCCGGTGAGACCCGGATTCTGCGCGGCGTGTTCGCGGCGCACCGCGTCCATATCCATCCACTGGATGGTCTGCACGGCGTCCTCCAGCTCCGCGGCGGTCTGGAAGCCGAGCTTCGTGTAGACCAGCAGGCCCTCCCGGAATCCCAGCAGGGTGGGCAGGCTGGTGATCTGCGCGGCCGCCGCGAGCGCCTGCTGCGCCTCGGTGTCGACGGTGCCGTGCAGGATCTCCGGATGCTGGTTCGACGACTCCTCGTAGATCGGCGCGAACCGGCTGCACCAGCCGCACCAATCGGCCCAGAAGTCCACCAGGACGATGGGGGTGCGGGCCACGGTCTGGTCGAAGTTCTGCTGCGTCAACGCGTGCGTGGGCATGCGGTCCTCCCGGTGACGCTCGGATTCGCCGACATGTGCCCGGATTCTTCCACGAACACCCGCACCCGGTCATCTGCCCATCGCGGTAGCGAGCGGCTATCGTCCGGCGCTACTCCCGGAAACGCAGCGGGGCGAGGTGCACTCCGCCCTGACCCCACCCCGCGTGGGTGACCCACAGCCGCTCCCCGTCGTCGACGACCTCGGCCGCGTGGGCGCGCAGATGCCCGGCCTGGTCACCGATCGAGAAGTGCAGCGGATCGTCGCTGCGGAACACGTCGGTTCCGGAGTACCGGGGCCGCGGACCGAGGAACAGGTACCAGGATTCGTTGTGCCGCATGACGAACGGCGATTCGGTCGGCCCGGCGCCGGTGCCCGTGCGGGGATCGGTGTAGGCGATGGCGCGTTCGCTCCAGGTCACCAGGTCCGTGCTGGTGCGGTAGGCGACCACGTGGTGACCGCCGTCCGGATCGCTGGTCGCGCAGTAGTACATGACCCACCGATCCTCCAGCCACAGCACCATCGGATCGCGCGCGTCGTAGCCGTCGCGGAACAGCGGACCGTCCGGGTGCCGGGTCCAGTGGGCGAGGTCGGTGGAGGTCGCGAGGTTCATCGCGGTGGCGGTCCGGTCGGGCCCGCCGCCGTCGTAGAACATGAAGTACCTGTCCCCGGAACGCACGACGTAGGGGGCCCACAGGTGGGTCTCGCCGTAGTCCGGATCGGCGGTCAGCGCGGGCGGGTACTTCGTCCACGGCCCGAGCAGCCTGTCCGCCGTGGCGTGGGCGAATTCGGTCTCGTCCCAGGGATCGGCCGGTTCGGGATGGGTGATACCGAACAGGTGCCAGCGACCGGACTCGTCGCGAATCACCGTGTGGTCGTTGATGTACCAGGGTTGCGCCTCCCCCGCACTCGGGTCGTAGATGTGACGAAACCGGCCCGCACTCACCTGCATGCCGCCTACGGTGCCGCCCCGGGCCGCCGGGCACACCGCGACACGCCGGGGCGGCCGAGGATGCGAGACCATCGCCGCGGATCGGGTAGGCCATCGACATGGGACGCCTGGGCAAACATCCGAAGCGAACACCGTTCTACGGAACGCTGATGATGCTGACCGCCATGATCAGCGGCCTGTGGGTGCAATACCTCCCCGCGCTCCCGCTGCGCGTCATCGCCTACATAGCGCTGTTCGTCCTCGCCGCCGCCGGTTTCCTGATGACCTTCCGCGACTACTCCTGACGTCCCGGGCCGCCGCGGGACGCCACGACTCATCCCCGGCATCCTTCGCCACACGACCTCA
>NZ_JARWQD010000169.1 GCF_029869545.1 Nocardia wallacei | reverse complement strand
CCACCCCCCCCCCACCCTGTCCCCGGCGCCAACCACCCCCCCGCCACGTGTCCCGGGCGGCATTTGCCCCCCGGCCCGGGCGCCCGGCGGCGGCGCGGCCCCGGTGCCGCCGCCGGTGACTGTGAGGTAGATCAGGAGCAGGTTCAGGGCGGAGATGATCGCGGCGATCAGCCAGGCCGCCGCGGTGGTCCAGCGGTGGTTGACGTCGGCGCCCATCAGGGCGCGGTCACTGGTGAAGCGCACCAGCGGAATCAGCGCGAGCGGGATGCCGAACGAGAGCACCACCTGCGAGATCACCAGCGTCCGAGTCGGATCGACGCCCACGGCCAGGACGACCAGCGCCGGGACCAGCGTGACCACGCGGCGCAGCAGCAGCGGAATCTGCCTGCGCAGGAGGCCTTCCATGATCATGGCCCCGGCATAGGCGCCGACCGACGTGGAGGCCAGGCCGGAGGCGAGCAGGCCGACCGCCAGCAGCAGCGCGGCCCACGGGCCCAGCACGTCCCCGACCGCGGCATGTGCCGATGTCAGGGAGTCGATGCCGTCGCGCCCGGCGAGGGTGTGGGCGGCCATCAGCAGCATCGACAGGTTCACGGCACCGGCGATCACCATCGCCAGCCCCACATCGATGCGGGTGATGCGCAACATCCGCGTGCGCTCCGGACCGGCCGCCGGGTGGCCGTGCCGGTCCCGCGACAGGCCCGAATGCAGGTAGATGGCGTGCGGCATGACCGTCGCGCCGATCATCGCCGCCGCCAGCAGCACGCTCTCGGTGCCGTCGAAGCGCGGGACCAGCCCGCCCAGCGTGCCGGATGCCGACGGCGGCGAGATCACCACGCCAGCCACGAACCCGATCGCGATGATCGCCAGCAGGCCGATGACGACCCGCTCGAACGGCCGCTGCCCGCGCTTGTTCTGCACCATCAGCAGCGCCATGGAGACCACGCCGGTAATGACCCCGCCCACCAGCAGCGGCAGATCGAACAGCAGATTCAGCGCGATCGCGCCACCGACGACCTCCGCCAGATCCGTCGCCATCGCGACCAATTCGGCCTGCCCCCAGTAGGCCAGCCGCACGGACCGGCTCGCCCGATCCCGCACGACCTGCGGCAGCGTGCGCCCGGTGACCAGCCCGAGCTTCGCCGACAGAAACTGCACCAGCGCCGCCATCACATTGGCCATCACGATGACCCACACCAGCAGATACCCGAACTGCGCCCCGGCACTGATATTGGACGCAACATTGCCAGGATCGACATAGGCGATAGCCGCCACAAACGCGGGCCCGAGCAACATAACCGCCGACCTCGCCCGATTCGGGACTCGACGAGGCACAACGACTACGGCACTCATAAACCTAATTTTAAGGCTCCCCAAACTTTTTGTTGAGCCCACCCGGGAAAGTGTGATCCCCCTGACCCGATCGCCTGGGGGCGATCGGGTCAGGGATAGAGGATGCCGGGGCCGAAACAGAGGGAGCGCCGGGCCGAAACAGAGGGAGCGCCGGGCCGGAACAGAGGGAGCGCCGGGCCGGAACAGCAAACCAGGGGCGCGACAGAGACGGAGCGCAGGGCAGCTGAGCAAAGCCGCAACAGACCTTAACCCTGCGGCTCGCAGGGTCCCTCATTCCTGCGGCGGCACGCTCCTCCGTTCCCTGCGGCCCGACGTCGTCATTAATGCCCTGACCCGATCGCCCCCGGGGCGATCGGGTCAGGGATAGAGGATGCCGCAGGGGCGGAGCGGGGAGGAGACGCAGGGCCGGGATTGAGAGGGAGCGCCGGGGCCGGAGCTGGGAATGCCCAGGGGCGGGATTAGAGATGAGCCCAGGGGCGGGATGCAGATGGAGCCCAGGGGCGGGATGCAGATGGAGCCCAAGGGCGGGTGCAGATGGAGCCCAAGGGCGGGTGCAGATGGAGCCCAAGGGCGGGGTGCAGATGGAGAGCAGGGGTGGGTGAGCAGAGCCGCTGCAGGCCTTAACCCTGCTGCTTGCGGGCTCCTTCAGACCCTGCGACGACAGACTCCTCCGTTCCCTGCGGCCCGACGTCGTCATTAATGCCCTGAGAGGGAGTGCAGGCGCGGGTGAGCAAACCCGCAGTAGGCCCTAACCCTGTGGCTCGCAGGCTGCTTCACACCCCGCGGGGAGGGTCCTTGGTATCCCTGTTAGATGCCGAGGCCGCGGGCTAGGACCGGCCAGGAGTCGATGAAGTCGTCGTGCCAGTAGCCCCAGGAGTGGGTGCCCGAGTTGCGGAAGTTGTAGGTGGCGGGGATGCCGAGGCCGTCGAGCTTGGTCTTCAGCTGCTGGGTGCAGTAGTTGGTGCCGGCCTCGATGACGCCGCCGATCAGGATCTGGTTGCCCAGGCCGTAGGCGCCGGGGAGGGCGTAGGGGCCGTTCATGGTGTCGTGGATGCCGGGCAGGCCGTTGCCGGTGGAGATGTACATGTCCAGGCCGCGCAGCTGATCCGCGTGCACGTACGGGTCGTTCTCGACCCAGGCGGGGCCGTTGTCCGGACCGTACATGTTCTCGACGTCACCGCCGCCCCACGTGTTGACCGTGAGCTTCACGAATTCGCGGCCGGTCGGGTCGCTGGTCATCGCGCAGCCGGAGTAGGCGGCGACGGCCTTGTACAGGCCCGGCTTGTGGATCGGCAGGTTCAGCACGGTCGTGCCCGAGGTGGACAGTCCCGCAACGGCATTCACGCCGTTGGTGCCGAGGGCGACATCGATCAGCGGCGGCAGCTCCTCGGTGAAGAACGTCGTCCACTTGTTGCGGCCCAGCGTCGGGTCGTCCTTGATCCAGTCGGTGTAGTAGCTCCACTTGCCGCCGATCGGCTGCACCACGTTGACGTTCTTGTCGCCGAGGAAGCCGTTGACGATATCGGTCTTGCGCTGCCACGAGGCATCGTCCTGACCGCCACCGGCGCCGTTGAGCAGGTAGAGCGTCGGCCGCGGCGCCGAGGTGTCGGCCGGGCGCTGCACATCCACCGGGAAGGTCTGGTCCATCGCGGCCGAGTACACGTACAGCCGGATGTTGCGGTCGTCCTTGTAGGTCGCCTTGGAGATGTAGGAGCCGTCGGGCGCCTTCGGGTCGCCCAGCAGGCTCTTGGAGGCGATGATCGGGTCTTCCGCCGAGGCGGTGGGTGCGCCGACTCCGGCAACGACGCCAGCGAGAACTCCGGTGGCCGCAATTGCGGCGGCGGCACGCAGGCCGCTACGCCGGAAGTGTCGACGAATCAATGTTTACACCTTCGCTATCTGATCGATTTCGGTCCAGCGATTCCCGTCGGCGCCCCGTGCCGACACCCGTGGGCCGGTCGCCGCCGCGCCCGACCCTACGGCCTTTCTAGTCGTCCGACCAGAGGACATCGTTACGTCACGACCGCCTCATCATGCCCGATCGGTGTCCGCCGGAGCGTCATCGCCCCCGGTCGCGAGCAGAATTCTCAGTCGCGGGCCGATTTGTGCCAGCGCCCGCGGGGTGGTCATCTCCTCGTGCACGGCGGACACCGGATAGTCGGCGATCTCGCCGTCGACGTAGCGGCGCCAGTTGTCGGCGCCGCTCGCGCGTCCCTGCGCCGAGAAGTAGTCGACGCGGCCGCGGAACACCGCCGGGCGGTGCTCGACGATCAACTCGGCCGAGCGGACGGCGCTGCGATAGATGCGGCGCAACCGATCCGGGGTGAGCGCGGCCAATTCCTCCGGGACGGCGGCGTGCAGGGCCGCCAGCGCGTCGTCGTCGAGGTCGTAGATGTCGCGGTGGGCGTCCTGCGAGCCGTCGCCGATCAGCGCCTCGGCACCGATCCCGATCTCGGCCAGGACCTCGCGGATGGCCGCGCCGAAATCGGTCAGGTCGATGTCGAGGCGGCTGTCGAGCATGGCCAGCAGCTCCACCCGCTCGCCATCGGCCTGCAGCACGGTGGCGATCTCGTGCGCCAGCACGCCGCCCAGCGACCAGCCCAGCAGGTGATACGGGCCGTGCGGCCGGATCCGCCGGATCTCCTCGACGTAGCGGGCGGCCATGTCCCGCACCGATTCCGGCAGCTCGCCGTCCTCCGACAGCACCGGAGACTGTAGGCCCAGGATCGGGCGATCACCGGCGAAGCGCACCAATCCGGCGTAGCACCAGGCCAATCCGTACATCGGGTGGATGCAGAACAGCGGGGTGCCCGCGCCGCCGCTACGGATCGGCAGCACCACCTGCAGGGCGGCGTCGGAGGACGGATCGAAGTTCTGCGCGTCCAGGATGCGTTGTGCCAGTGCGGAGACCGTGGATCCGGCGAAGAACCACTGCACCCGCACCTCGGCGCCCGTCGTCGCGCGCAAGCGGCCGACGGCGCGGGTGGCGCTCAGCGAGTTGCCGCCCAGCTCGAAGAAGTCGTCGTCGACGCCGACCTGCGCGATGCCCAGCACCTCGCCGAAGACGTCGGCGACCAGCTGCTGCAGCGGCGTCGACGGGGCGCGGTAGGGCCGGGCGGCGAGCTGCGGCATCGGCAGGGCCCGGCGGTCCAGCTTGCCGCTGGCATTGAGCGGCAGCTCGTCGAGCATCACCAGCGCGGCCGGAATCATGTAGCCGGGCAGCGACTCCCGCGCGTGGGCGAGCAGCTCGGCCTCGTCGACCGTGCCGGTCGCGGGGACGATGTGGGCGACCAGGCGGTCGCCGGAACCGCTGCGCACCAGCGAGACCGCGGCGTGCCGCACCGCCGCGTGCCCGGCGAGCACGGCCTCGATCTCGCCCAGCTCGACGCGCTGTCCGCGCAGCTTGATCTGGAAGTCGCTGCGGCCCAGATACTCCAGGACGCCGGACTTCCCGGCGGGATCGGCCACCCAGCGGACGATATCGCCGGTCCGGTACAGCCTCTCACCGCCGTCGTGTGCCACGAACCGCTCCGCGGTGAGCGCGGGCGCCCCGAGATAGCCGCGGGCCAGCTGCACACCGGCCACGTACAGCTCGCCGGGCGCTCCGGGCGGCACCGGCCGCAGGTGCCGGTCCAGCACGTGCACCCGGGTGTTGGCGACCGGAGCACCGATCGGAACGGCCGCGGCCGCACCATGATTCGCCGGGAAGTCGGTGACGACGGTCGCCTCCGCCGGGCCGTACCAGTTCACCAGCTCGGCGTGTTCGAGCATCGCCGCACAGGTCGCGGCCGTCTCACCGGACAGCGCCTCGCCCGCGGCGAATACCCGCCGCAGCGACGGGAACCCCCGCGCGACGGCCGGATTCGCGTCAGCATCGAGGAAGGCGTCGAGCATCGACGGCACGAAATGCACGGTGCTGACCGATCTCTCGTCGATCACCCGGGACAGGTAGGCCGGGTCGCGGTGCCCGCCGGGCTCGGCGATCACCAGCGCGGCACCGGTCTGCAACGGCCAGAACAGCTCCCAGGTGGAGATGTCGAAGGTGATCGGGGTCTTGTGCAGCACCACGTCCCCGGTGTCGTGCGGATAGGTGCGCTGCGCCCAGCGGAACTGGTGGGCCATCTGGCGGTGGGTGATCGCCACGCCCTTCGGCCGACCCGTGGATCCGGAGGTGTAGATGGCGTAGGCGATGCCGTCCGGCCGGACCGCGGGGAACTCCCACATCGCGTCGACGCCGGGCAGATACAGCCCGTCGATCGCGACAACCGGTGTGGCCGTGCCGGTTTCGAAGCCGTCGCGGCTGGTGGTCAGCACGCACACCGGCCGGGCGTGGTGCAGCACGAACTCGTTGCGCTCGGCCGGGTGGTCGGGATCGATCGGGACATATCCCCCACCGGCCCGCAGCACGGCGTAGATGGCGATGACCAGGTCGAGCGAGCGCCGCATGGCCACGGCCACCAGCGTTTCCGGCTCGACGCCGCGATCGGCCAGATCCCGCGCCAGCGCCCGGGAACGGGTGTCCAGCTCGCGATAGGTCAGTGTCACGTCGCCGCAGTGCAGTGCGGGCGCATGCGGGGTCCGGGCGACCTGGGCGTCGAACAGCGACAGCAGCGTCGCGTCGTCGAGGAGTTCGGGCACGGCGGTGGCATTGCGGGCGGTCAGCGCGGCCCGCTCCTCGCGCAGCAGCGCGTCCACCTCGGCCACCCGCGCCTGCGGAGCGCTCGCGAAGTGCCCGATGAGCATCGAAAGCCGTTGTGCCAGAGCCTCGGCGGCCGATTCGTCGAAGACGTCGCGCAGGTACTGCAGCGAGACCCGCAGCCGGTCGTCGAGCGAGGCCAGCACGGTCACCGGGTAGTGGGTGCCGTTGACCGAGCCGACACCGGTGATGCGCATACCGTCGATCGAGCTGGCCCGATCCAGGGCCGCGCGATCGATCGGGTACGACTCGAACACCACCAGCGAGTCGAACAGCCCCTCCACCCCGATGGCCTGCTGAATATCGCTGAGACCCAGGTAGTGGACGTCGAGCAGGTCGGCCTGCTCGGCCTGCAGCCGATGCAGCAGCGCGCCCAGGGTTTCGGCGGGATCCAGGCGCACGCGGACCGGGATGGCGTTGACGAACAGGCCGACCATGGTCTCGACGCCGGGCAGTTCGGCCGGGCGGCCCGACACCGTGGCGCCGAACACGACGTCGTCGCGATCGACGCTGCGGCCGACCAGCAGCCCCCACGCCGCCTGCAGCACCGTGTTCACCGTGACGCCCAGGCGCGCCGCCAGCGCGGTCAGCTCCGCGGTGTCGGCGATCGACAGCTCGAAGCCGGTTTCTCCGGTGCCGGAGGCGATTTCGCGGCCGGGATCGACCGGCGCCAGCGGTGTCGGCTCGGTGATCCCGGCCAGCGCCCGCCGCCACGTCTCCCGGGCCGTGTCCGGGTCCTGGCCGACCAGCCAGGTCAGATACTCGGCGTAGGGACGGACCGGGCCCACGTACTCGGAGTCGGGACCGAGCGCGTAGAGCGTGAGCAGATCCTGCATGAGCAGCGGCGTCGACCAGCCGTCGATGAGAATGTGGTGGCTGGTCACGAGCAGCTGATAGGCATCGTCCGCGAGGCGGATCAGGGTGAAGCGCAGCAGCGGCGCGGTGCGCATATCGAAGCGGTCGGCGTAGTCGGCGGACTCGATCCGGGCCAGCTCCGCCTCCAGCGCCTCGCCCGCGAGTTCACCGAGATCGATTGTGCGCCACGGTATCTCGGTGCGATCCAGCACCACCTGCACCGGATTGCCGTCGGCATCGGCGGCGAAGGCGACCCGCAGATTGGCGTGGCGATCCAGCATCGCCTGCGCGGCCTCGCGCAGCCGGGGCCCGTCCACCGCACCGGCCAGATCGAGGGTGAACTGTGTGGTGTAGACGTCGACGGAGGCATCGGCGAGCAGGGCGTGGAACAGCATTCCCGACTGCAGCGGTGTCACCGGCCAGATGTCGGCCAGGTCCGGGTACTCGCGCTGGAGCCGGTCGATATCGGCCTGCGCCAATCGCACCAGCGGGAAATCGGAGGGCGTGAAGCCACCCGTCGCCGCGTGCGTGCCGTGCTCGGCGAGGCCGCCCAGCGCCCGCACCCAGTGTCCGGCAAGCTCTTTCACCTGCTCGACCGTCAATGCCGCGGCCGCGTAGTCGAATCGGGCCAGCAGGCCCGCGGCGGTGGCCTCGACGGTGATGTCCAGGAGTAGATCGGGTGCCGCGAGATCCGGCAGGGCGCGGGCGGGCCGCAGATCCCGGTAGCGGAATGCGGTGCGTCCCTGGGCGAGTGTGGCCAGCTCGGCGGCCGTGCCGGAGTTCAGGTAGCGCAGCAGCCCGTAGCCGACGCCGTGGCCGGGCACCGTCCGTCGCTGTTCCTTCACCCGGGCGATCACGTCCCCGGCGGCGGACCCGCCCAGCAGGGCATCGTCCAGGTCGATGCCGTCCAGGCCCAGGACGAAGGGGTAGGCCGCGGTGAATCCGCCCACGGCGGCGGCGGATTCGGGCCCGGCCGCCGCCCGGCCGTCGGCGAACAACTGCACGACGGGGCCCAGGACATCGGCGGCGGAGGCGCCGTCGGCGGTGCGCGGGAGCAGCGTGGTGCCCTCCTCCCCGGCCGCCTGCCTGCGGAACGGCTCCAGTGCGAGAGCCAGGGCGGCGAGCAGCACGTCCGCGAGCGGCGCCCGATACGCCGCGGCGACGGCCGCTACCGCGGCGGCGCCCTCCCCGGTGACCGTCAGCGACACCCGGCCGCGAGCGGTCAGGTCCATGCCGTCCAGCGCGACGTCGTCGGGGACGTAGGCCAGAGTCCGCCGCCACCAGTCGATCTCGTCCCCGGTGACGGGTGCGGCCGCACGGTCGGCCAGCGCTCGGGCCACCCCCGCCGCACCGGCATCCGGCACCGCGGGCGCGGCAAGCTCGCCGGACCACGCGGCGGACAGCTCGTCGATGATCGTGCACCAGGAGGCGTCGTCGACCACCAGGCCGTTGGCGACGATCACCAGGCTCGCCTGCGCATCATCGGGTTCGGCGTCGTCCGGATCGGTCGGCGCGATCAGCCCGAACGCCGTATTGCGCCCGGCCGCCGGATCCAGGTCCGCGGACAGCGCGCGCACGGCGACCTCGGTGGCGTTCGCGGAGGGCACGAACTGCCGCAGCGAGACCTCGGGGATCGCGTCCGGGACGACCAGGCACCAGCCGAGCGCGTCACCGCCCGTCGCTTCGGTCACCGGCGGCGGTCCCGCGACCGGATCTCGCCGCCCCGGCTCGTTCCGGGGCGTCACGACGGGCAGGAATTCGGTGGCCGCCTCGAACGCGGCGCCCGGCCCGCCGCCCGGCGTCGCGACCGGCAGGAACTCCGTCGCGGGCTCGGCCCAGGTCTCGGGGTCGATCTCGCCCTCTCCGGCGACCGCGTAGGCGGGAATCTGCACACCCACCGGCGGCCCGAACGGACTGCCCGGCGCACCGGGAACGACGGAAGACGCTGCGCCCTCGGCGATCTCGAGGCTCGCCGACAGCATCGGATGCCGGTCCAGCACCGCCTGGATACCGGCGCGGACCCGGTCCGAATCGCAGTCGGCGGGAATGTCGACCACGATGGCGCGCCGGTCGCCGCCGGTGGGATCGAGCCGCAGCAGCCGAACCGGCATGGGCGGCAGCGGCACCGGGCCGATGGGCGGCTCGTCGGCGGCGGCCGTCGCCACCGTCGCCACCGCGGCGAGCGCCTCGACGGTCCGGAAGCCGAAGACGTCGCGGGGCGTGAATTCGACACCGCGGGCGCGCGCCCGCGACACCAGCTGAATGGACATGATGCTGTCGCCGCCGAGGGCGAAGAAATCGTCGTCCAGCCCGACCCGGTCCAGGCCGAGAATCTCGCCGACCACCTCGGCGATCGCCTGCTCCGCCGGAGTCCGCGCGGCACGGTACGCCTTGACCTCGGGGGCCGGTTCGGGCAGCGCCCGGCGGTCGAGCTTGCCGTTGGCGGTCAGCGGCAGGGCGTCCAGCGGAACGAACGCCGCCGGGATCATGTAGTTGGGCAGCGCGCCGCTCAGCGCCGATTTCACACGCGCCGTGTCGATCTCGCCGGATCGCGGCACCAGATAGGCCACCAGCCGGGCACCGGCCCGCCGGTCCTCGCGGGCGAGCACCGCGGCCTGCGCCACCTCCGGCAACGCCAGCAGCGCCGCCTCGATCTCCCCGAGTTCGATCCGGAAGCCGCGGACCTTCACCTGGAAGTCCGTGCGGCCCCGGTACTCCAGCTCACCCGCGGCATTCCGCGCGGCCAGATCCCCGGTGCGGTACATGCGGGTTCCGTGCGCGAACGGGTCGGCCACGAAACGATCCGCCGTCAGGTCCGGGCGCCCGATGTAGCCGCGGGCCAGCTGCACGCCCGCCAGATACAACTCGCCCGTGACGCCCGCGGGTACCGGGTGCAGCCGCGAATCCAGCACGTAGACCTGGGAATTCCACTCCGGGATGCCGATCGGCACCGAGACCTCGTCGGCGTCGGTCACCCGGTGACTGGTGATCGAGACGGCGGCCTCGGTCGGACCGTACAGATTGAACAGCTCCACGTCCGGATGGGCGGTCCGGAACCGCTGTGCCAGCGCGGCGGGCAGCGCCTCACCGATGGCCAGCACCCGCCGCAGGCCGCTCGCGGAGCGGTCGTCCGCGCGCGACGAGGCCTCGGTGAGCAGCGTGTCCAGCATCGACGGGACCACGTGCAGCGTGGTCACGCCCTCGCGGGCCAGCAGGCCGTTCAGATACGCCGGATCGCGGTGGCTGTCCGGCATCGAGATCACCAGGCGGCCACCCGAGACCGTGGCGGACCAGAACTCCCACACCGACAGGTCGAAGGTGGCGGCGGTCTTCAACAGCGCCGCATCGTCGACGCCCAGGCCGAATTCGGCCGTCTTCCACAGCAATTGGTTGACGACGGCCGAATGTGGCACGGCCACGCCCTTCGGCCGTCCCGTCGAGCCCGAGGTGAAGATGACGTAGGCCGTGTGCGCCGGGCGCAAGGGGGCGAGGCGATCCGCGTCGGTCACGGGGGCGTCGGACAGGTTCGAGAGGTCGAGAGCGTCGAGAAGGACGGCGACTCCCGGGCGTTCGGCGACGGCGCCACCCGGCGTCGCGATGGATGCCTCATCGGTCATTGCGGCGGACGCGGGAAGCGCGCCGATGACGCCCGAATCATTGTGTGCGGCAGCGAAAGCCGGGATGGATTCGGAGCGCCCGCGCCAGTCACGAATCACGCCGTCCCCGGTCATGGCGGGCCGGGACACCGCGGCGGCGGCCTCGGCTGGCTCGGCTCCGACCAACCCGCTCAGTGCGCGGTTGGTCAGCACGCACACCGGGTCCGCGGTCCGCAGAATGTAGTCGGTGCGGTCGGCGGGCTGGTCCGGATCGATCGGCACGTACGCACCGCCCGCCTTGGCGACCGCGTACATCGCCACCACCAGGTCCACCGAGCGCGGCAACGCCAGCGCCACCCGGGATTCGGGACCGACGCCGAGCGAGATCAGATGCCGGGCAAGGCGATTCACCCGGGAATCGAGCTCGCCGTAGCTGAGTTCGTCTCGCCCGGTCTGCGCGTCCGGAAGGTCCGCCACCAGCGCCACCGCCTCGGGCGAGGCCGCGACCGAACGGTCCAGCAGCGACACCAGGGTCGCCTCATCGCCCACCGGATGCGCGGTGCCGTTGCGACCGGCGAATTCGGGCGTGCGCTCGGCGGGAGTCAGTATCTCGATGTCCCCCACCGGCGTCGCGGCGTCCGCGACCACCGCGGACAGGATGCGGGACAACCGATCCGCGAAGCCCGCGACGGTCGCGGCGTCGAAAAGGTCCGTGGCATAGTTGAAGTACCCGCCGATACCGGCCGGGTGGCCGTCCTCGTCGTAGCCGTCGGCGATGATCAGGTGCAGATCGAATTGCGACACCTCGAGATCCGCGGGCACGCCGTCCACGCTCAGCCCGGGCAGCTCCAGCGCGGTACGCGCCAGATTCTGGAACGACAGGCCGACCTGGAACAGCGGGTGATGCGCCGTCGACCGTGGCGGATTCAGCACCTCCACCAACCGCTCGAACGGGATGTCGGCGTGCGCGAACGCCTGTAGGTCCGTCTCCCGCTGCCGCGCAAGCAGATCCGTGAACGACTCACCACGATCCAGCCGCGTCCGGAAAACGACCGTATTGACGAACATCCCGATCAGATCGTCGAGTTCCGCCTCGCCACGGCCCGCGACGGGCGTGCCCACCGCGATGTCGTCGCCCCCGGACAGACGCGCCAGCAACACCGCCAGCGCCGTATGCACCACCATGAACAGCGTCGCCCCGTGGGCGCGCGCCAACCCGCTCAGCCCCGTATGGGTGGCGGCATCGATGCGGAAGTCGACCCGGCCTCCCCGCAGCGACGCCACCGCGGGCCGCGGCCGATCCGTCGGCAGCTCCAGCAGATCCGGCAGCCCCGCCAGCTCCCGCCGCCAATACGCGATCTGCTGCGCCGCAATCGAACCCGGGTCCGACTCCACCCCCAGCACCGCGCGCTGCCATACCGCGTAGTCGGCATACTGCACCGGCAGCGGCGACCATTCCGGCGCGGCACCCGAGGTGCGCGCCGCGTACGCGGTCATCACGTCCCGCACCAGCGGGCCCATCGACGAACCGTCGGCCGCGATGTGATGCACCACGACGGCCAGCACGTACTTGCGCCGCGAACCCGGCCCGAGATCCGCGATATCGAACAGCCGCACCCGGATCGGCACCTCGGCGGTCACATCGAACGGGGTCTGGGCCAGCTCGTACACCGCCGCCACGACCTCGGCCGCCGCGATCTCCTGCGCGGTCACGCCGAGGCCCGAATCGGCCGCGAGCACCACTTGCACGGGGCCGTCCGGCGTTTCGGGATACACCGTGCGCAGCACCTCGTGCCGCGCCACCACATCGTCGAGCGCCTCCGACAGCGCCCGCACGTCCAGCTCACCGGTCAGCCGCAACGCGAACGGCAGGTTGTACGCCGACAATCCGGCCGTCGCCGCACCGTCGGCCTGATCGAAGCGGTTGAGGAACCACATCCGCTGCTGCGCCAGCGACAGCGGCAACGGGTCCGGGCGGTCCAGGCTGCCCAGCTCCACGCCGTGCCGTTCGTGGGTCTGCGATTCCACGGTCGCGGCCCGCGCCGCGACCGCCGGGGTTTCGAACAGCGCGCGCACCGGCACGCGACCGCCGATCGCCGCGCCCAGCCGCGCCACCACCTGGGTGGCGACCAGTGAATTGCCGCCCAGGGCGAAGAAATCGTCGTCGGCGCCGACGCGTTCGAGGCCCAGCACGTCGCCGTAGATTCCGGCGATTATCTCCTCGATCGGCGTCGCGGGGGCACGGAACTCGCGACCGGCGTAGGTCGGTTCCGGCAGCGCCTTGCGATCCAGTTTGCCGCTGGCATTGAGCGGGAAGGCATCGAGCGGGACGACGGTGGCCGGAACCATATACGCCGGAAGGGTTTCCGCCAGCGTGGACCGCAGCCACTCCGGATCGATCTCGTTACCCGGCGTCGGTACGGCGTAGGCCACCAACTGATCGCCGAGCGCCGACCCCACCACCGCAGCCACCGCCTGACTCACCACAGGCAACGCCAACAACGCCGCCTCGATCTCCCCCAACTCGATCCGCTGCCCACGAAACTTCACCTGAAAATCCGTGCGCCCCAAATACTCCAACCGCGCAGGCAAACCCCCCTCAGCCTCCCGCCACACAGCCAAATCACCAGTGCGATACATCCGGCTACCCGCACCACCCACACCGACACCGCCCCCAGCGGCACCCACACCCCCGAAGGGGTCGGCCACGAACCGATCCGCCGTCAAATCCGGCCGCCGCACATACCCCCGCGCCAGCTGACCACCCGCCAGATACAACTCACCCGGAACCCCCGGCGGCACCGGACGCAACCGATCATCCAACACATAAACCCGGGTATTCCACTGCGGCAACCCGATCGGCACACCGGGCCGCTCCGTCCCCTGCACCGGCCAGTACGTCACCGACACCGCAGCCTCGGTCGGACCATACAGATTGTGCACCCGCGCATCCGACACCACACGCACCGCATCCACCGTCTCCGGCGGCAACGCCTCACCGATCACGAAGATGTCCTGGAGGGTCGGGCAGGCTCCCGCCGCAGTGTGCGCGGCGAAGACGCCGAGCATCGACGGCACGAAGTCGGTCACCGTAACACCCCGTGCGGCAACGGTTTCCGCGACATATACCGGATCCCGGTGCCCGTCGTGGGTGGCGATCACGAGTTCGGCACCGGTGCGCAGCGGCAGGAAGTATCCCCACAGCGACACGTCGAACGTCGTCGCCGTCTTCTGCAGATATACGTCGCCGGTGCCGAGCGGATAGGCGGCGAGCATCCAGGTGACCTGGTTGTGAATGGCCGCATGCGACACGGCCACGCCCTTGGGGCGGCCGGTCGATCCGGAGGTGAAGATCACGTAGGCGGGGTGGTCGGGCCGCAGCGGACGCAGCAGTTCCTCGGGCCGCACCGGGGTGGGGTCGAAGCCGCCGAGGTCCATCGTGTCCAGGCGCAGCATCGTCGTATCGACCGGTACCACAACGGAATCGGCGACGGTGGTCACCACGCACGCCGGTCGTGCGGTGTCGAGGATGTGGGCGATTCGCTCGGCCGGATGATCGGGATCCAGCGGCACGTACGCACCGCCCGCCGCGACCACCGCGTACATGCCCACGACGAGATCCAGCGACCGTCGAATCGCCAGGCCCACCAGCGATTCCGGGCCCACGCCCCGCGAGATCAGCAATCGCGCGAGCCGATTCACCCGGGCATCGAATTCGGCGTAGGTCAGTTCGGTGCCCTCGTAGGCGACCGCGACCGCGTCCGGGTAGCGCTCGACCGCGCGCCGATAGCCGTCGAGGAGCAGCTCGGGCTCGACCGGATAGTGAGTGTCGTTCCAGTCGTGCAGGATTCGTGTGCGCTCGGCGTCGTTCAGCAGCTCGATATCGCCGACCGGACGATCCGGATCGGCGACGACCGCGTCCAGTACCCGCAGCAGGCGATCGGCGAACCCTGCGACCGTCGCCTCGTCGAACAGGTCGGTGGCGTAGGTGAACTGGGCCGCCAGGCCCCCGAGTTCGTCGCGCGGGACGACGGTCAGCTGCAGGTCGAATTTGGCCACCGCACCGTCGAATTCGACGGCGGCGGCGCTCAGCCCGGGCAGCTGCAGCCGGGGCTTGTCCATGTTCTGGAAGAACAACGCCACCTGGAACAACGGATGATGCGCCTGCGAACGCACCGGATCCAACACCTCGACCAACCGCTCGAACGGCAACTCCGCATGCGAAAACGCACCCAGATCCACCTCCCGAACCGCCGCA
>NZ_JARWQD010000168.1 GCF_029869545.1 Nocardia wallacei | reverse complement strand
TTTTCCCGGGGGCCGGCCCGGGGGGGGGGCGGGTCCACCGGGCCGCCCCCCCAACCCCCCCCCGGCGCCCCCCCCGGGGCGGGGGGGGGGGGGCACCCGGGCCCGGGCCCATCCCCGGGCCCCCCCCCCGCGAAGGCCCCGAGTCGCGTCGACCCGGGGCCCGATTCTGCCTGGTTCGGGGTGCCGATCAGGCCCGCCCGAACTCCCCCGCGCTCACGCCCGTGACAAAGGCGTCCCACTCGCCAGGGGTGAATGCCAACACCGGACCATGTCCACGGTCCTTGGTGTCGCGAACTGCGACATTGCCCTCGACTAGAAACGCAACCTCCACGCAGTTTCCGTCGGGGCCGCTGTGCGTGCTCTTTCGCCACACGGCACCGCTCGAATCAACCTTCACGGCACTAGCTCCTTTGCTGCGTCGAGAACGAAAAATCCCTGGCATATTTCTTCCGACTCCGGCATCCCACCGTGTGTGAGATCCCGCGATGCGCCTGGTGACAGCGCGCAATTTTGCGTTGTGCACGGCTCACAGTGCACACCCGCAGGATGGATCTTGCGGGGGTCCAACCCCCGACGTGCACATTAGCAGGTTCCGTCATTGATGCGGAGTTGTCTTTTCAATTTCAATCATGCGTTGAGGGTTCTGCTTTGTCCGAATTAGCGATAGCGGAATAATTGCCCCACGGTCCGGGTGGCGCCGCGGCAAACATACCCACCGCCGAAATTTGCGCACGGTCGTACGACCATGCCGCACCGGAAAATCGGCGGCCACGCCCACCGTGGATCATGGAGATGTGGTCGAACGTGATCGAGACGATGTCGGACGTGCCCGAAATGCCCGCCCCCGCGACCGATTCGGGCGCCCGCTACCGCCCGGCAGCGTCGGTGTCGAGCGGATACCGGACGATCTCGACCTGCCGCCGGAGGAGACCCTCGACTACGCGCAGCGACTGCTCGACGACGGCCTGGCCTTCAACGCCCATGAAGTCCTCGAGGCGGCGTGGAAGAACGGACCGTTCGCGGAGCGGATGCTGTGGCAGGGCTTGGCGCAGTACGCCGTCGGGCTCACCCACATCCAGCGCGGCAACAGCAAGGGTGCCCGCACGCTGCTGGAGCGCGCCGCGGGCCGCTTGACGGCCTACGGTACGGCCCCGTACGGCATCGACGGCCCCGGTCTCGTGGCCCACGCCGAGAGCCTGCTGGCCGACCTGAACACCGACCGTCCGATTCCGGGGGAACGGCTGCGCCCCCGTCTACGGGGCTGAACAGGATTCGCGGACCCCTACGATGGGGCATCGTGCCCGCTGATGAGCAGACCGCCCCGTCGTCCCGGCGGAGAGGTTTCCCCGGCGCCGGACGGTTCGCTCCGAGCCCCTCCGGCGATCTGCACCTGGGAAACTTGCGCACGGCAGTGCTGGCGTGGCTGTTCGCGCGGTCGACGGGCCGCGCCTTCCGCCTCCGCGTCGAAGATCTCGATCGCGTACGACCCGGCGCGGAGGAACGCCAGCTGGCCGACCTGGCCGCGCTGGGGCTGCAGTGGGATCCCCCGGTGATCCGGCAGTCGCAGTGTCAGGATCGGCACCGCGCGGCGATCGACACGCTCACCGCCGCCGGACTGACCTACGAATGCTATTGCACGCGAAGGGAAATCCAGCAGGCCGTGACCGCCCCGCACGGGCCGATGGGCGCCTATCCGGGCACCTGCCGCGATCTCACCGAGGCCGAGCGGGCCGCGCGGCGCGCGGAGGGCAGACCCACGGCGCTGCGATTGCGTTCGGAAACAACGGAATTCGAGGTCATCGACGAAATCCACGGCAGATACCGGGGATTGGTGGACGATCTGGTGCTGCGCCGCGGCGACGGCACCCCCGCCTACAACCTCGCCGTGGTGGTCGACGACGACGCGCAGGGCATCGATCAGGTGGTGCGCGGCGACGATCTGCTCCCGTCGACCCCGCGGCAGGCGTATCTGGCGACGCTGCTCGGGCTGGCGATCCCGCGGTACGCACATGTTCCGTTGGTGCTCAACCGCGGGGGCAAGCGACTTGCCAAGCGCGACGGCGCGGTCACGCTGGCCGATCGCGCGGCGCTCGGGGAGACACCGCGGCAGGTATTCGCCCTGCTGGCGGACTCGCTGGGCTATCGCGCGAGCGACCCCGCCGAACTGCTCGAATTGTTCGATCCCGCCACCCTGCCGCGCGAGCCGTGGACACTCGACCCCGACAACATGGTGAAATTCAGCGCGAATCCGTAACGTACGCAGCAGTCCCAAGCCACAACCATCAACGAGGACGATAGATGACTAGCGGTGGGTACGACCCCAACCAGTTTCCGCAAGGCGGACAGCCGTATCCCCAGGGCGGCGGCCAGCCATATCCCCCGGGCGGCCAGCAGTACCCGCAGGGCGGACAGCAGTACCCCCAGGGCGGACAGCAGTATCCGCAGGGCGGACAGCCGCAGCCGGGCCAGTACGGGCAGCCGCAGTACGGGCAGCAGCAGTTCCCGCAGGGCGGGCAGCCCCAGGGCGGCCAGCCGCCCTACGGACAGCAGGAGCCGTACCCCCAGCAGCCGCAGCAACCCTACGGCCAGCCCCAGTACGGGCAGCAGCCGTACGGCCAGCCCTACGGGGGGCCGCCGCAGTTCGGTACCCCAGCGAACGTTCCGCCCGGAGCGGTTCCCGACCTGGGCATCCGGTTCGGCGCACGCCTGATCGACGGCCTCATCATCGGCATCCCGCTCGGGATCATCCTGTTCATCCTCGGCAACAGCACCGTCGTGCAGATCGTCGGCGGCATCGTCGGCGCCCTCATCTACGTCGGTTACTACGTGGCGATGGAGACCTCGCAGGGCGCGACGCTCGGCAAGAAGATGCTGGGGCTGCGCGTGCTGGCACCGGGCGGCGGGCAGCTGGACGCGGGCACCTCGTTCAAGCGCAACGCCTGGTACCTCGCGGGGATCATCCCCTGCCTGGGCTCGCTGATCGAGCTGGGTCTGATCATCTACATCGCGGTGACGATCTCCCAGGATCCGAACAAGCAGGGCTGGCACGACAAGTTCGCGGGCGGCACCCAGGTCATCAAGGGCTGACCGCGCGCAAAAGCCAAGGGGCGCATCCGATTACGGATGCGCCCCTGGTTCGTTTCGGGGGTGTCAGCTCGAGATCGCGATATTGACCACGACCCAGATGATCTGCAGCACGATGGCCGCGGCGCCGACCCAGATACCGGCCAGCGCGAGCCCGCGACCCTCGCCGCCGCGCTCCTTGATCTGATTCAGGGCGATGATGCCCAGAATGATCCCGACGATCGCGCCGATGCAGGTGCACAGCCCCAGAATGGAGGCGATCAGCGACCCGATCGCCAGGCCGTTGGTGCCCTGCGCCTGCTGCTGGGGATAGCCGTAGGGCTGGTAGGCGCCGCCGGGCGGGTAGGCGGGCTGGCCATAAGGCTGCTGGCCGTACGGCTGCGGCTGGCCATAGGGCTGCTGACCGTACTGCTGCTGCGGTTGCTGCGGATAGCTCGGGTACTGCTGCGGACCGCCCTGCGGATACTGCTGCTGCGGAGGCGGCGTCACCGGCGGCTGCGGCTGCTGCTGCGGAGCGGAAGGAGGCCCCGAGGGCGGCACCTGAGCGTGCCCACCGGATTCGGAAGAGACGCCCTCACCGCCGTACTGCTTCCACCATTCGTCGGAATCGCCGGGATTCGTCATTGACACAGCCTATTCCACCGACCCCGCGGCCCGGTATCGTCGTCCACTCGTGAGTACTACGACGCATTCCGGGGAGTTAGCCGACTCTGGGCGCCCCGCGGCCGAACACGCAGCGTTCGCGCAGGCCGCGGGGGGACCTTTCACGCTGATCGTGACGCTGTTCACGGCCACTCTGATGATCTCCAACATCTGCGCCACCAAGGGCGTGCAATTCTTCTCCGACCAGCACCTGTCGCTGGGGCCAATCGAGATCCTGCCGATCACCCTCGACGGCGCCTTCTTCCTGTTCCCGCTCGCCTACGTCATCGGCGACGTCCTGAGCGAGGTGTACGGTTTCCGCGCCGCGCGCCGCGCCATCTACTACGGCTTCGGCATGCTGCTGCTGATGGTGGGATGCTTCTGGATCGCCATCGGGCTGCCCGCGGCCGGTTTCTACGAACACCAGGACGCGTTCCGCACCGTGGTCGGCACGACCTGGCAGCTGGTCGCCGCCGGTCTCGCCGGATACGTGGTGGGCCAGTTCCTGAATTCGACGACGCTCATGCTGATCAAGGAGCGCACCAAGGAGAAGCACCTGTGGGCCCGGCTGCTCGGCTCCACGGTCGCCGGCGAATTCGGCGACACCCTGGTGTTCTGCTCGATCGCCGCGACCGCCATCGGCATCTCCACGTGGGGCGCGTTCCTCAACTACGTGATCGTGGGATTCGTGTGGAAGACGTTGGTGGAGGTGCTGATTCTCCCGATCAGTTATCGCGTCATCGCCCTGCTGAAGAAGCACGAGCCGACCTACCGGCCGTTGGACCGCCCGGCGATCCGCAGCTGATTCCGGCCAAAAGCATGCCGGAAACAATGAGGGCGCGCGGCCGTATGACGGCGGCTGCCGAATGATGGCGGCTACGGAATGATGCCAGCCCGCGGAACGATGGGCCACTACGGAACGATGGCAGCCCGTGGCAATGATAGGCCGCGCGCGACCAGCCTTGTCCCGGCACGCTTTTGGCCGGTACCCGCGCGAGATGCTTTGCTTCCCTATGGGTTTCGGATGCGACCCTGCCAGCGGCCGAGCGTCTCCGCCTTGAATTCGTCGAAGTAGCTCCCGTCGATGCTGGCGCGGATGCGGTCCACGAGGCGGACGGTGAAGCGTTCGTTGTGGATCGTGCACAGCGTGGCCGCCAGCATCTCCTTGGCCTTGAACAGGTGGTGGATGTAGGCGCGGGTGTAGTGCGCGCAGGTGTAGCAGTCGCAGGCCTCGTCGATCGGAGTGAAGTCGCGGCGGAACCGGCTGGTGTTGATATTGAACCGGCCCGCGTCGACGTAGATCGCCGCATTGCGCGCGACACGGGACGGATTGACGCAGTCGAAGGTGTCCGCGCCGTTCTCCACCGCGACGAACAGATCCTCGGGCTCGCTGATCCCGAGCAGGTGACGCGGCTTGTCCTCGGGCAGTTCGTCGGAGCACCAGCCGACGATGGTGCCCAGGTTCTGCTTCTCCAGCGCGCCGCCGATCCCGTATCCGTCGAATCCGGTGCCCGCGCCGCCGCGCATCGCCCGCAGTCCGCTGCATGCCTTGCGGCGCAGGTCCTCGTACTGCGCGCCCTGGATCACCGCGAACAGCGCCTGGTAGGGCCGGTGGCTGCGCTCGGCGGTCAGCCGCTCGTGCTCATCGATGCAGCGCTGCGCCCACTCGTGCGTGCGCTGCAGCGACTTCTCCTGGTAGCCACGGGTATTCAGCAGCGTGGTCAGCTCGTCGAAAGCGAACATGATGTCGGCGCCGAGCCGGTGCTGGATGCCCATGGAGATCTCGGGGGTGAACCGGTGCTGGGATCCGTCCAGGTGCGAGCGGAAGGTGACGCCGTCGTCGTCGACGACCGCCAGCCGCTCCTTGCCCTTGGCGATCACATCGTCGTTCTGCACGCCGACGGCCTCCATGGCCAGCACCTTCTTGAAGCCGACGCCCAGCGACATCACCTGGAAGCCGCCGGAGTCGGTGAACGTCGGCCCCGGCCAGTTCATGAACCTGCTCAACCCTCCGGCCTCGTCCACGATGTCCGAGCCGGGCTGAAGGTACAGGTGGTAGGCGTTGGCCAGCAGCGCCTGCGCCCCGAGTTCCTTCATGGTCTCGGGCAGCACCGCCTTCACCGTCGCCTTGGTGCCGACGGGAATGAATGCCGGTGTCTCGATGGTGCCGTGCGGAGTGGTGATGACGCCCGACCTGCCGTGCCGCCCCTCCAAAAGGGTACCGACGGTGAACGAGAACGAGGAAGGATCAGGCACCCAGCCATAGTGCCAGGACGTGCATGACACCCGGCCGCCTACCACCCATCATCCAGGCATGCCACCAATCCTCATCCAGGCATGCCACCAATCCTCCATCCCGGCATGCCACCAATCCTCCATCCCGGCATGCTTTTGGCCGGGATCCACGCCTGCCACCACCGCACGTAGAGATTCCGGCCAAAGCGTGCCGGAAATGACGAGGAGGCGCACCGGAATGACGAGGGACGCCACTACACCGCGTCGACGGCTTCCTCGTCGACCGCGTCCTGGTCGACCGCTGCACCCGTGAACTGGGCGTTGTAGAGCTTGCGGTACGAACCGCGGCGGGCGAGCAGCTCGTCGTGGGTGCCGTGCTCGACGATGTGGCCGGACTCCATGACCACGATGGTGTCGGCGTCGCGGATGGTCGAGAGCCGGTGTGCGATGACGAAGCTGGTGCGGTCGCGGCGCAGGGCCGCCATGGCCTTCTGGACCAACAGCTCCGTGCGGGTGTCGACCGAACTGGTCGCCTCGTCGAGGATCAGGATCGACGGCTTGGCCAGGAAGGCGCGGGCGATCGTGATGAGCTGCTTCTCACCGGCGCTCACCCCCGAACCCTCCTCGTCGATCACCGTGTCGTAGCCGTCGGGCAGCGAATGCACGAAGCGGTCGACGTAGGCGTCCCGCGCGGCGGCGACGATGTCCTCCTCGCTCGCGGTGGTGTTGCCGTAGGCGATGTTCTCGCGGATCGTGCCGCCGAACAGCCAGGTGTCCTGCAGCACCATGCCGATCCGCGAGCGCAGCCGGTCCCGGGAGATCCGGGTGATGTCGACGCCATCGATGCTGATCGAGCCGGAGTCCAGCTCGTAGAACCTCTCCAGCAGATTGACCAGCGTGGTCTTCCCGGCGCCGGTCGGGCCGACGATGGCCACCACGTGCCCGGGCTCGGCGACCAGCGACAGGTCCTCGATCACCGGCTTGTCCGGCTCGTAGCGGAACGACACCGACTCGAACTCGACCCGGCCGCGGTCCACCGGCCGCGAATCCTCCACCGCCGGATCCGGGATCTGCTCCTCTGCGTCGAGGATCTCGAAGACCCGCTCGGCGGAGGCGACCCCGGACTGCAGCAGGTTGATCATCGAGCCGATCTGCGTCAGCGGCTGGCTGAACTGGCGCGAGTACTGGATGAACGCCTGCACCTCGCCCAGCGACAGGCTGCCCGAGGCCACCTGCAGTCCGCCGACCACCGCGATCAGCACGTAGTTCAGGTTTCCGATGAACATCATCACCGGCATGATCAGGCCGGAGATGAACTGCGCGCGGAAGCTGGCCTCGTAGAGCTCGTCGTTGCGCTTGTCGAATTCCTGGCCGACCTCGCGAACGCGGCCGAAGGCGGTGACGATCTCGTGGCCGGTGTATGCCTCCTCGACCTGCGCGTTGACCAGGCCGGTGTATTTCCACTGGTTGGCGAAGTGCGGCTTGGAGCGCTTGGCGATCTGCGCGGTGACGATCACCGCGGCGGGCACCGTGAGCAGCGCGATCAGCGCCAGCAGCGGCGAGATCCAGAACATCATGCCCAGGATGCCGAGCACCGACAGCACGGAGATGAGCAGCTGGCTCATGGTCTGGTTCAGGCTCTGGGCGATGTTGTCGACATCGTTGGTGACCCGGGAGAGCAGATCGCCGCGCGGGGTCGAGTCGAAATAGCTCAGCGGCAGGCGGTGGATCTTGTCCTCGATATCGCTGCGCAGGCGCTTGACCGTGCGGTTGATGACGAGGTTCAGCAGGTACGCCTGCAGCCACGTGAACACCGCCGCCGCCACATACAGCCCGAGCACGAGCAGCAGCACCTCGCCCACCGCGCCGAAATCGACGCCCGCGCCGGGGATGACGTGCATGCCGCCGAGCATGTCCGCGAGCTTGTCCTGACCCTGCGCGCGCAGGGCCTCGACCGCCTGGTCCTTGGTCAGGCCCGCGGGCAGCTGCTGCCCGATGACGCCGTCGAAGATCAGGTTGGTGGCCTTGCCGAGCAGCTGCGGGCCGAGCGTGTTCAGCACGACCGCGGCCACCGCCAGCACCAGAATCGCGATGAGATACGCCCGCTCGGGCGCCAGCCGGCGCAGCAGGCGCTTCAGCGAGGGGCCGAACGATTTGGCCTTGGTGTCCGGCGCACCGGGATTGGGTGTGCCGGGCCTCATGACTCCACCTCGCTGACGCTCGGTTCCGTCATGCGGCCGAGGCGCTGTGCCGATGATTCGCTCGCAAGCTCGCTCATGGCCGCGCGTCCTCCACGCTCAGCTGGGATTGCACGATCTCCCGGTACTCCTCGCAGTCGCGGAGCAGTTGGTCGTGCGTGCCGATCCCGACCATCGCGCCATCCTCGAGCACCACGATCTGATCGGCATCGCGCACGGTCGAAACCCGTTGTGCCACAGTGATAACCGCCGACTCGGCCGTCACCGGCCGCAGTGCCTCGCGCACGCGCGCGTCGGTGGAGACGTCGAGAGCCGAGAAACAATCGTCGAACAGGTAGATCCTGGGCCGCTTCACCACCGCGCGGGCGATCGCCAGCCGCTGGCGCTGGCCGCCCGAGACGGTCGTACCACCTTGTGCGACAGGCGTTTCCAGCCCTTGCGGCATCTCGCGCACGAAGTCCGCGGCCTGCGCGATCTCCAGGGCCTGCCACAGCTGTTCGTCGGTGGCCTCCGGGTCGCCGTAGCGCAGGTTGGAGGCGACGGTGCCGGAGAACAGATACGCCCGCTGTGGCACCAGGCCGATCTGGGCGCGCAGCAGGTCGAGCTCGATGTGGCGCACGTCGGTACCGCCCACGTAGACCGCGCCGTCGGTGACGTCGATCAGCCGCGGGATCAGGTTGATCAGCGTGGTCTTACCGGAACCGGTGGACCCCACGATCGCGGTGGTCTGCCCCGGATCCACCCGGAACCGGATGGCCCGCAGCACCGGCTCGTCCGCGCCCGGAAACTTGAACTCCGCGAACTGCAGGTCCACCGAGCCCGGATCGGAGGCGAACGGCTGCGGCAGCGGCGGCGGGGTCACCGACGACTCGGTGTCGAGCACCTCGCCGATGCGCTCGGCCGACACCGCCGCGCGCGGCGCCATCATGGCCAGGAACGACGCCATCATGACCGCCATCAGGATCTGCATGATGTAGGACAGCATCGCCGTCAGCGACCCGATCTGCATCTCGCCCGAATTGATGGCGTGGCCGCCGAACCAGATCACCGCCACCGTGGTGACGTTGCTGATCAGCATCACGGCCGGGAACATCAGCGCCATCAGCCGCCCGACATACAGCGACGCCTCGGTCAGTTCGGAATTCGCGATACCGAAGCGCCACGTCTCCTGTCGTTCGCGCACGAACGCGCGCACCACCCGGATGCCGGTGATCTGTTCGCGCAGTACGCGATTGACCGCATCGATGCGCTCCTGCATGCGCCGGAAGCCCGGCACCATGCGAGAAATGATGGCGGCCATGGTCAGCGCCAGCGCCGGGACCGCGATCAGCAGCAGCCAGGACAGGCCCAGATCCTGCCGCACCGCCATGATGATGCCGCCGACGCACATGATCGGCGCCATCACCAGGATGGTCGCGCTCATCACGATCAGCAGCTGCACCTGTTGCACGTCGTTGGTGTTGCGGGTGATCAGCGACGGCGCGCCGAACATGCCCATCTCGCGCGCGGAGAAGGTACTCGCCCGGTGCAGCAGCGCCGCGCGCATATCCCGCCCGGCGCCCATCGCCGCCTGCGCGCCCAGATAGACCGAGAACGCCGAAGCGACGATCTGCACGCCGGCGACCAGCAGCATCCACAGGCCGGTGGTCCAGATATAGCCGATATCGCCCTTGGTGACGCCGTAGTCGATGATGTCGGCGTTCAGGCTGGGCAGGTACAGCATCGCGATGACCGAGATCAGCTGCAGCGCGACCACCCCGGCCAGTTGGGAACGGTAGGGGCTCATGAAGCTGCGCAGCAGTCTGATCAACATGATGCGTGCAGGCTACCGCCTCCCCCCGACGTGGACACGAGGGCCGAGCGGTTGCTTTGTGTGGATCCCGGCCAAAAGCATGCCGGGAATGAGGGAGGCGCAGGCCGAGAAAGCGGGGACGCACGCCGACAAGCGGGGGCACACGCCGAAAAGCGGGACACGTAGGCCGAGAAGCGGGGCACGTAGGCCGAGAAGCGGGGCACACGCCGGGAAGCGGGGGCACACGCTGGGAAAGCGGGACGCGCAGCCGAGACAGCGGGACGCACGCCGGGAAGGTGGGAGGTTACTGGGTTGGGCCGGGGCGGCGGGACCAGGCGCCGGGGTCGGCGGTCAGTTCGGCGATGAAGGTGGGGAGTTCGTCCTTGGCGATCTCGGCGATCGAGACCTGCTCGAGTACCGCGCGGATGTTGACGCGCAGGGCGATCCAGACGTGCTGCAGCGGTTCGGCGGCGCCGGGATAGCTCACGTCCTCCGGGCGCTGCCCGCGCACCGAGGCCAGCGGGCCCTCCACCGCGCGAATCACGTCGGCCACGCTGATCTCGGCTGCCGGGCGCGCCAGCCGGTATCCACCGTCGGGGCCGCGCCTGCTGGTGACCAGGCCCGCGCGCCGCAGCTCGGCCACGGTCGACTCGAGGATCTTCGGCGGGATCGCCTGGGCGGCGGAGATGACGTCGGCCTTGACCGAATCCGCTTGCGCGCGGGCGATTTCCAGCAGGATCCGGACCGCGTAATCGACCCTAGCGCTGATGTGCACGACGTCTCCCCGCTCGCTCGGCCGTCGCATCGCCGATCACCGTCGCCTCGATCCCGGACGCGGCGGCCGCACCGGCGCCCAGCACACCGAGCGCGGCATCCAGCAGGACCCGCTCGATGAGCTCGTCGCCGGTGTCGGGGTTCATCTCGTGCGACCACAGCGCGGTGCCTAGCACCTCCAGCGCGGCGCTCGCCCGCAGCGCCTGTTCCTGGGTGGGGTCCGGTCCGGCCAGCCAGGCGCTCAGGCGGCGATGCGAATCGATCATGTCCGGATAGCGGTCGCCGATCGCGTTGATGATGGCGACGGTGTCGCGCACGCACATGGCGGCCGCGGTGCGATGCCGCAGGAATGCGCGCAACTGCCGCCGCAGCAGCTCGCGAACGCCGTCGGGGCCGTAGGTCATCTCGTCCAGCCCCGCCACGACCGAATTCAGGTCGTCGAAGATCGGTTCCAGGATCGCCAGCAGCAGATCCTTCTTCGAGGCGTAGTGATAGTAGAGGGAGGCTTTTGTGATTCCTACCGCATCCGCGACCTCGCGCAGGCTCGTCTGATCGAATCCCTTGCTGGAGAAAAGCCGTATCGCGGCCTCCCGAATCGCCTCTTTAGTCCCGCCACCTGCGACAACTTGTCCGGCAGTACTACGCGCGCTCATGGGATGATCCTCTCATCACGATCCGGCCGCGCGGATCATGCCCCGAAAACCGAGGTTGTTCCTCCGCTTACCGGTCGGTAGTCTACCTACCGCACGGTAGGCAGAAAGCGTCAGGTGGAGGCGGTCGCGTGCAGGGCGGCCCGCGGGAGTGCTGTCTACGGAGCCTGAACTCGGCACAAACCGGCAATCGCTAGGAGAACCATCTCGTGTCCGTATACCTCTATCGGTGGGGCAAGTTCGCCTCCCGCCGGAAATGGATCGTGTTACCGGTCTGGCTACTGGCGTTCCTCGTCCTCGGCGGGCTCGGAACCAGCCTGCAGAAGCAGAGCCAAGACGACTTCAACATGCCCAACCTGCCCTCGCAGCGGGCCACCGACATCCTCGACGAGCAGTTCCCCGGGGCCTCGGCGGAATTCAAGTTCGACGCCGTCACCGGCACCTACGTCATCGCGGCGCCCGAGGGGCAGAAGCTCACCGACCCGGCCGATCACACGGCCGTCGCAGGGCTCATCCAGCAGCTGGGCAAGCTCGACATCGTCGATCACGACAAGCCCCTGACCGATCCCATCGAGGCCACCACCCAGATGGGCTGCCTCAGCGGCGACCGCAACGATCCGGAGTTCGTCGCCAAGTGCGGCCTGGCCCCGCTGAATGTGCTCGGTAAGGGCAACGCGGATACCGTTGCCTACGTTCAGGTTCCGTTCAAGATCAAGTCCTTCGCCGATGTCACCGAAGCCGACCGCACCGCGGCCTACGACGTGGCGAACGAGGCGCGCAAGGCCGGGCTCAGCGTCGAGCTGAGCGGCAGCATCGCCACCGAGCAGGTGGCCCCGGGCGGCCAGGCCGAGATGATCGGCTTCGCCGTCGCCTTCATCGTGATGATCGTGGCCTTCGGCGCGCTCATCGCGGCCTTCGTGCCGATCGTCACCGCGCTCGTCGGCGTCGGAACCGCGTCGGCGCTGGTCATGCTGGGTACCTCGGTGATCGAGATCCCGAGCTTCACGATGGTGCTGGCGTCCATGATCGGCATCGCGCTGTCGATCGACTACGCGCTGTTCATCGTCTCGCGCTACAAGAGCGAACTGGCCATCCAGGATTCGCCCGAGGAGGCGGCCGGTACCGCGATCGGCACGGCCGGATCGGCGGTGGTGTTCGCCGGGCTGACCGTGATCATCGCCCTGGTCGGGCTGAGCATCGTCGGCGTCAGCTTCCTCACCTGGATGGGCCTGGGTGGCGCCATCGCCGCGGCCTTCGCGATCCTCGTCGCGCTGACCCTGCTTCCGGCGCTGCTGGGCGCGTTCGGGCGCTTCCTGTTCAAGCCCAAGATTCCGCTGGTCGCCAAGCACGACCCCGAGGACGACAACTCGGTCACCAACGGCATGCGGGTCGCGCGGCTGATCGGCAAGGCTCCGGCGGTCGCGCTGGTGCTGAGCGTCGTGGTGCTCGGCGCGCTGGCGGCCCCCGCGGTGAACCTGAGCCTCGGCCTGCCCGGCGAGGACAGCCAGCCCAAGACCTCCACCGTGCGCAAGGCCTACGACCTGCGCACCGAGGGGTTCGGCGAGGGCAGCAACGGCATCCTGACCGTGGTCGCCGACCTCAGCGAGGTCGCACCCGACCAGCGCCAGGCGGCGGTGACCGGGCTGCGCGACAAGCTGGCCTCCTACGACGGCATGGACTTCGTCACCCCGGCGATGACCAACGTGACCGACCCGCAGACGAAGGCGCCCGACTTCGAGCACAGCACCGGCGCCCGGCTGCTGGCGGTCCCCGAGACGGGTCCGAACAACGAGGCGACGCAGGACCTGGTGAAGCACGCCCGCGATGCCGAGGCGGAGTTCAAGTCGCAATACGGCATGGAGTACGGCATCACCGGCACCACGGCCATCTACGCCGATGTGTCGAACTCGCTGCTCAGCAAGATCGTGCCGTATATGGCGATCGTCGTCGGCGCGGCATTCATCCTGCTGGTGCTGGTGTTCCGGTCCATCCTGGTGCCGCTGACGGCGGCCCTGGGCTTCGTGTTGTCGATGGCCGCGACGTTCGGCGCGACCGTGCTGATCTTCCAGCAGGACAAGCTCGGGCTGATCGGTGAGACCCAGCCGATCGTGAGCTTCCTGCCGATCGTGCTGATCGGGCTGGTATTCGGGCTGGCCATGGATTACCAGGTGTTCCTGGTGACCCGCATGCGCGAGGAATTCGTGCAGGGCAAGTCGCCGAAGGAGGCGATGATCTCCGGGTACCACCACGGCGCCCGGGTGGTGGCCTCGGCCGCGATCATCATGATCTCGGTGTTCGGCGGCTTCATTCTGGAGACCGACGTCACCGCGAAGTCGATGGGCTTCGCGCTGGCCGCGGGCGTGCTGTTCGACGCCTTCCTGGTCCGGATGGTGCTGATCCCGTCGCTGCTGGTGCTCATGGGCAAGTGGGCCTGGTGGATTCCGGCATGGCTGGATCGCCTCCTGCCGAATATCGACGTCGAGGGCAGCAGGCTGCGGGAGCTGCAGCAGCGCGACCGCGATTCCGAAGCCGAGCGGGAACCGGTCTCGGTCGGCTGATTCGCGTGGCGACCGGGGGGGGGGGGGGGGCCCCCGCGCGGGGGGGGGGGGGGGGGGGGGGGGGGGGGGGGGGGGGGGGTGTTTGTTGAAAAAAAAAAAACAAAAAAACAACGGGTGTTTATAGGGGAGGTATATAAGCGGG
>NZ_JARWQD010000167.1 GCF_029869545.1 Nocardia wallacei | reverse complement strand
CGAACCCGGTCACGATCTTGCGGAACACCCGAACCGTCGGTCTCGCAGTGTTTTTCGGGCTGCAGGCGCTGGTGGCGTTCGTGGTGATGGGGTGGTTGCCGTCGGTGCTGCAGGATGCGGGGGTCAGCGCGTCGGCCGCCGCCACCTGCACCCGACGCAAGCGCACTCCTCGCGCGCTCGCGGGACGCTACGGATCCAGGCGAGTGCCGTCGAAGTCGTAGCGCGGACGTAGCCACTGCCAGCCCCCGGGCACGGCACCGCCGCGGGTGCCGGGGCCGGCGGTCGCCAGGCCCGCCCCCCCCGCCGCCAGAACCGCCACCGACAACGGGTTCAGCGACACCAATATCCGAGCGGCCTCACGCTCGATCTCCGACACATCAACAGCCATCACGGCACCTCATTTCCGAAATCGTTCCGACTGCCCAACTCCCCCCGCTGCCATACCCGAGCACGAGCCGTCACAGGTCCACATACTCGCGCGGCGCACCCTGCCGCGGCTGCTTCTCATCCCCCGGATACATCCGCAGCGTCGGCAGCCACTCATCGATCTCCGCCGCCGACAACGGAGCCGACACCGGAGCCAAACTCACCCGATCCGGGAGATTCACCCACTCCCCGTCCGGATCCACCGCCCGCACCCGCGCCACCACGCCATCCTCGACATAGACGACACCCCGCAGCCGGCGCCGCCGACCCGCCGAGATCCGCCCAGGCCCCACCACCAGCCGCCGATCCATCTCCAACACCGGATCCGCGCTCCCCGCGTACTCCGCCAGCAACTCCGCCACCGTGACCGCGCGGCGAAACAACATCAACACGCACTCCGGCCCCGCCACTGCCGCACCGTCGTCCTCGACGACCTGCGATTCGCCCGCCACCGACAGATCGAACAAACCCATACGGCCGAACACCTCATCGGCCCAAGCGAACGGCGTATACACCGCACGATCCCGACGGTTCACGGTCACGATCGTGTGCTTGCCCCGCCCCGCAACCTCCCGCATCTCCGTCAACCGCTGCCGAGCTTCCCGCATACCGAACCGCTGCACCAGCAGGCTCTCGACCGGCTTCTCGTGCTGCGCCTCAGCCCACAGGTCCGGCCGCACCAGCACACCAACCGGCCTCTCCCACCAGGTCACCACCGTGACCTCGCCGCCCTCTTCCTCCTGATCGTCCCCGCCCACCAGCTTCAGCTCATCAGCCAAATGCTTCCGGAAGCGGTCGAAATCGATCACTCGCATGCCCGCCACCTTAGTTTCCTTACACACCTGACGCGGCATCCGCGACCGCCCACCGGATCATTCAGCACAACCGAGAACAATGCCCGACCCGCAACCCACCGCACCGATCGGCCACCCGCCCGCCCGACAACAACGGATAGTTTCAAATATTACACACATGACGCACTGGCGGGCGGGTCAAACCAAGCCCACCCAGTCGGACCAGGCCCGGAAACGAATCAGAGCTACCGCGACACAGTGCCTGCCCGGCCTCCGCAGCTCCCGCACAATCACCTCCCAGCGTCATTGCGCCGGAGGTGGTGACGCTGACACCCCGACATCACGGCCTGCGACCGGTCAGCCGGAAAGCCCGCGGGCCGCAGGCCCGCGCGGTGGTGCGGGCCCACCGGTGTCGACGGCTCCCTTCGCCCGGCCCTCCATCACGATCGCACCCCGGGCACCGGCCCGCCAGGTCGTTCGGCCACCCCTCCGCTGCGCTCCGGGCCGGGCGCTCCACCTGGCACACCGGCACCCGCCGCGCGAGCGCGCCTCCAGGCCGACCGAAGGAACCCGCCGACACCACCCCTCGGCAACTGCCGTCAGCCCACACCACCGAAGAAGACCCCCGCGGCCGCCCGCCGCGGGCGCCCCCGCGGGGCGGGCGGGGCGCCGCCCCCCACCCCCCCCCCCCCAACCGCCCGACCCCCCACCCCCCCCACAACCCCCCCCGCGCCCCCGGCCCCCGCGCTCCCGCTGGTCGCGTGCGGGGCGCCGCCCCACACCCCGCCGCTCGCCGCGGAGGCAGCGCCGCGCCAAAGGTAACCCAAAAGCGCCGGTTGACCAGCAGAAACAACGAGAAACTCGGTGATATCAATCACCAGCCCCACGATTGTGCAAGATGTGTAAGGTGTGTAATATTATAGATAGAAAGAGGGAAGCGGAAAGGGAAACCAGACCACTCCCCGAAGGACATTGAAAACTCCACAGCGTGACCCGGAATTCACCCGTAGCGGAAACGAAACCGGCCCGGCAGTAAGCGCCGGACCACAACCCGATAGGGAGCGGCAATGGTCGCAGAACGCTACGACGTGAACGGCTGGAAATACGAGCGTGACCCGTTCGACGGTATCCGGCTAGTAAAGGACTACGGCCCCCACTACGCCACCATCACCAAGAACGCGACGCCCGAGGTATTCGGCAAATTTCACTGGACGATCTGGAACACCCCCACAGGCAACCACATCACCGGCGGAAACGCCGACAGCGTCCCCGCAGCGCAAGACGCCGCAGACGCACACCCTACGTAACACCAGCCACGAGCCCGGCCGGGCGCCCCAGCGCCCCGGCCGGGCATGCAACCCGCACGAGAACACCGCGACAGGATTCCGGAAGCACCGGAACTCTCACAGCGGAGATAGGAAACCGAAGAATGATTGGCGACACCGTCACCGTACGCGGCGAAGAATACCGCATCGTCGACGAGAAATCGACGTCCCACCTCGGCACCAAATTCTACGGCAAGATCTCCTTCACCCTCGAAAAGGCCTCCGACGGCACCCGGTGGACGGCGTACGGCAAGAAGGTCGCCCACAACTCCACCCTGGTCCCGAAGAAATAGGCCGGAACAACCCACCGGCACTACTTCCGGCGATCAGAAACAACAAGGAGAACGACAACATAATGAGCGAAGACGTCGAAGCGGCGAAAGAGTGGGATATCCGCTACACCGCGAGGGACGGCGAACGGGTCTGGTTCGACCAGATGATGACCGAATCAACCGCCCGTGAATACGTCGACCTGATGACCACGGGGGCACTCGGTGACGAGTTCGGAAACCCCGAGGCCGTCAACAGAGTAGAAGACCTGAAAAACCGCTATCCGATCGGGGCGCGCATCATCTGGCACCACGGCACGGGAACGGTACTCGAAGGACACCGAATCTTCCGGCATTTCAACAAGCCCACCGAAACCCTCCACGTCCATATGGACGACGGGATAACAAGCGAGGTCGTCGCAACCTTCGTGACCCTCGCACCGCAATAACCGACGAAAGGAGAACAGCACACAAGCCCCAACATCCAACCAAGTGAAGAACCCTTCGACAGGAGCGCACCGGACGGGCCATAACCACCCGGCGCGCTCCCTGTTCGACACCCCGAACCCACGCCCCCGACACGGGAGCGCGAACACGGAAAGGCTCACACCATTGAGTGACGACACCGACGACACCCAGCTGCCCGGCCCCCTGGCCGAGCCGACCCACCGCAACGCCGATCACCTATCCATGACGGCCAGCTGGCCTGTCGGAACACCGGACGAGGACGGCTGGCAGCGCACCGCCCGCCTCGTCTGCCGCCGCTACCCCGGCAAGGGCTATCGGGCCTGGCTGACCACCGTCGACCTTCGCGGCAACGAGGAGTCATTCACCTCCGACACGCCAATCATCGACATACCCATCGACCAGAAGCAGCGACCGCTGTTCGAGCGGTCCCAGCTGGAACAGCACACTCACGACGCGCTCGCGACGCTACGGCAGCGGTTCGAAGCCGGTGACACCCACATCACCGCGCTGTTCAACCCAGACGAGCCGGACCTGTCCGACTTCCCGCCGTTCTGATACCAGCGAGCCACAAACGCGCCCTGCGTCGCTGATACAGGGCCATCCCCAATGAGCCGGGGGGGGGGGGGGGGGGGGGAACGCCCCCCCCCCCCCGCCCCCCCCCCAGGAGCGGACCAACACCCAACAAAACACCACACAAACAC
>NZ_JARWQD010000166.1 GCF_029869545.1 Nocardia wallacei | reverse complement strand
CTTCGTGTGTGCGGGGCGGCTTCGTGTGTGCGGGGCCGCTTCGTTTGGGCGCGGCCATCTCCTGTGGGCCGGGGCCGCTTCGTGTGTTCGCGGCCATTTCCTGTGTGCCGGGGCCGCTTCGTGTGTACGGGGCTGATTGGGCGCGGGGCCGCTTCGTATGGACCGCCCGTTTCGTGTGCGGCGCTGCTTCGTGTGTGCGGGCCGCGTCGCGGTCCTTGGCCGAGGCCGTGTGTGCGGGTGTGGTTGTGGCGTAAGGGCTATCGACGGTTGTCGGTGGGGGGCGTGTGGCCGGGGGCCGGTTCGGGGGCATCGGGGGAGCGGGCGTCCACGCGTAGGGCGCGGTCGAGATGGTCGGCGGCCAGCAGGCGCCCGTTCGCGACCGACAGCACCCAGACGGTGCCCTTGCGGTTGCGCGCGGGTGGCAGTGTGACACCGTCGATTTCGGCCCAGCGCTGCAGCAGCGGCGGAATCACCTTGCCCTGACTGCAGATCACCCGCACGACCGGGGAGGATGCCAGCTCCCGCACGCGGTCCAGCGCATCGTCCGGCGCTGCGGCATAACCGGTTTCGGCCAGCAGCGGCTCGCGGCCGATCTCGACACCGAGCGCCTCCGCAAGCGGAGCCACGGTCTCCACACAGCGCACCGGCGGCGCCGAATAGATCTCGGCGGCCCCGAACGCCAGCAGATTCGAGGTCAGCATCTCGGCCTGCTGCCGCCCGGCCTTCTCCAGCGGGCGCTCGTCGTCGGCGCCCTTGAAGCGCTCGCGCCGACCGGCCTTGGCATGCCGCACCACCAGGAACGTGCCCGTATCCGGCGGGAGCCGCAGGAAATTGCGGATCATGGTGCGGTCCATGGGATACGACAGCTGATCCATCACCCGGTCGACGCGATGCCAGCGCAGTTCGTCCACTTCCGCATTGGGCTCGAACTCCCCCGCGGTGACCGCGGCCGCCCAGTAGTCCACACGCTTGAGTTTGCGATGCCCGGTCACCGGATAGGTCACGTGACCGAGATAGCGCCCCAGGCGGCAACGCAGGCCCGTTTCCTCGGCCACCTCACGCACCGCGGCGACGATCGGGGTCTCGCCCGGGTCGAGTTTTCCCTTCGGCAGCGACCAGTCGTCGTACTTCGGCCGGTGCACCACCGCGACCTCGACCGCGCTCGTGTCCGGGGCATGCCGCCACACCACGGCGCCGGCGGCGAGGATATTGGCGGTGACGCGCGGATCGGAGAACGAGGTCTCCTCGAAATCCTGTGCCGTCGCGTGATTCACTGCTGATCCGGACGTCGCAGTCGCATGAGGAACTCCTGGTGGTCGCGCACCTGTTCGCCGTGGTCGGTGTCGGGGTCGGGCTGGGCCTGCCAGCTGCCGTCGGGCTCGAGTACCCAGCAGCGCGTCGAAGGATGCAGGGCCGAGTCGAACACCGCCTCCAGTTGCTTGCAGGCCCGGGGGTCCTTCACCTGCGCCATGACCTCCACGCGCCGGTCCAGATTGCGGTGCATCATGTCCGCGCTGCCGATCCAGTACTCGTCCTGTGCCTGGAAGTGCAGGATGCGCGAATGTTCCAGGAAGCGACCGAGAATCGAGCGCACCTCGATGTTCTCGCTCATGTCCCGCACGCCCGGGCGCAGCCCGCAGATGCCGCGCACCACGATCTGCACCGGCACCCCGGCCTGCGACGCTCGATACAGCGCGTCGATGATCTGCTCGTCGACGATCGCGTTGGCCTTCAACCGGATCCGGGCGGGCAGGCCCTGCTGCGCGAGTTCGGTTTCGCGGCGGATCCGCTCGACGATGCCCGAGCGCACGCTGGACGGGGCGACGAGCAGATTGCGGTAGTTCGCCTTGCGCGAGTACCCGGTCAGCGAGTTGAACAGGTCGGTCAGGTCGGCGCCGATTTCCGGTGCGGCGGTGAGCAATCCGACATCCTCGTACAGCCGCGCGGTCTTCGGGTTGTAGTTGCCGGTGCCGATGTGGCAGTAGCGGCGGATGGTCGCGCCCTCGCGCCGCACCACCAGGCACGTCTTGCAGTGTGTCTTGAGCCCGATCAGGCCGTACACCACGTGCACCCCGGCCTGTTCCAGCTGGCGCGCCCATTTGATGTTGGCCTGCTCGTCGAAGCGGGCCTTGATCTCGACGAGCGCCACCACCTGCTTGCCCGCCTCGGCCGCGTCGATGAGCGCATTGACGATGGGGGAGTCGCCGGAGGTGCGGTACAGGGTCTGCTTGATCGCCAGCACCTGCGGGTCGGCGGCGGCCTGTTCGATGAAGCGCTGCACGCTGGTGGAGAACGAGTCGTAGGGGTGGTGCACCAGCACGTCGCCCTCGCGCAGCGCCGCGAAAACGTTTCGGGGCGTCTCCCTTTCGCCGAAGGCCGACGGCGTGGCCGGGACGTAGGGCGCGTCCTTGAGCTGCGGGCGATCCACGCCGTACGCCTGCCACAGGCACGACAGGTCCAGCAGGCCCGGCACCTGGATCACGTCGCCGGGGTCGACGTCCAGCTCGCGCAGCAGCAGATCGAGCATGTGCTCGGTCATATCGTCCGACACCTCCAGGCGGACGGGCGAACCGAAGCGCCGCCGCGCCAGCTCGCGCTCGAGTGCCTGCAGCAGATCCTCGTCGCGGTCCTCGTCGACCTCGAAGTCGGCGTTGCGGGTGATGCGGAACGAATGTTGTTCCACCACATCCATTCCCGGGAACAGCTGATCGAGGTGCGCGGCGATCAGGTCCTCCATGGGCAGGAACGCCGCGAGCCTGGCGGGCGCGGCGCCGTCGGCGTCCCGGGTGGGGACCGAGCGCCGCACCCGCACGAAGCGGTCGACATTGTCGGGGACCTTGACGCGCGCGAAGTGCTCGCCGCCGGTCTCGGAATCCTTCACCGTCACAGCGAGATTCAGGCTCAGGCCGCTGATGTAGGGGAACGGGTGCGCCGGATCCACGGCCAGCGGGGTGAGCACCGGGAACACCTGATCCTGGAAATATCCCGAAAGCCGCTGTCGCTCATCGTCGTCCAGGTCCGACCAGCCGATGATGGCGATGCCCTGCTCGACCAGCGCCGGCTGCACCTGATCCAGGAACACCCGGGCGTGGCGGGCCGCCAGATCCTGGGTGCGCTTGGCGATCATCTCCAGTTGCTCGCTGGGCGTGAGGCCGTCGGCCGAGCGCACCGACAGCCCGGCCTCGGCGCGGCGTTTGAGGCCCGCGACCCGGACCATGTAGAACTCGTCGAGGTTGGAGGCGAAGATGGCGAGGAATTTGGCGCGCTCGAGCAGGGGCTCGGAGGTGTCCTCGGCCAGGGCCAGCACGCGGGCGTTGAAGTCCAGCCAGCTCAGCTCGCGGTTGAGGTAGCGATCGGCTGGCAACTGTGGCGCCGCGGTGGCCGTGGGCGGCGGCGTGGCCGCCGGGGGCGCCGCGGGAAGGCGCGGTTGCTGGCCCGTATCCGTATCGCTCACGACGCCGCCTCGCTGGCGCTCGGCGTCATCGGGAATGGGGATCGGCATTTGCCGCCGATCAGCGTGCGCGCTACGCGCGGTGCCGATGGTTCGCTCGCAAGCTCGCTCACCCTCACGATCATTCCTTACCGGTCCAGGCGGCGCGGTGTCGGCACCACCGATTCGACAATGTACGACGCCGTTCCGGCGATCATCCAGCACACATGTGATTCGCCGCGTACCTCCGTGTGAGATTCCGGTGAACAGGTTCGGGCCACCCGATGGCGCGCAGCACCGCGGCGGTGGCCGGGCCGACCCCCAGCGCCGCCGCCCGGTGCAGGTCGTCCTCGGTGTCGACGTCGAGCCGCAGGCCCGGCCAGTCGCCCTCCAGATCCTTTGCCCCCGAGGCGATGTGGCGGCGCGCCGAATCCGGGCCGAACCGCGGGGCCAGCGGGGCCGAGCCGTCGCGCACCAGCAGGGCGGCGGTGCCGTGACCGGCGTGATCGGCGACGATCGCGCGGCCGGGCGGGGCGGTGGCGAGCATGTCGGACAGCTCGCCGGGACACAGTGCGGGCAGATCGGCCTGCAGCGCAAGCAGTTCGACGGGCCCGTGGCGCTCGCGCACCGCGGTCGCCGCGGCGGTCAGAGCGGTGTTGAGCCCGTCGGTGGGATCGGTGCCGCCCACGGGGTCCGGGTGGACCTCCGCGCCGAGCTCCCGCACCGCGGCCGACACCTCGTGATCCGGCGTCACCACCGTGACGGAGCCGAGGCCCGCCGCCACCGCGGCGGTGACGGTATCCGACAGCATCGCCAGCACCAGCCGCGACCGATGGCCGGGCGGCAACCGGTCGGCGAGTCGGCTCTTGGCGCGATCGAGGTGTTTCACCGCAATCACGGCGTGCACTGCATCCGGACGCATGTGCCAATCGTCCCACGGGTGGACGAGTGGCGGACGTCATGCCGGGTAGCACGGACCGTACGGTCGGATCCGAGTCGCCGCCGCGGCGGTTCCGGCCCGTCCGCCGGGCGGGCGGGCCGCAGCGGCGCCCGGGCAAACGACAAGCAGCGGATCGGGGCGGGATGTCCGCGGGCGTGGCGGCGGACTCGCCGCGGCGCGGTGGGGCGGGTGGCATATTGGCTCTCATGACTAGGGCGGCTGTGATGGGTGCGGGGTCGTGGGGCACCGCGTTCGCGAAGGTGTTGAACGATGCGGGCACCGAGGTGACGGTGTGGGCACGACGGCCCGAGGTGGCCAAGGTCCTGGCCACCGAGCATCGCAACCCGGCCTATCTGCCCGATGTGGAGCTGCCCGGGATCTCGGCCACCGACGACTTCCGGGTGGCGCTCGACGGTGCGGACACGGTCGTGCTGGCGGTGCCGTCGCAATCGCTGCGCGCCAACCTCGAGGTCTGGAAGGACGCCATCGGTGCCGACGCCACGCTGCTGAGCCTGGCGAAGGGGATCGAGACCGGCACGCTGCTGCGGATGAGCGAGGTGATCGCGTCGGTGACCGGCGCCGCGACCGGCCGCATCGCGGTGCTGTCGGGCCCGAATCTGGCGCGGGAGATCGCCGCCCAGCAGCCCGCCGCCTCGGTCGTGGCGTGCACCGATGCCGCGCGCGCGGAGGCGGTGCAGCACGCGTGCGCCACCGGCTACTTCCGCCCGTACACCAACACCGACGTCGTGGGTTGTGAGATCGGTGGTGCCAGTAAGAACGTCATCGCCCTGGCCTGCGGTATCGCGGCGGGAATGGGTCTGGGTGACAATTCGATCGCGAGCCTGATCACCCGCGGGCTGGCGGAGATCATCCGGCTGGGGGTGGCGCTGGGCGCGAATCCGGTCACGCTGGCCGGGCTGGCCGGGATCGGCGACCTGGTCGCCACGTGCACCTCGCCGCTGTCGCGCAATCGGTCGTTCGGATATGTCCTGGGCGAGGGCGGGTCCATGCAGGCCGCGCAGGAGGCCACCCACGGCCAGGTCGCCGAGGGCGTCAAGTCGTGCACCTCGATTCGCGCGCTGGCCGAACGCCACGGCGTGGAGATGCCGCTGACCACGGCGGTGCACCGGGTCTGTCACGAGGGCCTGTCGGTGGCCGAGGCCGTCGGCCAGCTGCTCGGGCGGCGGATGAAGCCGGAATGATTGATCACCGGCCCGCCCGGGTACGGTTCGCTTTATGAGCAACCGGATCAGGGTCGCGGTGGTCTTCGGCGGACGCAGCAACGAACACGCGGTGTCGTGTGTGTCGGCCGGGTTCGTGCTACGCAGCCTGGACCCCGAACGGTTCGAGGCGGTGCCGATCGGCATCACCCGCGAGGGCACCTGGGTGCTGGGGGACGCCGACGCCCGCGGGCTCGCGATCGCCGATCGGTCGCTCCCCGCGGTGGATTCGTCCGGGGTGGAGCTGGTGCTCGCGCCGGATCCGACCCGCTCCGGCAAGCTGTTGTCCCTGGGCGACACCGGGTCCGGGCCGGGTGCGGTCGATGTCGTCTTCCCGGTGCTGCACGGCCCGTTCGGCGAGGACGGCACGATCCAGGGGCTGCTGGAGCTGGCGGGCCTGCCCTACGTGGGGCCGGGCGTGCTGGCGAGCGCCACCGGCATGGACAAGGAGTACATGAAGAAACTCCTTGTGGCCGAGGGTCTTCCGGTCGGCGACCACGTGGTGCTGCGGCCCGGCACGGCGACCGTGTCCGAGGCGGATCGGCGGCGACTCGGGCTTCCGGTCTTCGTCAAACCGGCGCGGGGCGGGTCGTCCATCGGGATCACCAAGGTCGACCACTGGGACGAGTTCGATGCCGCTGTCGCCACCGCCCGCCTCCACGACCCGAAGGTGATCGTGGAGGCCGCCGTGGTCGGACGCGAAGTCGAGTGCGGCGTACTGGAATTCCCGGACGGCCGGGTGGAAGGCAGTGTCCCGGCGGAGATTCGGATGCCCGACGCCGATCCCGGTGCGGCGGTGCCGGAGTTCTACGACTTCGACACCAAGTACCTCGACGACGTGTGCGAGTTCGATATCCCGGCCAAGCTGAACGACGATGTGGCCCAACAGGTCCGGGAGCTGGCGGTGCGGGCGTTCCGGGCGCTGGACTGCCAGGGCCTGGCGCGGGTCGACTTCTTCGTCACCGCGGACGGCCCGGTGCTCAACGAGATCAACACCATGCCCGGCATGACCTCGATCTCGATGTATCCGCGCATGTGGGAGGCCACCGGCGTGGACAACCGCACACTGATCACCACCCTCATCGAGACGGCGGTGGCCCGGGGGACCGGGCTGCGCTGACTCTCGGTGTCGCGTCACGGCGGGACGGGAACTCCTGACGGCCGCGTATCCTCGGTGGGGTGCTCGTTGCGATGACCATTCCCGGCCTGGCGCTGCTGATTATCGCGGTCGCCTTCGCCGAGGTGATGTACCGGAAGGTGACCGGCCGCGCCGCCCTGCCCTGGATGCGGGGCGAGAACGGCGAGCGCGCGTCGGCGATCGGATTCGAGCAGTTCGACGCCCTGTTCACCTCCGCCAAGCGCCACGAATTCGAGCAGCGCCAGTCGGTACTCATGCACCGCGAAAGCCCGGGCGACGGCACACCGGGCGGCTTCGACCTCGACCTGAGCTCCGGTAAGGCCCGGCTCCGCTAGCTCGGAACCGGGCCCGGATCGATCGGCTGGGCGGGCATCTTCTCGGCGATGACGTCCGAGATGTCCTGCAGCGGGGTCGGTCCCGCGCTGTTGGGCATGGTGACGGCCACATAGGTGCCGCGGTCGACGGCGAACCAGGTGCCGGAGGTGACACCCGAGGTCTGATCGCGCACCTCGAACCAGTTGACCCCGTTGATCACCTGCAGGGACGATGCCTTGTCGAACTCCAGGGGCCGGTCCAGCCCGCAGCGCAGCACGATCGGTTCGCCGCCGTCGGGCAGCTGCCACGCGGCGGTGGCGGGTGGCGCCGGTTGCGCCAGTTCGGCCTTGGTGTAGTCGCCCAGCTGTTCCGGCAGCGTCGGCAGCAGCGCGGCGCACGCCGGACCGGTCGCACCCGGCGCCGGAATGGAACCGAGCGCCAGCGGCTCGCGGACCGGATTCTGCCGCGACATCACGGCGATCACCAGCACGGCGACGATCAGCGCCACCGGCAGCGCCACCGCCGTCGCGATGAGGGCGGGGGAGAACCGGGGAGTATCGGAGGTGGACTCGCCGTCGCTATCCGTATCGCTGCTCATCCGGGGATTCGTCTCCGCTCGTCCTGTCGCGCGCGGCGGGTCCGGCGGCCCGCTGTCACCGCTGCTGGGATGGATTCCGGTCCCGAGCGTAGCGAACCGCGTGCCGCGGCCGGAGGAGGAGGTCGGCTTGCGGTCGGCGGTGCTTCGCGCACGCGATCCACCGCGCCAGTACTGTCGATCCGGCCGACGGCGGTTCGGCCCATCGGAAGGAGGGTGTCATCACCGACAGCAGCCCGCGCACGGTCCGCGAACTGGGAGAGTTCGCGCTCATCGCGCGCATGAACGGCGGCCGCAGCCAGGGCCCCGGCGTGGTGCTCGGTCCCGGCGACGACGCCGCGATCGTGGCGGCGCCCGCCGGGCGGTACGTGGTCAGCACCGACATGCTGGTGCAGGACCGGCATTTCCGGCTCGACTGGTCCGCGCCCGAGGACATCGGGCGCAAGGCGATCGCGCAGAACGCCGCCGACGTGGTCGCGATGGGCGCGGCTCCGAGCGCGTTCGTGGTCTCACTGGGCTGCCCCGCCGACACGCCCGTCGAGTTCGTCGACCGGTTCGTCGACGGCCTGTGGCGCGAGGCGCACCGCGCCGGAGGCTCGATCGCCGGGGGCGATGTGGTGCGCAGCCCGCTGCTGGTGATCTCGGTGACCGCGTTCGGCGATCCCCCCGATCGCGCGGTGCTGCGCTCGGGGGCGCGGCCCGGCGATATCGTCGCGGTGGCGGGGCGGCTGGGCCGGTCGGCGGCGGGACTGGCGGTCCTCGCCGCGGGCGTCGATCCCGAGAAGTTCCCGGAAATCGTTGCCGCGCACCGGGTCCCGCAACCGCCGTACGGGACCGTGCTGGACATGCCCGCCGCTGCCGCGATCACCGCCATGGTCGACGTGTCCGACGGCCTGCTCGCCGATCTCGGGCATATCGCCGAATCCTCCGGTGTCGCCCTCGATGTGGAGTCGCGGGCGCTCGACGATCCGGCGCTGCACCCGGTGGCCGAACTGCTCGGCGCCGACCCGCGCACCTGGATCCTCACCGGCGGCGAGGACCACGCCTTCGCCGCGACTTTCCGCGCCGGGCAAGAACTTCCCGGCGGCTGGGTACCCGTGGGACGAGCGGCCGCCGGTTCCGGCGTCACGGTCGACGGCAGGCCCTGGACCGGTCCGGTCGGCTGGGAATCGTTCGCGGAAGGTGGGTGAGCTACCGTCGTGAAACTCGCCAAGCTATCTTGTCCCGACATGGGCGCAAAACCACTGTCGGAGATCATCGATACGGGCTGGGCCGAGGCGCTGGAACCGGTAGCCGACCGGATTGCGGCGATGGGCGAATTCCTACGGAACGAGAACGCCGCCGGGCGCGGCTACTTCCCGAAGGGCGAGAACGTTCTGCGCGCGTTCCAGCGGCCCTTCGACAAGGTGCGCGTGCTGATCGTGGGCCAGGACCCCTATCCGACGCCCGGGCACGCCATGGGGCTGAGTTTCTCGGTGGCGCCCGATGTTTCGCCGGTCCCGCGCAGCCTGGCCAACATCTTCTCCGAGTATTCCAAGGATCTCGGTCACCCCACGCCGTCGTGTGGTGACCTGTCGCCGTGGTCGGACCAGGGCGTGCTGATGTTGAACAGGGTGCTGACCGTGCAGCCCGGCCAGCCCGCCTCGCATCGCGGCAAGGGCTGGGAAGCGGTGACGGAGCAGGCGATTCGGGCGCTGGTCGCGCGTAAGCAGCCGATGGTCGCGATCCTGTGGGGGCGCGACGCGTCGACGCTGAAGCCGATGTTGGACGGTGTCCCGTACATCGAATCCGCCCATCCCTCACCGCTGTCCGCTTCGCGAGGGTTCTTCGGATCGAGGCCGTTCACGCGAACCAACGAATTGCTGGGTACATTGGGTGCCGCTCCGGTCGACTGGCGTCTGCCCTGACCGGGGTCTGACGTTGGATCGAACCAGGAGAAGTTGCATGCAGATCAAGTCCGTGCGTGGCGCCGTCGTCACCGTCGCCGCCGGGGCGGCCATTCTGGGCGCGCCCGTGGCGGCCCAGGCCGCGGCGGTGCCGCTGGAGCCGGCGGCCCCGCAGGAAACGACCACCGAGGCGGCGCCGGTGCTGGCGCTGTGGGATCCGCAGACGGGCTCGGCCTCGCTGTCGTCGAATGTGAATGCCTTCGGACTGTGCGCGCTGCAGAGCATCAGCGCCGACGTGCAGTGCCTCGGCGGAGCCAACTGATCGATCACGGGGCATCGGCGCGGCGAATCATGCGAACCTCGATGGTCGGTGTGAATGCCTCCGTGCGGAACGTGCCGTCGAGTTCGAATCCGCATTTCCGATAGAAGGCCTGGGCGCGCGGGTTTTCCTCGAATACCCACAGCGAGGTGTCTGCGGCGGGGCGCAGCACCGCGCGCATCAGGTCGTGTGCGACGCCGGTGCCGTACCGGGCGGCCCGCACGTACATCGCGTTGATTTCGCGGGCGGCCACGGGCGGCCGGTCGCGCGACGGGCCGCCGCTGGCGAATCCGATGACGGTGTCCCCGGCGAGGGCGACCACCGTGGAATCGGGGTAGCGCCGCAGCACACGCTCCCACTGCTCGGCGCGGCGGCCGACGTCGAAGGCGTCGAGCACATGCCGCGACACCAGGTCCCGATAGGCCTCCCGCCAGCAGGCGATATGGCATTCGGCCAGGCTGCGGGTGTGCTCGGCCGCCAGCGGGACGATCCGCCAGGTCCGCTCGGTCATGTTTCCCCTGCCCGGGCAACCACAGCGCCCCGGTCACCTTCGGTGGTGGTTCCCTTGTCCCGGCAACGACGACAGGGGCCCCCCGGCCCCCCCCGCGGCGCGGGCGGGGGGGGGGGGCGCGTAGGCGCCTTCCTTACCCAGCAGCTGGATGCTCATGCCGGCGGCACGGGCCATCTTGGCGCCACCGCCCGGACGCAGCTCCACCGCGTGGATGGTGGTACCGGTCGGGATCGAGCGCAGCGGCAGGTTGTT
>NZ_JARWQD010000165.1 GCF_029869545.1 Nocardia wallacei | reverse complement strand
GCCCCGGCCCGCGGCCCCCCCCGGGGGGGGGCCCGCCGCGGCCCTCCCCCCCCCGCCCCCCCGGGCCGGGGGCGGTTATTTACCCCCAACCCGGGCGCCCGGGCGCCCCCCCGGCCCGTTACGTCGCGAGTGACGGCTGGTCGACGACCCACAGCCACGATCCGTCCGGCTGGCGGCGAGCGACTTCCACGGTTGTCTCGCCGGTGGTCAGGGTGGTCGCCGTCAGTGCCAGATCGCCGCTCACCAGCGTCGGATGCTGCCGCCCCGGCGTGAGCACCGGTCCGGCCGCCACGAACTGCTCGTAGACCTTGCGGATCTCCGCATGCCCGGTCGCGAGGTTTCCCGGCGGGAATGCCAGCACGGCGTCCGGCTCGTACAACGCCACCAGCCCGTCGACATCGCCCGCGTTGGCGCGCTCGATGAAATACCCGGCCAGGTCGCTGGGGTCGGTGGCCATCTTCTTGTTCGTCATATCGACTAGGCTGCCAACCAAACACGACATCTTGTGTCGTGTATTTCTGCGAAGGTTTGTCGTATGCGCGCCGACCGCCTGGTCTCGCTGGTGCTGCTGCTGCGCCGGCACGGCCGGATGTCCGCGGCCACGCTCGCTCGCGAACTCGAGGTGTCGACCCGTACGGTGCTGCGCGATATCGAGGCGCTGTCGGCGGCCGGTGTTCCGGTCTACGCCGAACGCGGGCGGCACGGCGGTTTCGCCCTGCTGCCCGGATTCCGGACCGAGCTCACCGGGCTGAACCACGACGAGGCGCTCGCCCTGCTGGTCGCCGGATCACGCAGCGGCGCACAGGCATTCGGCCTCGGCGCGGCGCTGGCCTCGGCCATGCGCAAGGTGGTCGACGCGCTTCCCGAAGGCTCTCGCGATACCGCGGCCGGTGCGGCGCAGCGATTGCTCGTCGACCCGGAGGTCGACCTCCTCTCGCGTCCCCTGGCCGCCGAGGAGCTGCCCGACACCCTCGTGCGGGAGGTGCGTCGCGCGGTCTTCGCCGGGCACAAGCTGCGCATCCACTACGCGGCGGTCGACCGGACCCCGGCGTGGCGCACGGTGGATCCGATCGGCCTGGTCACCGTGCGCGGTCAGGGCTACCTGCTGGCCACGCGGTCCGGCGCGGACCGCACCTACCGGCTGTCGCGGATCCTCGCCGCCGAGGCGCTCCCCGAACCCGCCCAGCGGCCGGACCGGGTCGATCTGGACCGGGCATGGCAGGAACGCAGCACCCGGTTCCGGACCGGTGGCGACCAGGTCACCGTCCTGGTCCGGGTGCATCCGGCCCGGCGAGAGGAACTGGTGGGCACCGCGCTGACCGTCCGCGCCGAGGAGCCCGACGCCGACGACTGGCGGCGGCTGGAGGTGACCTTCCAGGATGTCCGGCATGCCGAATGGGCGATATGGCAGCTCGCCACGGACGCGGAAGCCCTTGCCCCGCAGTGGTTGCGCGACTCGCTGCACGGCCGGGCCGAAGCGATCGCCCACCGCTATGGAACGTCGTCCTGAGCCGGGCGCAGGCTCTATGGTGAGCCGATGGCATCGGTCAAAAAGGTCCAGGTCACCTTCGACTGCGCGGAGCCCGAGCGCGTCGCTCGTTTCTGGTGCGAGGTGCTGGGGTATGTCGTCCCGCCGCCGCCGGAGGGGTTCGCCGACTGGGACGCCTACGATCGCACGCTGCCGCCCGAGCGCCGGGGCGCGTCGTTCGCGTGCGTCGATCCCACGGGTGTGGGTCCGCGGCTGTTCTTCCAGCGTGTGCCCGAGGGCAAGGTCGTCAAGAATCGCGTGCATCTCGACGTGCGGGTCGGCACCGGGCTGGTGGGCGAACAACGCCTGGCGGCACTGGAATCGGAATGCGCGCGGCTGATTGCGCTGGGCGCGGTCCGGGTGCGGCTGCTGCCCGCCGACGACGAGAACGAGTCCACCCTCGTCATGCAGGACATCGAAGGAAACGAGTTCTGCCTCGACTGAGCGGCTACGCTGCGTGAGATGGTCCCGCTGTCTCATGCCGCCGCCTTCGCCGTCGCCGCCTTCGTCCTCATCGTCATCCCGGGTCCCAACGTGCTGTTCGCGATCGGTCGAGCGCTGACCCTGGGACGCCGGTCCGCGGTCCTGTCGGTCGCGGGCACCGTCGCCGGATCGTTCGTCCCGCTGGCCGCGGTGGCGTTCGGGCTGGGCGCGGTATTGACGGCCTCGGCGACGGTGTTCCTGATCGTGAAGATCGCCGGGGCCGCGTACCTGATCTATCTGGGCGTCATGGCGATTCGGCAGCGCAAGCAACTGGCGTCGACCCTGCGGTCGGGGGCCCCGGCCGCCGACGGCAGGCGGGTGCTGCGGCAGGGGTGTCTCGTCGGCGCCACCAACCCCAAGACGATCGTGTTCTTCGGCGCGGTCCTCCCCCAGTTCACCGATCCGGCCCGCGGTCCCCTGCCCGCACAGTTGCTGACCCTGGGTGCCGTTTTCCTTGCCATCCAGGCGCTTTCGGACGGGAGCTGGGCGCTGCTCGCGGCCACGGCCCGGTCGTGGTTCGCCCGCTCACCCCGGCGCCTCGAGACCGTCGGCGGCACCGGCGGGTTGATGATCATCGGAGTCGGCGCCGGTGTGGCATTGACCGGGAACAGCTGATCGCGTGCGCTCGATGTCGTGGCGGCGGGGCGGTCAGCGGCGTCTGCGTTGTCTCGACGGTTTCCCGTTGCCGGTGAGCGGCGGGATGCTGTCGGCGCTGTGGGCGAGCATGGCCAGACCGGCGTCGTGGATGAGCGTGTCCAGGTCGCCGAGCACGATGCCCACGGCGTCGCTGGCGGCCCGCATCTGTTCCGGGGTGGTGTGGGGCTGATCGAAGATGGCCTGCAGCGTGTGCAGTTGCAGGCCGACGTCGAACAGGTGGCGGACCAGGCGCTCGCAGGCGAGTGTGGCCGTATCGCCGGTCAGGTTCGGGACGGGATCGAAGAACGGGTGCGGTGATGTGGTGGTGGTTACCGCGGGGAGCGCAGCATCCATAGCATCTCCTGAATCTCGTGCAAACGGATTCCGAAGCCGCGCTGCAGGACTCGGGAAGACGGGTGCGGGAACAAACGACCTGCTGAGAGTGTACGCCCCCGGCCCCCGAGACCAGGGGCATGGCCAGCCGCCACGGATCTATGCGAACATATGTTCGTGTCCGATCGCCCCCGGTTCCCCAGTCGCGGGCCTGATGCTGCCGGGCGGCGGATGGCGGAGCGGGCGGAGGCGTCGATCCTGCACGCGGATCTGGATTCGTTCTATGCCTCGGTGGAGCAGCGGGACGCGCCGTGGTTGCGGGGCAAGCCGGTGATCGTGGGCGGCGGGGTGGTGCTCGCGGCCAGTTACGAGGCCAAGGCGCTCGGGGTGCGCACGCCGATGAATGCCGGTCAGGCGCTGCGGATCTGCCCGCACGCGATCGTGGTGCCGCCGCGCATGTCGGCGTATTCGCAGGCCAGCAAGGCGGTGTTCGAGATCTTCCGCAATACCACGCCGGAGGTCGAGGGCATATCGATCGATGAGGCGTTCCTCGACGTGGGCGGGCTGCGGCGGATCGCGGGCGACCCCGTGCGGATCGCCCGCGAGCTCCGCGCCGACGTCCGCGAGCAGGTCGGGCTCCCCATCTCGGTCGGCGTGGCGCGCACCAAGTTTCTCGCCAAGGTGGCCAGCGCGGTGTCCAAGCCCGACGGGTTGCTGGAGGTGCCGCCGGACGGCGAACTGGACTTCCTGCATCCCCTGCCGGTCGAAAGGCTGTGGGGCGTAGGCGAAGTCACCGCCGCCACACTGCACGACCACGGCATCACGCGGATCGGGCAGCTGGCCGAACTCGGCGAGGGCTCGCTGTCGTCGATCCTGGGCCCGGCCGCGGCCCGGCACCTGTACGCGCTGTCGTGGGCCCGGGATCCGCGCCGGGTCGAGACCGGCCGGCGCCGCCGGTCGATCGGTGCGCAGCGGGCACTGGGCCGCAGGCATCGCACCCCCGACGAGATCGAGGCGTACCTGCACGGCCTCGCCGACCGGCTCGGGCACCGGCTGCGCGCCGCCGACCGGATGTGCCGAACCGTGGTGCTGCGCATGCGTTTCGACGATTTCACTCGCGCCACCCGCTCGCACACGCTGCCCGAGGCGACCGATCACAGCGGCACGATCCTGCGCGCCGCCCGCATCCTGCTGTCCGCGGCCATGCCGATGATTCAGCAGCGCGGCCTCACCCTCATCGGCCTGTCGCTGACCAACCTCGACGACGCCGATACCCTCCAGCTCACCCTCCCCTTCGAGCCCCGCGCCGGCGCGACCCTCGATGCCACGCTCGATCGGCTGCGCGACCGGTTCGGCGCGGGGACGGTCACGCGGGCGGCGCTGCTCGGCCGCGGTGAGGGGCTCTCGGTGCCGCTGCTGCCGGATTGACGGCTCTACTTGCGGGCGGATTCCAGCTTGCGCAGCAGCGCCGGATGCGTCACCGCCCACAGCACCGCGCCGATCCCGAGCAGGACGGCGGCGATCGCATACTGCTGCGTATTGCGATCGGTGAACGGGGTGACCAGGAAACCACACGTCAGTGCGCCGACGACGGGCAGCACGGTGGGTGTGCGGAAGTGCTGGTGCTCCACCGGATCTCGGCGCAGCACCAGGACGGCGATATTGACGATCGTGAACACCGCCAGCAGCAGCAGCGCCGTCGTGCCGCCCAGCTCGGGCACCTCGCCGACGAAGGTGATGAGGCCGACCGCCAGCGCGGCGGTGAACAGGATCGCCACCCACGGCGTGCGCCGGAAGGGATGGACGCGGCCGAGCGCGCCCGGTATGACGCCCTGGCGGGCCATGCCGTACAGCAGCCGGCTGGCCATCATCATGTTGATCAACGCCGTATTGGCGAGGGCGAACATGGTGATGAAGGCGAAGATCCGGGTCGGGAAGGCGGGCGCGCCGATCTCCACCACCTTCAGCAGCGGCGTATCGCCCACGCCGAGTTCCTGCAGCGGCACCAGCGCCACCGCGGTGATCGACACCAGCACGTACATCACGCCGGTGATGCACAGCCCGGACAGCAGAATCTTGGGGAAGATGCGGTTGGGTTCCTTGCACTCCTCGGCCATGTTCACCGAATCCTCGAAGCCGACCATCGCATAGAACGACAGCGTGGTGGCGACGATGACGCCGCCGAGCGCGGTGCGATCGCCGGTCTCGAATTCGATGATGCGGCTGAAGTCTCCGTTGCCGAATCCCAACGCCCACAGGCCGATTCCGACGACGATCAGCAGGCCGGTCAGCTCGACACAGGTGAGGACGACGTTGGACCACACGCTCTCGCTGACGCCGCGCAGGTTGATCACGCTCACCACCAGCATGAACGCCACCGCGACCAGCGTGATGCCGACGCCCGTGCTCAGATTCAGTTCGAATGCCTCGGCGAAATTGGCGGCGAACGCGCGGGCGCCGGTGGAGGCGGAGGTGAGGCCCGAGCTCATCACCGCGAAAGCGACCATGAATGTCACGAATTGGATGCCGAATGCCTTGTGCGTATACAGGGCGGCGCCGGCGGCGTTCGGATATTTCGTAACCAGTTCCAGATAACTGAAGCCGGTGATCATCGCGACCAGGAAGGCGACCACGAACGGCACCCACACGGCGCCGCCGACCTGCGCGGCGACCTTTCCGGTCAGCGCGTAGATGCCGGTACCGAGAATGTCGCCGACGATGAACAACAGCAGCAGGCCCGGCCCGATGACGCGTTTGAGCTGGGGTTCGGCGGTCCGATCGGGTTGCTCCGCCGCGATTTCGGCCATGGCGTCTCCTCGAATTCCCCGGCGCGGCCGGCAGCCCGCGCATGAATCTGGAATTTACCCGCTTCCCGGCGGCAGTATTCGGGAGTTGACGATTCGTTATGTGCGGCGGTCCGGGGCCGGGAGCAGACCGGCCGCCGCGAGATCGTCGAACAGCAGCTGGTCCACCGGGGGCACGAGCGCGCGGTCGGCGTAGCCGAACCACGCGATCTCGTCGATCTCGCTGCTGGGTTCGATCGTACCGGCATAGTCGGCGGTGTAGCAGGCCATGCGGACCAGACCCGCTGCGGCGCCGGGCAATTCGGCCTCATAGGTCCCGACGTGCACGACGGTTTCGGGGTCGAGTGCGACGGTCAGCTCCTCGTCGATCTCGCGCAGCAGCGTCTGTAGATCGCTCTCGGCGCCCTCGCGCTTACCGCCGGGAATGAAGAAGACATCCTTGCCGCGCGGCCGCGCGCACAGGATCCGCCCCTCCTCGATCAGCACCCACGCCACGGTATCGATGAGCCGCCGCCCCGATTCGGTCCGCATCGCCGCAGCCTACCGATACACCGTCGCCGCCCCTTCCTCCCCTTCATACGCAGCGGGCACACTCCCGTTCGTGCTGGGGCCCTCCGGCCGTCCGGGAAGGGACCGAAGTCCCTTGGGCGCGCCCGCAAACACACGGCATTGTGTGACGCGCGGGCCGCCGACCCCATCCCCCTGCGGGGGCCCGCACCCAAACTCTCCGTCCCGCCCGTACGCGCGGCGACCGCCACGACCCGCTGTGCTAGACAGAAACGCAATTGTTTCGCGAACGTGGAGGCGCCGGTGCTGCACAGTGACGCCCGCTCCGCCGTCGGCGAACTCATCGCGCAGCGGCATGCGGCGGGCAGCGAGCCCGGGCACCGCGGCGACGAGGCCCGGCTGGCCCTGGTGATCGAGGGCGGATCCTCGCGCGGGGTCTATTCCCACGGCATGGCGGCGGCGCTCGAGGAATTGGGGCTGCTGCGCTGTTTCGACGCGGTGTACGGGTCGTCCGCCGGGGCACTCAACGGCGCGTGGCTGCTGTGCGCGCGGGCCCGCGGCGCGCGGCGGGCGTGGCGCGGCGACATCATTCGGCGGGTCATCGCCCCGGCCCGGGGCCTGCGGGGCGGTCGAGCGGTCGACACCCGATATCTGGTGCACACGGTGTACGAGCGCCTCGTGCCGATGGATTTTCCGGCGATCCTCGCCAACCCGGTGACATTCCACCCGATCGGCACCGACGCGGCGAGCGGCGCCGCCGTCGACCTGCACCCGCACATCACCGATGTGGCAACCCTGCAGCGCGCCCTGCGGGCGACCACGTGCCTGCCGATCCTGGCCGGACGCCCGGTGTCGCTCGGCGGTCACCGCTACGTCGACGCGGGCCTGTCGGAGTCGATCCCGATCCACACCACCCTGGCCCAGGGCGCCACCCACGCCCTGGTCCTGCGCACCCGCCGGACCGACGAAATCCCCAGCGCCCCTTCCGCACTGGAGCTCCGCGTGGTCACCCGCTTCCTGCGCCGCCACGCCCCGGGCGTGATCGACTCCTGGCGCACCCGCGCCGACCACCACGCCCGCGACGAACAGACCCTCGCCGACCACCCCGCGGTGCTGCAGATCCGCCCGCCGCTCGGCTCCCCCACCATCGGCCGCGTCGGGCGCGACGAGACCGTCCTGCTGCGCGCGTTCGACCTCGGCCGGGACGCCGCGGTCCGCGCGTTGGCGAACTACCTGACTCCCCTCACACCGCACCCATGATTCATGCACAACTTCGCATGCGTTGCTAGCCTGTCGCTGTGACTCCGAAACAGACCGATCTCCCCGAACCGTTCTGGAACCTCGAGACCCGGCTGTCGGCGGTGCTCTCGATGCTGGCTGGCTTCGTCGGCGCCGCCGCGTACACCCATTCTGCCGGATTTTTCGTCACTTTCATGACCGGGAATACCGAGCGCGCGATTCTCGGCAATTTTCTGGGCGATCACACCCTGGCCGGCGGCGCGCTGGCGCTGATCGTTTGCTTCGCGGTCGGCGTGATCGTGGCCTCGGTATGCCGTCGGCACTGGTGGCGCAACCACCCGCACGGTGCCACGGTGCTGGCGACGATCGTGCTGGCCTTCGCGGCGATCCTCGACCAGGTCCTGGCCGACCGCGACAAGGATCTGGGCCTGCCGCCGATCCTGTTCGTCTCCTTCGCCATGGGCGCGCTGAACACGTCGTTCGTGAAGAACGGCGAGGTCTCGATCCCGGTCACCTATGTCACGGGCACCCTGGTCAAGCTGGCTCAGGGCATCGAGCGCCACCTGTCCGGCGGAACGGCCCGCGACTGGCTCGGCTACGCGCTGCAGTACGGGTCCTTCGCCGGGGGTGCCGCCCTCGGTGGCGTGATCAGCCTCGTCATCGACGGTGGCGACATGCTCTACACCGCCGTGATCGGCTCGGCCATCGTCAGCGCCTATACCTGGTTCGCCGATCCCCGCTGGGCGCGCGACCACGAGGAGGTGAAAGCCCCGGAGACCGAACGGAACTGACATCGCGTGCGAATTTGCGGCGACTGCCGTCCTACACCGCATGCTTGGGCCGCTTGTCCATCAACCGCAGGATCAACGGCGTGAAGATGAGCTGCATCGCCAGCTCCATCTTCCCCCCGGGCACCACGATGCAGTTCGGCCGGGACATGAACGAATCGTGCAGCATCGACAGCAGATAGGGGAAGTCGATCACCTTCGGGTCCGCGAACCGGATCACCACGAAGCTCTCGTCCGCGGTCGGAATCGTGCGCGCGATGAACGGATTCGAGGTGTCCACCGTCGGCACGCGCTGGAAATTCACGTAGGTCCGGGAGAACTGCGGGCAGATGTACTTCACGTAGTCGGGCATGCGGCGCAGGATCGTGTCGATGACCGCCTCGCTGGAATATCCGCGATCGGTCTTGTCGCGAATGACCTTCTGAATCCACTCCAGGTTGATGATCGGCACGACGCCGACCAGCAGATCGGCGTATTGCGCGACATCGATGCCACCGGCGACCGCGGCCCCGTGCAACCCCTCGTAGAACAGCAGATCGCTGCCGGGTGCCAGCTCCTCCCACGGGGTGAACGTGCCGACCGGCTGCCCGTAGGGCTTGGCCTCCGCCTCGTCGTGCAGGTAGTGTCGCACCAGCCCGACGCCGGTGTTGCCGTAGTCGCGGAACAGCGTCTCGAGCTCCTCCAGCAGATTCGCCTCCGGCCCGAAATGCGAGAAGTGCAGATTGCGATTCTGCTCGGCCTCGGCCATCGCCAGTTTCATCTCGTTGCGGTCGAAGCGGTGGAAGGAATCGCCCTCGACGACGGCGGCGCTGATCCCCTCCCGCCGGAAGATCTCCTGGAAGGTCTTGGTGACACTGGTGGTCCCGGCGCCGGAGGATCCGGTGATGGCGACCACGGGATGTTTCAGTGACATCGCACCTCCACTGTGCTGCGGTGACATTCGGTGGCGTGCACCGACATTCAATGGCGCCCCGGGCGAAACAGCGAGCGGGTGCCGAACAGCGAGGCATCGAAGCTCGGGCCCTCGTCGGGTTCGCGGTGGTAGCGCTCGATCCGCTCGACCTCGTTGCGGGAACCCAGAATCAGCGGCACCCGCTGATGCAGCGCCCGCGGCCGGACCTCGAGCACCCGCTCCCCACCGGTGGTCGCCCACCCGCCCGCCTGCTCGACCACGAACGCGATCGGATTCGCCCCGTACAGCAGCGAAACCCGGCCCGGCCGTGCGGGATAGCGGGTGTCGTAGGGATACAGGTAGACCCCGCCGCGGGTCAGGATGTGGAAGGTGTCGGCGACCAGCGAGGCCACCCAGCGCATATTGAAATCCCGCCCGCGCGGCCCCTCCACGCCCTCCAGGCATTCGTGGACGTAGCGGCGCACCGGCCGCTCCCAGAATCGCTCGTTGGCGGCGTTGATCGCGAAACCCGATGTGTCCTCCGGAATTCGCAGGCGCGGATGGGTGAGCACGAACGCGCCGATCTCCCTATCCAGGGTGAAACCGTCCACGCCACTGCCGGTGGTGAGCACCAGCATGGTCGCCGGGCCGTACAGGGTGAAGCCCGCGCACACCTGGTGCACGCCGGGCTGCAGGAAGTCCCCGGCCTCGGCGGCGCGGCCGTCCTCCGGGGCGCGCAGGACGCTGAATATCGTTCCGACGGGCAGGTTCACATCGATGTTGGAGGAGCCGTCGAGCGGATCGAAGGCCAGCAGGTACTTGCCGCGCCGGTACTCGGTGGGGACCGGGTGGAACTCGTCCATCTGCTCCGACAGCAGCGCCGACAGCGGCCCGGTCCACTGCGATTCGGCCACCATGATGTCGTTGGCGATCGCGTCCATCCGGCGGTGCACCGTCGGGGGCAGGTTCTCCGCGGGCTGGGCGCCGAGGGATCCGACGATGCGGCCGCGGGTGACCTGGTTGGCGATGATCTTCGTCGCGGTGGCCAGCACATTGACCAGCGCGGAGAACTCGCCGGAGGAGCCGGGGTGGCGGTGCTCCTGCTCGATCGTGTACCGCGTCAGCGTCTTCAGTCCCTCGGGCATGGTCACTCCCTGCGAAAAACGCTGCTGCCGTAGACGTCCGCGGCGGTGAGGGTGGTCAGATCGGCCTTACCCAGCGGGCGATGCAACTCGACCAGACGCTTCGCCTGCCGTAACCGGCAGCGGTCCAGGGCATTGCGGACGCTGCGCCCGTTGGCGAAACGTGGCCGGGCCATGCGCAGTTCGAGATACCGCGCGAACGCCTCGGCGCCGTCCGGGTCGAAACGCAGGTGCAGATCGGCCACCATCAGGTCCGTGATCGCCCGCAGTTCGTCGTGACTGTAGTCGGGGAACTCGATGTGGTGGGCGACGCGGGAGGACAGGCCCGGATTGGCGGAGAAGAACGTCTCCATGCGGTCCGGATATCCCGCGAAGATCACCACCAGGCTGGCGCGCTCGGTCTCCATCTCCTGCAACAGGATCTCGATGACCTCCTGGCCGTAGTCGCGCTCGTTCTCCGGGCGGAACAGGTAGTACGCCTCGTCGATGAACAGCACCCCGCCCGCGGCCTTGACCAGGGCCTCCTTGGTCTTGGGCGCGGTGTGGCCGATGAACTGGCCCACCAGGTCGTCTCGGGTCACCGTGTGCACCTTCGGCTTCCGGAGGTGGCCGAGGGTGTGCAGCAGTTCGGCCATGCGCAGCGCCACGGTGGTCTTGCCGGTGCCCGGTCCGCCGGTGAAGCTCATATGCATGGTCGGTCGCGCCGCGGCCAGGCCGAAACGCTCGCGGGCGCGCTCGACGAGCAGTAAGGCGGCGATCTCGCGGACGCGGCGCTTCACACCGGCCAGGCCCACCAGTTCCCGGTCCAGGCGGGCCAGCGTGTCCTCGACGCGCCGACCGGCCAGGTCCGCCGAAAGATCCAGCAGCGCATCGTCGTTCAGCGGCGCGGCATCCTTCGGCGGCGCATCGTCCCCGTTGCCCGGTGACGGCGCGACCGGGCCGTTTCCGGCGTCCGGGCGATACATGCGGAACCCGGGCGTCCGCGCGCTCGGCGCGGCGCCCTGCTCGTTGTGCGCCGATCGGCGTTCGGGGGCCAACCCTGCCACTCCTGTCCGCACTCAGCCGCCGTAGCGGCGCCCGCCGGGCAGTTCGGTCGCGTACGCGTGCCATCCGTAGCGCTGGCGGCGGTCGTCGGACTCCGTGCGGGTCAGCACGAATCCCGGTTCGTCCGGCGGGCGTTGCACCAGGAAGCTCAGCGCCGTGGTCTGCCTGCCGTAGCTCGCGTCGTAGGCGTTGACGCGAATGTAGTGCTGCGGGAACGTATTGCGGCACGCTTCGATCTCGGCGAGCACACCGTCGGGCTCGTCCAGATCGAACAGCGGCAGCCCCCACATCTCCCAGTACACGTTGCGTGGATGCGGGTCGTCGGTGTATTCGATCGAAATCGGCCAGTTCTCCAGCAGCGCGGAGCGCACCTGGGCGGCGATCTCGGTGTCGGTGAGCGCGGGCAGATGGGAGAACGTCCCCTGACGAAGGTACATGGCGGATCCTCGGCTCTCAGCGGCTGGCGGTCGGGACGGCGTCGGGGGCATCGGTGGAGGTGTACTCGAAGGTGACATCGCCCCAGGTCGCCAGCGCCGCCTCGAGCGGACCGCAGGCCGCGGCCGCGCGCCGCAGCACGTCCGGTCCCTCCTTCAGCAGATCGCGGCCCTCGTTGCGGGCCTTGACCACCGCCTCCAACGCCACCCGATTGGCCTGCGCGCCCGCCGCGATGCCCATCGGGTGCCCGATGGTGCCGCCGCCGAACTGCAGCACCACATCGTCGCCGAACAGGTCCAGCAGCTGATGCATCTGGCCCGCGTGGATGCCGCCGGAGGCCACCGGCATCACCCCGGGCAGGCTCGCCCAGTGCTGGTCGAAGAAGATGCCGTTGCGTGGGTTCGCCGGAATGTGGTTGTCCCGCAACGTATCGTAGAAGCCCTGCACCGTATGCGGATCGCCCTCGAGCTTGCCGATGACGGTGCCCGCGTGCAGATGATCGACGCCGATCAACCGGCACCATTTGGCCAGCACCCGGAAGCTGACGCCGTGCGTCTTCTGCCGCGTGAACGTCGAATGCCCGGCGCGGTGCAGATGCAGCAGCATGCCGTTGCGCCGCGCCCAGTGCGACATCGACTGCATGGCGGTGTAACCGACGGTGAGGTCCATCATGATGATCACGCTGCCGAGCGATTTCGCGAATTCCGCGCGCTCGTACATGTCCTCCATCGAGGCCGCGGTGACATTGAGATAATGCCCCTTCAATTCTCCGGTTTCCGCGACAGCCCGGTTGACGCCCTCCATGGCGTACAGGTAGCGATCGCGCCACCGCATGAACGGCTGGGAGTTGATGTTCTCGTCGTCCTTGGTGAAATCGAGACCGCCCCTGCATGCCTCATACACCACCCGGCCGTAGTTTCGCGCCGACAGACCGAGTTTCGGTTTCACGGTGGCGCCCAGCAGCGGCCGTCCGTACTTCTCGAGATACTCCCGCTCCATCACCGTGCCGTGCGGCGGCCCCTGGAAGGTCTTGACGTAGGCCACCGGAATGCGCATGTCCTCCAGCCGCAACGCTTTCAGCGGTTTGAAACCGAAGACATTTCCGATCACCGAGGAGGTCAGATTCGTGATCGACCCCTCCTCGAAAAGATCGAGATCGTAGGCGACGTAGGCGAAATACTCCCCCGCCCGGCCCGGGACCTCGTCGACCCGATAGCATTTGGCGCGGTAGCGATCGTGCGCGGTCAGCCGGTCGGTCCACACGACAGTCCATGTGGCCGTGGAGGATTCGCCCGCCACCGCCGCGGCCGCCTCGATCGGGTCGACGCCCGGCTGCGGCGTCACCCGGAACACGGCGAGCACATCGGTATCGCTCGGTGAGTAGTCGGCGTCGTAGTATCCCATCGACGCGTAGGAGTGAACTCCCGGATCCCAGCGGTCGCGGGTGGATTCGTCGGCCATCGATTGCTCCTGTTCGCCGGGCTGCAGATCCAGAATGACCGGGGCGGTGCGGCCGAACAATCCGATTGTTTCTCGTCTCGCTCAACCGAATCGTTGAGTTTGCTACCGTCTGACGATGGGAAGGGTGAGCGCGGTTCGCATGGAAACCTTTCTCGCCGTGGCCCGTCACAACAGCATCCGCCGCGCCGCCGCGCAGCTGCACATCACCGAGGCCGCCGCCTCCGCCGCCGTCGCGCACATCGAAAAACAGCTCGGCGCGAAACTGATCGCGAAATCCGGCCGCGGCATCGCGCTCACCGAGGCCGGGCGCGTCTACGCCGAATATTGCCGCAGCATCCTCGGTTTGATGCAGGAGGCGCAGGCCGCGGTGCGCCGCGCCGAGACCGGGCGCCTGCGCATCGGTGTCGTCGCGACGGCGGGGGAATACGTGCTACTGCGGCCGCTGGTGTCCTTCCGCGACCGCTACCCGGACATCGAGGTCGGGCTGTCGATCCAGCCCCGCGACATCCTGTTCCTCGAATTACTGCATCACGAAACCGATCTCGTGATCGCGGGCCGACCGCCGCGCGAGACGGGGCTCGTCGTCCGGGCCCGCCGCCCCAGCCGCCTGGTGGTGGTCGGCGCCCCCGGCCACTGTGCCGATCCCCTGACCGCCACCTGGCTGCTGCGCGGCCACGGCTCCGGCACCCGCGAGACCACCCTCGCCCTGCTGGATCGCCTGCAGATCCGCCCGCCCACCCTCACCCTCGGCTCCCACGGCGCCGTCCTGGCCGCCGCGCGCGAGGGCCTGGGCGTGACACTGATCCACAGCGACGCGGTCGAAAACGATATCGCCACAGGCCTTTTGGAGCTGCCCCCGGTCGACGGCACCCCTTTGGACCGCCCGTGGCACGCGGTCACCACCCGCACCCCCACCCCCGCCGCCCGCCTGTTCCTTGGCCACCTCACCGACCCGGATCGCGTAGGCGCCGCCGCATTCCGCGCACACCAGCAATAGCGGCCCGGGCACCGAGCTCCCGGCGAAAAGCATGCCGGGAATAGGGACCGCGACATGGCGGGAAGGGAACACGGCATGGCGGGAAAAGGATACGCGGTATGCCGGGAATAGGGAGCGCGGCTGCCGGGAATACGGAACGTGGCAGGCCGGGAATAGGGGACGTGGCATGGCGGGGCCGCTGGCGGCACGCGCGCATGCGGGAACGGCGAGCAGGGTGAGCCTTTACCGCAGTTGCGGAATCACCTCGGCTGCAAGGCGTTCGGTTTGTTCGGGCTCGTCGAACATCGGGGTGAACAGGATCAGGTCGGCGCCCGCGTCGGCGACCTGCCGCACACCGCGGATGCAGTCCGCGGGTGTGCCCGAAACCGCGACGTCGGCGAAATTCGGTGGCGTCAGCACCTGCTCCTGCGTCCAGCCGCTGTCGAAGCCCAGCTCCTCCACCCGCCGCAGATGCGTGCGGAAGGCGGCCGGGTCGAAATCTCCGTCGGGATGGAACTGCGGTATCGAGATTCCGAAGCGCATGTCAGCCACCAACCGAGCGTAGGTGTGACGCATTCCATCCACCACCGTATTCATTTAGTTAGTACACAACAACTATATTACCGAGAGGTTCCATCCGCCTGCTGCCCTCCGGGAAGGACTCTCTTGGCTCCCGCTCAACCCGCCGGTGGCGTCGACGCCGGCGACGTGCAGACCATCCGCCGCCGGCTCCGCGTGGATCGCGATCACCCGCGCTACAAGTGGGTGGCGCTGTCGAACACCACGCTGGGCATGCTCATGGTGACGATCAACTCCTCGATCGTGATCATCTCGCTGCCCGCCATCTTCCGTGGCATCCATCTCAACCCGCTGTCGCCGGGCAATGTCAGCTACCTGCTGTGGTTGCTGATGGGCTTCCTGCTGACCTCCGCGGTGCTGGTGGTGATGTTCGGGCGGCTCGGCGACATGTACGGCCGCGTGCGCATCTACAACTTGGGCTTCGTCGTGTTCACCCTCTCGGCGATCGCGCTGTCGTTCGATCCGTTCGATCTCGGCGGCGGCGCCCTGTGGCTGATCATCTGGCGCATCATCCAGGGCGTCGGCGGCGCGATGCTGATGGCCAACTCCGCGGCCATCCTCACCGACGCCTTCCCCGCCGAACAGCGCGGCGTCGCGCTGGGCATCAATCAGGTTGCGGCCGTGGCCGGTTCGTTCCTCGGCCTGCTGATCGGCGGAATCCTGTCGGAGTGGGACTGGAAGGCCGTGTTCTGGGTGAGCGTGCCGATCGGCATCCTCGGCACGGTGTGGTCGTACCGGTCGCTGCACGACTTCGGCACCCGCAGCCCGGGCTCGCTGGACCTGCCCGGCACCCTGACCTTCGCGCTGGGCCTGACCGCGCTGCTCACCGGCATCACCTACGGCATCCAGCCGCACGGCAGCTCCAAGACCGGCTGGACCAATCCCTGGGTGCTGGCCGCGGTCGTCGGCGGCTTCCTGCTGCTGGCGGTGTTCTGCGTCATCGAGACCAAGGTGCGCCAGCCGATGTTCCAAATGTCGCTCTTGCGCAATCGCACCTTCGGGCTGGGCAATCTGGCGGGGCTGATGGCCTCGATCGGGCGCGGCGGCCTGCAGTTCATGCTGATCATCTGGTTGCAGGGCATCTGGCTTCCGCTGCACGGCTTCGACTTCGAGAGCACGCCGCTGTGGGCCGGTATCTACATGCTCCCGCTCACGGTCGGTTTCCTGGTGGCGGGCCCGATCTCGGGCTGGCTCAGCGACCGGTACGGCGCCCGCTCGTTCGCCGCCGGTGGGCTGGCCCTGGTCGCGATCACCTTCGTGCTGCTGGTCGTGATCCCGGTCGACTTCAACTATTGGCTGTTCGCCCTGATCATCCTGCTCAACGGCCTCGGGTCGGGCATGTTCACCTCGCCCAACACCGCCGAGGTGATGTCGGCGGTCCCGGCCTCGCAGCGCGGCGTCGCCTCCGGCATGCGGGCCACCCTGATGAACGGCGGCATGGCGCTGTCGATCGGGATCTTCTTCTCGCTGATGATCGTCGGCCTGTCCGGAACACTGCCCGGCGCAATGGATTCCGGCCTGCGCGAACAGGGCGTGTCGGCGCAGGTGGCGGGCGAGATGGCGAATATGCCACCGGTCGGCAGCCTGTTCGCCACCTTCCTCGGCTACAACCCGTTCGAGGAGCTGCTGGGCCCCACCGGGACCCTCGAGGAGCCGGGCGTCCACGCCGACGTGCTCACCGGGCAGGAGTTCTTCCCGCACTTGATCTCCGGGCCGTTCCACTCCGGACTGGTGGTGGTCTTCCTCGGTGCGGCGATCATGATGCTGATCGGGGCCATCGCCTCCTGGTTCGCGGGCGACAAGTACGTCGTCGACGAACAGGCGGAGCTGGCCGAGGCCGACCGGGAGGACACGGGCATACTTACGAATACGGACAGTGCCGACCCGGCAGCGACCCGCGTAGGAGCGAAAACCGGATGATCCAGCAGGAGCGGGCGCGCAGCGCCGAGCAGCTAGCCGAGGCGGCCGACCTCTACATGGCCCTCGGCCGGATCATCCGGCTGCTGCGCCGCTCCGGCGACCTCGGGTCGCTGAGCCCCGGATCGGCGGCCGCGCTGGCGACGCTGGTCCGCACCGGCCCGATGCGGCTGGGCGATCTCGCCGCCGCCGAACGGGTCACGGCACCGACGATGTCGCGGATCGTCTCGGCGCTGGAGAAGGTCGGCTATATCGTGCGCACCGCCGACCCGGTCGACGGGCGCGCGCAGTCACTGTCGGCCACCGAGCCCGCCCGCGCGCTCGTCAACGGCCTCACCTCGGCCCGCATCCAGCGTTTCGCCGACGCGCTCGACGATCTGGAGTCCGACGAGCGGGCGGCGCTGTCCAGCGCCATGACGAAACTGGTCGACCTGCTCGACGAGTAAGACTGCTCACTTTCCCGTACGTGGATGCCATTGTGGCTGCGCGGATTTGCGATATCTGATAGAAAAAGATCACTTCCTGCAGACAAAGATCTGGGTTGCTCACAACGTCGTGAGCCGGAGGTTCGAGCTCCCGGAGACCCATTCTGCACATTTTGCGGCTTTCGGAGCTCGGTACTGCTTTCCGGAGGAGAACCGCGATGACTGTCCGCTTCAACACCACGCCCCTCGAACCGCGTGACGACCTCGAAACCACCGACGACGCCGTGGTATGGCCCGAGCCGAGCCCGCTCTCGTCGTGGTGGCAGAAGGTGATGCAACCCCCGGCCGACCGGCGTCCCGCACCGCAGAAGCCCTGAATCCGTCGTCCCTGCGGAGGCCGGCAGCGCATTCCTGACCGCCGAATGGCCGTGATCGGCCCCTGGCCGATATCGCCTGCCTGCGCCGGAACGACGGATCGCATCATGCGGAAGACCCGCAGCGGTGGCAGGCGCACTTGACTTGGAGCCCGCTCCAGGTCGTAGCGTTCGAGCAGGTGAGCGAGCGCTCACCACTCGAACCGGTGTCACCTAGGAGGACTCCCGCATGATCGCGACCAGGAAACTCGGCGAGCTGACCGTGGGTGCGCAGGGGCTCGGCTGCATGGGCATGAGCCAGGCCTACGGCGTGCGCGACAACGACGACGAGTCGATCGCCACCATTCATCGCGCGCTGGACCTGGGCGTCACGCTGTTCGACACCTCCGACGTCTACGGACCGGAGACCAACGAGCGGCTGCTCGGCCGTGCCCTCGCCGACCGCCGCGACCGGGCGGTGGTGGCGACCAAGTTCGGCATCGTCTGGGGTGCGGACGGCTCGATGGCGGCGCGCGGTGATGCCGCCTACGTCAAGCAGTGCTGCGACGAATCGCTGGCCCGGCTCGGCGTCGACCACATCGACCTGTACTACCAGCACCGCGTCGACCCGAACGTGCCGATCGAGGAGACCTGGGGCGCGCTGTCCGAGCTGGTCGCCGCGGGCAAGGTGCGGTATCTGGGCATCTCCGAGGCGGCGCCCGGGGCCCATGGCGGGGCGCCCCCCCGGGGCCCCGGGGCGGGGGGGGAGGGCGGATGGTGGGGGGGGGGGGGGGGGGTGGGGGGGGTTGGGGGCCCCCGGGGGCGGCGCCCCCCCCCCCCGGGCGCGCCCCCCACGCCGTGCACCCGGTGACGGCGCTGCAGAGCGAATGGTCGCTGTGGACGCGGGAGATCGAGGCCGAGGTGGTGCCGACCTGCCGGGAGCTGGGCATCGGCATCGTGCCGTTCTCGCCGCTGGGCCGCGGCTTCCTCACCGGAGCCGTCACCTCCACCGCGGATCTGCCCGCCGACGATATGCGCCGCAACCTCCCCCGCTTCGCCGACGGCAACTTCGACCGCAATCTCGCCATCGTCGACGCGCTGCGCCGGATCGCCGACGAAAAGGGCGTCACCGCAGGGCAATTGGCGCTGGCGTGGGTGCAGAGCCGCGGCGCGGACGTGGTGCCGATCCCGGGCACCAAGCGCCGCACCTACCTCGAACAGAACATCGCGGCGGTCGATATCGAGCTCAGCGCGGAGGATACCGCGCGCATCGAGGCGGCCGCCCCGGCCGACGCCGTGGCCGGTGCACGGTATCCCGAACACCTCGCCCGCGCCGCGGGCAAGTAGGAGCGGTTCGGTTCGGGCGCAGCCGATCCCGGCCCGTGATCAGTCGTCCGGTTCGGTCAATGCCGCCGCCGTGCGGCCGAGGTGCGCAGCCAGTGTCGCGCAGGCGGTCTCGGCGTCGCGCGCCAGCACCGCCTGTTCCAGCCGGCGGTGCTCCTCGGCGCCGTCGCGGGCCGGGCTGCGCCGGGCCGACCAGCGGCGTGCCAGTTCGCTCGCGACCCACAGGCGGTCGAAGGTCTCGAGCAGGGCCGGATTTCCGCAGCCTTCCAGCAGGGTGCGGTGGAAGACCCGATGGGCCTGCGACCATGCCTCGCTGTAGTACTCCCCCTCCTCGGGGACGAATGCCGGTGTGCGAGTGAGCCGATGGTGGGCGGCCCGGACGCGGGCCTCCCAGTCGAGGTCACCGCGCTCGATGGACAGGCGCAGCACGGCCGGTTCGATGGTCCGGCGGGCCTCGGCGATCTCCTGCCAGCGACGGTCGGAGAACGCCGGGACCGCGAAGCCGCGATTGGGCAGCCGGTCGGCCAGGCCCTCCCCGACCACCCGCACGAGCGCCTCGCGCACCACGGCCAGGCTGACGCCCCGCTCCCTGGCGAGATCTTGCGGCTTGAGGGCGTCGCCCGGGGCGTAGTCCCCGCGCATGATCGCATTCCGCAGGTGTGCGTGGACCTGCTCGGAGAGCATTTGCTTGTCCGGGGTCATCTTCGCAGCATAGACGATTCGATCAATAATCGATTATTTCTGTTATGGTCGATCATAGTCTCACCCTCCGCTCGAAAGGTACGACTCGATGAGCGTCCACGATCCCGCCGTCCACCCCGCCGAACGACTCGAGGTTTCCCGATTCGTCCCCGCCCCCGCCGCCGCGATCTTCGCGGTGCTCACCGACCCGAAGGGGCACGTGGATATCGATGCGTCGGGAATGCTCATGGACGCGGAGGGCGCGCCGGTCGAGAAGGTCGGCGACCGGTTCGTGGTTCATATGGACCGCGAAGCGCTCGGCGACCGGCCGCTGGGCAAGTACGACGTCGAGGTGGTGATCACCCGGCTCGCTCCGGAGCGGGAGATCGCCTGGACCGTCGAAGCCGGGACCCGGCCCCATGTCCGCCACGTCTACGGCTACCGGCTGCAGCCCGCCGCGGACGGCACCCTCGTCACCTCCTACTACGACTGGTCCGAGCTCAGCGACGAATGGAAGCAGCACCTGACCTTCCCCGTCGTGCCGGAATCCGCACTCAAGGCCACCCTCGGAATCCTCGAGCGCACCGTCCGTCGGCGCCTCGCCGCCTGATCGGACACCGCCGGGGGGGGGGGGGGGGGGGGGGGGGGGGGGCGGGGGCGGGGGGGGGGGGGCGGGGGGGGGGGGGGGGGGGGGGGGGGGGGGGGCGGGGGGGGGGGGCGGCCCGCCCCGCGGCCGCCCGGGCGGGGGGGGGGGGGGGGGCCCCGCGCGCGGCCCCCCCCCCCCCCCCCCCCCCCCCACGGCCGTCCTCACCGCGACCCCGGAGCAGGTGCGACGTCTGGTGGAGCCGGTGCGCGGCGCGGTCGCGATCACGGCCGTGGACGGTCC
>NZ_JARWQD010000164.1 GCF_029869545.1 Nocardia wallacei | reverse complement strand
GCCACGTTGTCCAGCCCGATCAGATCGGCCGTGCGCAGCGGGCCCATCCGATGCCCGAGGCACTGTTCGAACAGGGCGTCCACGGTCGCGGCGTCCGTGCCGGTGTCGAGCGTGGCGGCGGCCTCCGCGCCCCCGGGGGGGGCTGAGACGGGGGGGCGAGGGCGCGCCCCGGGGGGGCCCGCGGGGGGGGGCGCCCCGTGCCGCGGTCGCCTGCCGCGTGCTGCCCCGATAGGCGGCGGGGATGGACGGCGTGCATCGGACCGAGGTGGACGGGGTGGAGGCACAGTGGCGATTCGATCAGGACGGGGTTGGAATCATGCACGTACGCAACAACATCGACGGTACCCTGACGGCCGTGGGCACGGACCTGTCGCAGGCGCGTGAGCGACTGCCGGAACTGAGCAGACTGTGGGACGCGGTGCGGCACGACTTCTGGCGCGAATACTTCCCATCCAGCCGCTCGTTCCCGGCCGCGCACACCACGCGGTGGCTCGGATGACCCTGCGACGGCGGCGAATTGTGAACGGCGACCCGACGTGGTTGCGGGTCCGAGTGGTCTCGGAGCGCGCCACCCGAGGCGAATATCACCTGGTCCGCGACACCGCGCCGCCCTATCGATGGCTGCTGCTGGATATCGAGGACGGTGAATGCCTGTACTCGGCACTCACTTTGGACGAGATCGAGCAGTGGTTGAACGAATGATCCCCATCAGCGGAAGTTCTCGGCTACCAGTCGGATCGCTCCCATCAGTGCCGGTGTGAGCGGCTCACCCCGATCGGCGGCCGCTCGCACCGCCGCGATGCCCCCGCCGACGAACGCGCCGACGATCGTGGCGGCCTCGATCTCATCGAGCTGCTTCGGGAAGCTTCGCCGCAGCGCGTCCGCCAGCCGCTCCTGGGCGGCGAAGGTGCGCTGCAGCACGGCCCCGTAGAGCGACGGCACCGTGAACAGCAGGCGGGCCCGGGTCGCGCCGGTATCGTCCGGGTCGTCGTCGCGTTCTGTCGTCCTCATCGCCTCGAAGGCGCGCAGGAGGACGCCCGCCGGTGACTCGCCGCGCTTCGGCGCGCGCAGTACCCGCAGCCCGGCATCGATGATCTCCGTCCGGTCGCCGAGGATCAGGTCCTCCTTGGTGGCGAAGTAGTTGAAGAACGTGCCCGGGGAAACCTCTGCGGCGCGGGCGATTTCGGCCGTCGTGGTCTTGTCGTAGCCCTTCTTCTCGAACAGCTACAACTTCACCCTCGGCAACAGCATGCGTGTGTACAGCTCGGCGGAGCTGGACGAGTGGTCAGACAACGCGACCACCGAGATCGTCATCC
>NZ_JARWQD010000163.1 GCF_029869545.1 Nocardia wallacei | reverse complement strand
CACCCCCACCCGGGCGCGGGCCCGGGGGGGGCGCGGGGGGGCCGGGGGCCGGTACTCCCCCCGCGCTTTACGCCAACACTGCGGGGGCCGCCGCCGGGGGGCGCCCCCGCCCCGCCCCCGGAGCCCACCACCTTCCAGCCCTTCGGACCGGACGGCCCCACCATCCCCGCCCGCTTCCCCCCGCGTACTCCGGCCCCGCCGCCGGAACCCGAAGGCACACCACCTACGCCCACGGCAACGCCCACCGGCGCCGGAACGGGCCACCCACCGACCACGGACGAGCCGACCGGCGCCGGGACAAGCCGCACGTCGACCACCGACCAGCACACCGGCGCCGGGACAAGCCACATGCCGACCACCGACCACCACACCAGGGCCGGGACAAGCCACACGTCGACCACCGACCAGCGCACCGGCGCCGGGACAGGCCGCACGTCGACGACTGACCAGCAGACCAGGGCCGGGGCGGGCCGCGTATCGACAGGCGAGCCGACCGGGGCCGGGACGGGTCGCATGCCGACGACAGACCGGCCGACCGGACCGGTCGCAGGCGGGGCCCAGCCATCGGAGAACACCGATCCGCATGTCGCACAACGTGGTTCCGGCACCGACTCGCAGCCTCCGCGCCACGACACCTCCGGAACGCTGCGGATCATCGCCCCCCGCGACCCGAACGAGGACCGCGACACCTCCGGCGACCTGCCCATAATCCGGCCCTCGGACCCCACCCTGGTCCGACCGGACGAATTCCGTTTCACCCCACTGCCACAACCGACGGACCCACCTCCCCCCTCCTGGGAATCGCCAACACACACCAACTCCCCTGCACCGTCGACCAACCGTGACAACGACCGGACCAGCAACTATCCCCCACCCGACGACGCTTACACACCCCACGGCGACGCGGAAACCCCCACCGCCGACTCCGGCCACGAGCCACGCGCCTACGACGACTACGACCCCGCAGGACGCGGCTACGGCAACGCCCCCGAGGCACGCGCAAACGCAGATCACGAGTCCACGACCAGCACATACGACGTCCCTGTCCCTCGCACATACGACGCCCCACCAGCACGCGCGTACGACGATTACGACACCGCGTCGCCTGGTGACGACGAATACGACTCAAGCGCACGCGATTACGGCGATCGCGATCCTGCCGCGCGCGATTACGACGATCACGACCCTGCCGCACGCGGTTACGACGAACAAAACTCCACCACACGCGGTTACGACGAATACGACTCCACCACACGCGGATACGACGAACACGATCCCGCCGCGCGCGATTACAACGATGGTGACCCCGCCGGACGCGGATACGACGATCACGACCACGCCGGACGGGGTTACGACGATCGTGACCCCGCCGGACGGGGTTACGACGATCGCGACCCCGCCGGGCGCGGATACGACGATCGCGACCCCGCCGAGCGCAGGTACGGCGACCACGGCTCCGCCGCACTTGCGTACGACGATTACGATCCTGACGCACGGGCCTATGAGGGCTATGGTCCGGCGGCGCGGGCTTATGATGCCGAGCGCGAGGAGTATGACTACGCGTTCGGTGGGCAGTCCGAATATGACTCCGCGGCAACGGGTTACGAGGATCCCTATGAGGGATCTCGGCGGCGGTCGATCGTCCTGCCGATCGTGCTGGGCGTGCTCGCGGTGGCGCTGGCCGCGGTGGCCGGCACGATCGGGTGGCATGTGGTGAGCAAGCCGGGCAGCACCGGGCCGTCGGTGGCCTCCGGCCCGGCCGGAGCGAGCATCTCGGTGCCGCAGCAGCCCGCCCCGGCGACCACGACCGCCGCGCCGACCACGACGACGGGCGCCACCCCGCCACCGGGAGCCTCCGCGTGCCAGGGCAATTCGGGGACCCAGGGACCGTTCTCGAAAGCGGCCACCGGCACATCGGTGACCTCGTGCGCCTTCGCCGAGGAGGTCCGCAAGGCATACGCGCAGGCCGCGGGGCCTTCCGGCGGCCCGGCCTCGGTGGTCGCGGTCAGCCCGGTCACCGGTCGTTCGTATCCGATGGACTGCACCGCGGCGGGCCGCTTGATCACCTGCACCGGCGGCGAGAACGCGGTGGTGTATGTCTATTGATGTGAAGCCACTGCGGCACAAGAGCTTTCGATGGACCCTGCTGATCGTGACGGCGGTGGCCGTCTCGGCGTGCACCGCGAACGCCGGTACCCCCGTTCCCGCCGAGATCACCGCGACCCCCGCACCCGCCCCGCCCGCGAACGCGGCGGCGATGCAGCCCGGCGTCCACGCCGTCGCCGACAGCCTCGGCGTATCCGGTGCGCTGGCCACCGAATTCGCCGATCTCCAGCGCGAAATGCCCGGCAGCGTCGGCATGGCCGTGATGCCGGTCGGCGGCGACCGCGCCATCACCCTGGGCAACTGGACCACCGGAATCGCGTGGTCCACCATCAAGGTGCCGCTCGCGCTGGCGGCGCTGCGCCAGGACCCCGCGGGCCAGGCCGAACTCGCGACGGCCGCGATCACCTCCTCGGACAACGATGCGGCACAGGCGATGTGGGACGCGCTCGGCGGCGGCGAACGCGCGGCCGAGGCGGTCGAGGCGGTGCTGCGCGAGGCCGGGGACACCACCACCGACGTCGCCGACCGGCACAATGCGCAGGCCCGGGAGTCGGTCGACGACCCCATGGCGTTCGGCGCCACCGTGTGGACACTGCTCAACCAGGTCCGCTTCGCCAGCCGCCTGCCCTGCCTGCAGTACGCCGCGCGCGTGGTGAACCTGATGAGCGAGATCACCGCCAGCCAGAGCTGGGGCCTGGGGGCGTTCGTCGGCGCCGAATACAAGGGCGGCTGGGGCCCCGACGACGAGACCGGCGCCTACCTGGTCCGCCAGTTCGGCCTGATCCCCACCTGGTCGGGCCAGCTGGCGGTGGCCTTTGCCGCACAACCGGATTCGGGCAGCTTCGACGACGCCTGCGCGATGCTCGACCGCATGGCCGCCCTGCTCGCCGAACACAGTCGTGAGCTGGGCGGCGGCGAATGCCCGCGGTGAGTGGGATTCGTCTCATATGGGACACCGGCAGTTACGCCATTTGACCGCGCGGCCCGGACGGCACAGAATGCCTCGACTGAGGGGTGGCGTGGTTGCGAACCACCCCGCGATGTTGGAGGTGAACGGGTGGACGCACCACACCGGCGGCCGGGTAACCGGTTCGAGCCGACCGAAATGCGCCCACTGCCGGGCATTTACGGAGTGACCCGACTCGGCGTCGGCGAAACATCCCCGCCGCCACCGGGTCCCGCCCCGGCGACGGCGGCTCGGGGACGAAGGCGACTGTTCGGCAAGGCATTCCGGCGGCGGCTGACGGCCGTGCTGGGCAGCGCACTGGTGCTGGCCGGTGCGGCCTGTTCGTCCAGCGACGACAGCGAACCGCTGCCCACCATGGAGCGGCCCTCCAATCCGACCATCGGCGCGATGGTCGCGCTGCCCGGCACCCTGGCCGCCGACTTCAAGGAGTTGCAGCCGGCGCTGGGCGGCCACGCCGGACTGGCGATCATGCCCGTGGGTGGCGAATACCTGACCTCCCTGGGCGATTGGACCACCGGCCCGGCCTGGTCGACGATGAAGGTGCCGCTCACGCTGGCCGTGCTGCGCGGCAACGGCAACACCGGCACGTATCAGATGTCGGCGGCCATCACCGAGTCCGACAACAGCGCCGCCGACGGGCTGTGGCAGTCGCTGGGCGCACCCACGCAGGCCGCGAGCGCCGTGGAGGCCGTGCTGCGCGAGGGCGGCGACACCACCACCAAGGTGCCCGCCACCCGGGCCCGCCCCGACTATTCCGCCTTCGGCCAGGCCGACTGGTCGCTCGCGGATCAGGTGCGGTTCGCCTCGCGGCTGCCCTGCCTGCCCAACGCCGACACGGTCGTCAACCTGATGGGCAAGGTGGTGTGGGGCCAGCAGTGGGGCATCGGCCGCCTCGACAATGCCGAATACAAGGGCGGCTGGGGCCCTGACCAGAGCGGCAACTACCTGGTCCGCCAGTTCGGCCTGGTCACCACCCCCGCGGGCCAAATGGCCGTCGCCCTTGCCGCACAGGCCAATTCGGGCGGCTACGAAGACGGCACCCAAATGCTGAACAAGATGATCGCCCTGGTCGACAAGCACCTGGGCGACCTACCCGCCGGCCAGTGCCCACGCTGAGGTTCCCGGCCAAAAACACGCCGGGAAATGAGAGTGGGCGCGCACGCCGGGAAATGAGAGTGGGCGCGCACGCCGGAAAATACGGCGGGCGCGCGGGAAATAGGTGGGCGCACCTGCGCGCAACGCATATCTGTGGCAGCAACGTCCACACGTCCCCGCGCGCAACATCCACACATCCCCGCACGCAACATCCACACATCCCCGCGCACAACATCCACACATCCCCGCGCACAATATCCCCACATCCCGGCGTGCTTTCGGCCGGGATGTGGGGGTGGGGCTGCGCGGGCTTCGTGCGCCCGGCAAGATAGCGGGCATGCGCATCGGAGTCTTGACCGGAGGCGGGGACTGCCCAGGCTTGAACGCGGTCATCCGAGCAGTCGTTCGCACCGCGAACGGTCGCTACGGGGACGCGATCGTCGGTTTCCAGGACGGGTGGCGCGGGCTATTGGAGGATCGCAGGATCCGCATCCACAACGACGACCGCACCGACCGGCTGCTCACCAAGGGCGGCACCATGCTCGGCACGGCGCGCACCAATCCGGACGTGCTGCGGGCCGGTCTGGGCCGCATCAAGCAGACCCTCGACGACAACGGCATCGAGGCGCTCATCCCGATCGGCGGCGAGGGCACGCTGACGGCCGCGAGCTGGCTGGCCGAGGAGGGCGTCCCGGTGGTCGGCGTGCCCAAGACCATCGACAACGACATCGACTGCACCGACACCACATTCGGCCACGACACCGCCGTCACCATCGCCACCGACGCCATCGACCGGCTGCACACCACCGCCGAATCGCATCAGCGCGTGATGCTGGTCGAGGTGATGGGCCGCCACGCCGGCTGGATCGCGATGAACGCCGGGATCGCCTCCGGCGCGCACCTCACCCTGGTCCCCGAGGTGCCCTTCGACGTGGACGAGGTGTGCGCGATGATGAAACGCCGCTTCCAGCGCGGCGATTCGCACTTCATCTGCGTGGTCGCCGAGGGCGCCAAACCGGCGGAGGGCTCGTTCCACCTGCGCGAGGGCGGGATCGACGAGTACGGGCACGAGCGGTTCACCGGCGTCGCGCACCAGCTGGGCTTCGAGATCGAGCGGCGCATCGGCAAGGAGGTGCGCACCACCGTGCTCGGGCACGTGCAACGCGGCGGCAAGCCGACCGCCTTCGACCGGGTGCTGGCGACCAGGTTCGGAGTGCACGCCACCGAGGCGGTACACGACGGGCACTTCGGCCAGATGGTCGCGCTGCAGGGCAGCGCTATCGAACTGGTGCCGCTCGCGGAGGCGACGAAACAGCTCAAACTCGTTCCGGCGGACCGCTATCAGGAGGCGGCGGCCTTCTTCGGATGAGCCGGTTCACCGAGTCCGGATAGGGACGTAGGGCACTCGTCAACTCCGAGTAACCTATACGCCCACGCCCGGCGGCGAAGCTGGATAGGCTTACACGGGTTGGTTCCCCGCTCGGCCTCCCGTGAAGAACGCTGGTAGTCGCCATGATGTTCCTCTTCGACTGCACCGTCGACCCCGGCCCGCTGACACCCGAACATGCGCACGAGGCGATGCAAATTCACAGGTGCTGCACGGTCGACGACTGTGAGGTCCGCAGACGAGCCCGGCAGATCCTCGTCGACGCCGGGCATATGGTTCTCGACGAGCGCGCCACCCCGTGAGGCCCGGCGGAGCGGGAACCCACGCGGGGATCTACTTGAAGTCGGCGGCGTGATCGGCGGCCCATTGAGCGAATGTCCTGGCGGGTACGCCCGTGACCGATTCCGAGGTGGGCTCCACATCGTCCGGTATGTCGCCGCGCTCCGCCCAGAGCTCGAGCATCGGCTCGTACAGGAATTCCGCGGCCTGCTCGTGACTGATCACCTCGAACGGCAGCGGCTCCCCCAGCGCCGCGCCCAGGATTTCGGCCATGCGACGCAGCGACAGCGACTCCGGGCCGGTGATCGGATAGATCCGGCCCGCGTGGCCGGGCCGGGACAGCGTCGCGATCGCCGCGTCGGCGAGGTCGGCCTCGTGGATCAGGCTCTGCTGCACCTCCGGATAGGGCAGCCGGACGACGCGTTGCGGCGTGACCCACCAGCGCCAGTTGGTGGCGAAACCGCCGGGACGCAGAATGGTCAGCGGCAGCCCCGACTCCTGCAGGGGCCGCTCCGCAGCCAGGTGGAGGTCGCCGATCGGATTGCCGGGCGCCGCGGCGGCCAGCGAGGACAGCAGCGTAATGTGCTGCACCCCTGCGGCTTTCGCCGCCTCGGCGAAGGTGTCCATGCCGTCGTGCGCGGCGTACACGAATACCCGGTCGATGCCGTCGAGGGCGGCGGCGACCGACGCGGGATCGGTCATGTCGAGCCCCGCGACCTCCGTGCCCGCGGGCAGCTCGGCGCCCCCGGGGCTCGAGCTCGCGGCGCGCACCCGCTCCCCGGACGCGCGCAGCCGCTCGATCACGGTGCGGCCGACGGTGCCGCGGGCGCCGGTGACGAGGAAGCTCATTGTCGTTCTCCTTCTGAGGTATTCGGTCCTGCGAGGTGAATGAGGATGCGCCGCAACTGCTCCCCGTAGCGCTGTTCGAATTCCGGTGTCTGCGGGTCCATTCCGAACAGCTCGGCCACCGCACCCGGCATCAGCACCGGGGCCATCACCATGCCCTGCAGGGCCAGGTGGTAGGCCGCCGGATCCAGATCGGCGGCGATCTCGCCGCGCGCCTGCCGCGCCGCGACATCGGCCAGATCGCCCTCGGCCGTCGACGGCAGCGGCGGCGCCTGATCGCTCAGCCCGCGCCACATCAGCATCCGGACCCCGCGCGGGTCGGCCAGCAGTTGCCGCAGGTAGCGGACCGCCAGCTCCGCCATCGGCACGTCCGGGTCGGCGAAACCGGATTCGCGGTCCAGCCACTGCTGTTCCAGCGCCCGATACAGCCCGGCCTTGCCGCCGAAGTAGTAGGTGATCAGCTGCTTGTTGACCCCGGCGCGGGCGGCGATCTCGCTCACCCGCGCCCCGGCGAAGCCGCGCGTGGAGAACTCGCCGAAGGCCGCATCCAGCAGGCAGCGCTTGGTGCGCTCGGCGTCGCGGACGCGGGCGGATGGTTCGGGGGTGCGGTGGGTGGGCACGGGGCGACCCTACCACTCTATTTTACAAATGGACAATTAAGTTAGCCATATGGACAATTGAGCCGGGCAGGCGCCGGTCCGGCCTCATTTCCGGCATGCTTCGAATCCAGAGCGAGATTCCGGCCAAAAGCGCGCCGGAACCAGGGGCGGTCAGATCATTTGAGCGGCAACGTCTTCCACCACTCGGTGAAGGCCGGGCCGGACAGGCCGCGCTGGACCGCGGGCCAGTAGTCGTTGCTGCAGTACAGCAGGAAGTTCGCGCGCTCCGGCTCGTTCTCGAACGACGTCATCACGTAGTAGGTCGTCCGCGACTGGTTCTCCGGGGTGTTCCAGCGGTGATTGGTGTAGGAGGAGCCGCTGTTGCCGTCGACGCTCGTGCGGTTGGCGGGCAAGCGCGCCAGGACGGTGTGCACATCGGCCGGTGACCGGTACGAGAGCACGGTGTAGTCCGGCTGATGTCCGGCGCCGGCGCCCCAGCAGTCCCAGGCGACGACCCAGTTACCCAGCGACGGATGTCCCTCGTTGTGCTGGAACAGGGGGCTGCCCGCCTTGGTGGCATAGCAGGTCTTCCCGCCGAACCCGATGCCGCTGCCGGTACCGCTGTCGTTCGGCTCGGGAACCATCCGCGGAAACGCCTCGTGCAGCGCTCGCAGTTCGCGCACCGGATCGGAATCCCTGGTGAAAGTGGTGGTTTCGGCACCGCTGCTCTCCGAGTCGTCGTCGGAGGAACTCACGAGGGCGGCTCCGGCGATCACCGCCGCCAGCAGCACCACCACGGCGAGCACAATCCAGCCGACCCAATTCGACGACCGGCGCGGCGGCGGGTAGCCCGGCTGCGACGGAAGTCCCGGGGGTGGATAGGTCGGTGGCGCGGCCATATTCGCCGATGCGCCATTGCCGCCGGAATGCTGGGTGGCGGCGGGCATCGGAGGTGCCGAGCCGCCGACACTCGGCGAATAGCCCTGCACACCAGGCTGATTCGCGTGCGGTGCGGCCGCATAGGGCGCACCCGGCGCCACCAGCACCGGGGCGGGCGCCGTCAGCGCACGCTTCGCCGCGGTCGCGAAATCCGTACAGTTGGGGAATCTTTCGGCCGCCCGCTTGGCCATCGCCTTGGCGATCACCGCGTCCATCGCCGGTGACAGCCCGGCCCGGCGCGCGCTCGCCGGCGGCACCGGCAGCTGCAGGTGGCCGCGGATCACCTCGGACGGATTCTCGGAGTCGAACGGCCCGGTCGCGGTCAGCAGCCAGTACAGCGCGCAGGCCAGCGAGTACTGGTCCGACCCGTGATCCAGCGCGGCGCCGGTCATCTGCTCGGGCGAGGCGTAGGCCAGTGTGGCGGTGAACATTCCGGCCTGCGTCAGGTGCTGGGTGTCCTCCCGCAGCCGCGCGATGCCGAAGTCGGTGAGGAAGACCCGCTCCCCCTTGCCGCCCCCGGCCCGCGCCAGCATGATGTTGGCGGGCTTGATATCCCGGTGCAGCACGCCGTTGCCGTGTGCGTAATCCAGTGCGGCGGCGACCCCCTCGATGATCTGCACCGCCCGCTCCGGCGGCAGCGTGTGCGGGTGCACGGTCGCCGCGTCCACGCCGTCCACATACTGCATGCTGATCCACAGCTGCTCGTCCTCGACGCCGCGATCGTAGACGGCGACGATGTTCGGGTGGTCCAGCTGTGCGGCCAGATCCGCCTCGCGCTCGAACCGCGCGCGAATCTCCGCGTCGGCGAACAGCTCCCGGTTCAGCAGCTTGAGGGCCGTCAGGCGGGGCAGCCGCGGGTGGCGCGCCAGGTAGACCGAACCCATCCCGCCCTGTCCGAGCAGACGCTCGATGGTGAACCCGGCGAACACGTCACCGTTGTGCAACACCTACGGGACCCCTTCCGGCAACGTACAGGTGCGGCGATCCTACCTGCTGTGCTTGACCCGTTCCCGCCGGTCAGCCGGGGGTGACCAGACCCGATTCGTAGGCGAGCACCACCGCCTGTGCGCGGTCACGCAACTCGAGCTTCGAGAACACCTTGGACACATGAGTTTTCACAGTCTGCTCGGCGACGAACAGCGCCTCGGCGATCTCGGTGTTGGACATACCCTTGGCGATGAGTTCGAGCACCTCGCGCTCGCGCGGGGTCAGCGCGCCCAGCGCCGGTGCCGGTTTGGGGCGGGCCCGGCGGCGGGTGACGTCGGCGATCAACCGGCGCGTCACGGTCGGGGCGAGCAGCGCCTGGCCCTCGGAGACCACCCGCACCGCGCGCACCAGTTCGTCGGCGGGCGCGTCCTTGAGCAGAAAGCCGCTGGCGCCCAGGCTCAATGCCTCGTAGACGTAGTCGTCGATATCGAAGGTGGTGAGCATCAGCACCCGCACCGGAGGGTCGAGGTGGGCGGCGAGGATGGCGCGGGCGGCATCCAGCCCGTTCATCTCCGGCATGCGCACATCCATCAGCACCACATCGGGACGCAGCCGCTTGGCCTCCTCGACGGCGACCTTGCCGTTCTCCGCGTCACCGATGACGCTGATATCGGACTGGGCGGCGAGCAGGGCACCGAAACCCTGCCGCACCATCGCCTGATCGTCGGCGATCAATACGGTAATGGGCACCCGACGATCCTCGCACGCGCGGACCCCGAGCACCGCACCCAGCCCACGCCGGTGGACGGGTGCTCAGGGGGTGGTGGGAGATTCGATCGCCCCGCCCCCCGCACTACCGGCGAGCGACGGTGGCTCGAGTGCGCCAACCGCGATCGCGAACGGCAGCACGGCCCGCACCTCGAATCCGCCGTCCGGACGCGGACCGGCGAGGACGGTGCCGCCGATGGCCTCCGCCCGGGCCTGCATGCCCGAAATGCCCGTTCCCGGAGTACCGGCGGCCACGCTCGCGCCCGGGGCGTTGCCGATGATCGCCTCGACCGAGCCCGCGCGCACGGTGAGCGCGACCCGTACCGCGGCGCCGGGCGCGTGCCGCGAGGCGTTGGACAGCGATTCCTGCACGATCCGATACAGCGCCAGCCCGGCCGTATCGGGAACGGTCGGCAGGTCCCCGTCGATCGACCAGGCGATCGAGACCCCGGCGCGGCGGGCACCGTCCAGCAGGGCCAGCACATCGACGGCCGCGGGCTGCGGGGCGTGCTCGGGCAGTTGACCGTCGCTGCGCAGCACGCCGAGCATGCTGCGGATCTCGTTGAGGGCCTCGCGCGCGGAGGATCCGATCGACTCGAACTCGGCCCGCGCCGCCGGGGAGACATCGCTCACCCGGTAGGGCGCGGTCTGCGCCTGCACCACCACCATCGACATGTGGTGGGCGACGACGTCGTGCAGGTCGCGCGCGATGCGGGCCTTCTCCTCCAGGATCGCCCGGCGCGCCCGCTCCAGTTCGTTCTGCTCCTCCTGCTGCACCAGCGCCTTGCGCGAGAGCACCAGCCAGCGCACCAGCAGGCCGAACACCACCAGGCCGGTCATCGCGATCGGCCAGCCCAGTCCGGCCTCGGCGAACGAATCGCCGGTCTGCGCCATCGTGGTCGCGAACAGCAGCGCCGAGGCGATCCACGCCACCAGCACGATCTGCATCTGCGCGCGCACGGCGACGGCGAACAGCAGCGCGAAGAATACGAGGATGTGCACCACCTGGAACGGCAGGGTGTTGTTCGGCTGGTTCGGGATGGCCAGCGCGATCAGCAGCGCCGAACTCGCGGAGATGGCCCAGCCGAGCGCCGGGTTCACCCGGATCAGCGCGAACGGGAAGGCGGCCAGCCCGGCGATGAACGGCTGCGCCGCCGCGGGGACCTGATGGGTCAGGTGCAGCGTCGGCCACGCCACCGCGAAGAGGATCGCCGTGACGAGCACGGTGAAGCCGTCGAAGGCCAAACGCCGCCGACCGGGATTTCGCACCGTCCGGGTCACCTGCCGCGCTGTCCGCGCAATCCGAGCCATGTATACGACAGTAGAAATCCGCATGACCAGCGTCGTCATACCCCCGGGTGAAATCGCACCCCCTACCCGGGTACGAGCCCGCGGGAACCCTCCCCCGGTACTACAGGCGATAAATCGCACCCCGGCGTGACGCCCGGGTAGATGCCAATTCATAACCTTGGTGGCCATGAGCGATGCAACGCAGGATTTCCCACCCCGCGCAGAGTCGATCACCGGCTCGTCACGTCGGCGGGTTGCGGACGCACCGCAGGGGATGTCCGGGGGCGGCCGCGGGCCGGATTCGGCGCCCCCCGAGAGAACCGGACGCCTACGGCGCGTGGCCGGTGCCGCGGCCGTGGTCGCGATGGTCACGGGGTCCACGGTCGCGCTGGGTCCCGCGGCGGCCGCGGTGGGTGTCGGCAGGCCGCCGGTGGAGAATGCCGCCGCGCGGACCGCGGTCGCGGAGCTGACAGGTGAAAAGCCTTGGGAGGCAGTTATTCCCGAGGATTTCCAATCCCGGCAGGGGTACCGCCCGGTCGTGGTGGGTGGGCTGCTGGTGGATCCGCGCGGCGGCTGCTCGTCGCCGATCCCGCTGCCCGCCGACTTCGACAATGCTTGTAAGGCACACGATCTCGGCTACGACATGCTCCGCTATGCCGAACGAGACCAGCAGCCGCTGGGGGCCTGGGCGCGCCAGGCCGTCGACGCGGCCCTGGAGCAGCGCATGTACTCCGCCTGCGCCGCCCACTCCGATCCCCTCGTCCGCACCCGGTGCGAGGTGCTCGCCGGCGTCGCTACCACGGCCGTGGACCTGAATTCGCGCCGCCAGAACTACGCGACGCCGTTGCCGGAGTACGTGTTCGGGACCGAGCTGTCGGGTAGCGCGCTCGGCGGTCAGGCGCTGCGGTTGCTCGCCCCCGTCGGCTCGGCCGCGCTCACGCTCGCCCTGCTGTTCATGGGAATCCGCCGGGCGCGCCGCCGCGGGATCGATCCGACCGTCTTGTTCCGCAGGAGGGCCCGCGTTGCGCTGCCGAACTGAACCGCCTCGGCACGCCGAATCGGGGCACCAGCCGGATGACCCCGTTCCAGACATGCCGCTAGCGCATCCCCTTCACCCCGCGCGTGTGCGGTCCGGCCGGACGCATACGACGCGCCACACACCCCGGTGGCGGCACCTGCCGCCCCGGGTCCCGCACCCGTCCGGCGACACGCGTCGCCGGGCCCTTACCGCCGATCGGCGGCACGGCGTCTCCGCCATGCCCGCCGCGGCGCACCGCATCACATCGATCGTCACCAATTCGACTGACGCACCGAGGATCTGCCATGACCATCACCATTGCCCCGCCCGAGCGCCACCAGTCCGAACCAGAGCGCCGCCCGAACGCAGCGCAGCAGCGCCGACCCACCCGGCCACCACGAAGACGCTTCCGCACCCCGCCCCGCATCGGCACCACCCTCGCCCTCACACTGGGCACCGCGGCCTCGCTGACTCCCGGACTTCTCCCGCGAACCGCCGCGGCACAGGCGATTCTCACCGCCCTGCTCGTGACGATCGCGCTCGCCGTCGCAGGAATCTCTCGAATCCTGCTGCGCCGCTCGGGTTTCGATATCAACCGCAGTCTTGCGCCGTACCGGCTGCCGGTGGCACTGACCGGCACGCTGGTGGTCACCGGCGCCGTCCTGCTCGCGCAGCAGTGGCAAAATCGCCTGCGCGCCGCCATGGGCGCCCCGGAGGTGACCGTCGATCACTGGTTGCGCTGCGGTATCGGCGCCGTTCTGATCGTGGCGGTACTCGTCGGCGCCGCGCACGGAATCCGTTGGCTGGTCCGGCGATTGGGCCGGTTACGGAGCGTCGGGCTGGCCGTGGTCGCGGCGGTGGCCACCCAGGCGATGCTGGTGCCGACCGTCGTGGACTGGCAGCGGGCGGCCTACGCCACCGCCGATGCCAGCGTCGATCCCACGCTGGTACGACCGGTCTCGCTGACCCGCTCGGGTAGCACCGAGTCGGGCGTGAGCTGGTCCTCGCTCGGCGCCGAGGGGCGGAAGTTCGTGGCCGGTTCGCCCTCCCGCGCGGCGCGCATCTATGTCGGACTGAATTCGGCGCCCGATCTGAATTCCCGTGTCGCCCTGGCGATTCGCGAACTGGATCACTCGGGCGCGCTGAATCGGGGCAACCTGGTCGTGGTCGTTCCCACCGGTTCGGGCTGGATCGACGCCAATGCCGCACGGGGCCTGGACGAGCGGTTCGGCGGGGACGTCACGCTGGTCGGCATGCAGTACTCGCAGGCGCCCAGCTGGGCGACCTTCGTCTTCGGCCGCCACGCCGCGGAAGAGTCCGCGCGCGCCCTGTTCACCGCCGTCGAACAGCGGATCGCCGCGCTGGCCCGCAAACCCCGCCTGTACATCTACGGGCAGAGCCTCGGCGCCACCGCCGGTAGTGCGCTGTTCGCCGACGACGCCGATCAGCAGCGACGCGTGTGTGCCGCCCTGTGGGCGGGCCCGCCCGCCGGGCGCGTACACCACGGCGGCGCAACGATTCTCGCCAACTCCTCCGATCCGGTCGTGCAGTGGTCGCCCGAACTGCTCTGGCGCGCACCCGATCTCACCGCCACCCGCCCCGACGCGCCCCACCCACCCTGGATCCCGCTCCTCAGCTTCGTCCAAACCTCCGCCGACCTCCTCACCGCCCTCACCCCACCCCCGGGCCACGGCCACCGCTACGGCACCGACCAGGGCACCACAATGGGCACCTGCTGACCCCGCCCGATCCCGGCCAAAAGCATGCCGGGAATGAGAGGCCGCCGGACTGCCGGGGAATGCGAAGCCCGCTGGACTACGGGGAACGAGAGGCCCACCGCACTACCGGGAACAAGAGCCGCCGCACTACCGGGAACGAGAGGCCCACCGAACCACGGGGAACGAGAGGCCCACCGCACTACCGGAAACGAGAGAGCCGCCGCACTACCGGAAACGAGAGGCCCACCGAACCACCAGGAACAAGAGGCCCACCGAACCACCAGGAACGAGAGGCCCACCGAACCACCAGGAACAAGAGGCCCACCGCACCACCGAAAACGAGAGCCACCGAACCACCAGGAACGAGAGAGCCGCGGAACCACCGGGTAGGGGAGGGCCCGCCGGACTACCGAATCCGAGGAGGCTCGCTGGACCGCCGGGACGGGGGCGTCTGTCGGAATGCGGAATGGTGGGGAGGGCATGCCGATCCGTGGGACGGGCGGAGGTGTGCGGCTGCGATCTTCCTCGGTGGGTTACCGGCGGCTGGAAGGATGTCGACACGCGGCCCGGCGGGACCGGGGGATGTGTACGGCTCATACACTGTGCAGTGCGCACATGGGCCGCGTGGCGCACAGCTTCTGTGCTGCCGGTCCTCGCAGGGCGGCAGCGCTCACCGGCGGAAGGACGGCATGGACAAACCCACGCATCAGGTGGAGTTCGAGACCATGCTGCTCGGCCGATACACCCTCAATCCCCGCTATCGCCGCGACGGCACCCGCCTGGAGCGCAGCGCCTACCTGCTGCTCAGTCGCCTGGCCATCGATGGGCCGATGTCGATCGGGCAACTCAGCGACGCGTTCGGCCTGGACGCCTCGACGCTGAACCGCCAGACCGCCGCCCTGTTGCGCGCCGGGCTCGTCGAACGCATCCCCGACCCGGACGGCGGCATGGCCCGCAAATTCCGAATCACCGACGCGGGCGAACAACGACTGGTCACCGAACGCACCGCCAACATCGAGGGCCTGAACCGAGTCATGGAGGGCTGGCCCCCCGAAGACGTAGCCACCTTCGCCGACTACCTCCAACGCTTCAACACCGACATAGAACGCCTAGACGGCCGCCCTTGGCCCCGCCCCTGACCACGACCGACCACCACCCGTTGCCGCCGTGACACACCACCCACATTTCCGGCATGCTTTTGGCCGGAATCCACCGATGGCAGGAGTGAATCCCGGCCAAAAGCACGCCGGGAACAGAAGCAGGTAGAACCACGCACGGTCCAGAAGCAGGTGGGACCTCGCACAGGCCAGAAGCAGGTGGGACCACCCACAGGCCAGAAGCAGACGAGACCACCACACGCCAGAAGCAGGGCGGCACTACTCATACGCCGGGAGCATGGCCCCGCAAACTACGCCCGTGCCGGAAGCGTGGCCCCGGCGGACCACAGCCAGGCCAGGTGCATGCCCCGGTGGGTGGGGGTGGTCAGGCGATCGGGCCTCGGGCGGCTTCGTAGGCGGCGCCTACTCGGTAGAGGCGGTCGTCGGCTAGGGCCGGGGCCATGATTTGCAGGCCTACCGGCATTCCGTCGTCGCTGCTCAGGCCCGATGGGACCGACATGCCGCAGTAGCCCGCCAGGTTGCTGGGCAGCGTGCACAGGTCCGACAGGTACATCGACAGCGGGTCGTCGACCTTCTCCCCCAGCTTCCACGCGGTGAACGGGCTGGTCGGTGACACCAGCACGTCGACCTGCTCGTAGGCCCTGTCGAAGTCCTGGGCGATGAGCGTGCGCACCTTCAGCGCCTGCCCGTAGAAGGCGTCGTAGTATCCGGCCGACAGCGCGTAGGTGCCGATCATGATGCGGCGCTTGACCTCCGGGCCGAATCCGGCGGCGCGGGTCGCGGCCATCACCTGCTCGGCGCTGTGCTGCCCGTCGTCGCCGACGCGCAGGCCGTAGCGCATGGCGTCGAAGCGGGCCAGGTTGGAGGAGACCTCGCTGGGCAGGATCAGGTAGTAGGCGGGCAGCGCGTACTCGAAGTGCGGGCACGACACCTCGACCACCTCGGCGCCGAGCTCCTTCAGCACCGCCACGGCCGCGTCGAAGGACGCGATGACGCCCGGCTGGTAGCTGTCGGAGTGCAACTCCTTGACCACGCCGACCTTCACACCCTGCAGATCCCCCTGCGCACCTTGGCGCGCCGCCTCGACCACCGGGGCCACCGGCGCATTGCGCGACGTCGAATCCTTCGGGTCGTAACCCGCGATCACCTCGTGCAGCAGCGCGGTATCCAGCACGGTCCGTCCGCACGGCCCGCCCTGATCCAGCGACGACGCGCAAGCGACCAGGCCGTACCGCGAGACGGTGCCGTAGGTCGGCTTGGTGCCGACGGTGCCGGTCATGGACGCGGGCTGGCGGATGGACCCGCCCGTATCGGTGCCGATCGACAGCGGCGCCTGATACGAGGCCAGCGCCGTCGCCGACCCGCCGCCCGAACCGCCCGGAATCCGCTGCGGATCCCACGGATTGAGGGTCGGGCCGTAGGCCGAGTTCTCCGTGGACGAGCCCATCGCGAACTCGTCCATATTGGTCTTGCCGAGAATCGGGATACCGGCCGCGCGCAGCTTGGCGGTCACGGTCGCGTCGTACGGCGGGACCCAGCCCTCGAGCATCTTCGACCCGCAGGTCGTGGGCATGTCGGTCGTGGTGAAAACGTCCTTGAGCGCCAACGGAACTCCCGCCAGCGGCGAGGCCACGCGCCCGGCGGCGATCGCCCGGTCCACCTCGGCCGCGGTCTGCAGCGCCTCTTCGCCGGCGACGTGCAGGAAGGCATTGAGTTCGCCGTCGACCTCCGCGATGCGCCGCAGATGCGCCTCGGTGACCTCCACCGCGGACACCTCGCGGGCGTGGATCTTCTCGGCCAGCTCGGCGGCGGTGGCCTTGGTCAGATCGCTCATTCGCCCTCTCCCAGGATCTGCGGGACCATGAACCGCTGCTCCTCCACCGCCGGTGCGCCGGACAGCGCCTGCTCCGGCGTCAGGCCCGCGACGACGGTGTCGGGCCGGGTCACGTTCGTCGTCGGATTCGGCGACGCGGTGGCCGGGACGTCGGCGGCGACCTCCGAGATGACCCGCACGTGACTGAGGATCGAATCCAGCTGACCGGCATACAGGTCGAGCTCTTCATCGGTCAGGGCGAGCCGGGACAACCGGGCGAGGTGTGCGACCTCGTCGCGGGAGATGGCGGGCACCGCGGGACCCCTTTCGGCAGGTTCGAGCAGATCTCCTTGCACGGTATGTGCAAGGGAAGGTGTGGCGCGCAGCGTCTCCGCTCCAGGTGCTGCCGACGGGACGAGGCGGCCTCGGTCTAGCCTAGTGAATAGGCTCGAGTCAGTTTAATGGGCTCACACCTCAGGCTCCGGCGGCGGCGCCAGCCCTGGAGTCGCATCGCGCTCACCCGATCGGCGAGCGTGAGCGGTCGCCGGAGCCGTGTGCACGACTCGGTACCGTGACGCTGTCGGGATGCGACTGGCACCGCGGGCTCATTCATCCGACAATGACCAGTGGCGTGTGTCACCACGCGCGCCATGGACCGCTCACCCGCAACCTCCGGGTGTAAGTATTGCGAGACACGGGTATACGTCCGAAAGTCTCGGTCGCACAGGAAAGGAAGGGCCGCACGTGTCATTTCTGCTCCGCGTGCAACTTCCGGATCGCCCAGGAAGTCTGGGTTCGTTAGCCGTCGCCTTGGGCTCCGTCGGCGCCGATATCCTCTCGCTGGATGTGGTCGAACGCGGTGCCGGATACGCGATCGACGATCTCGTGGTGGAGGTGCCACCGGGCGCGCTGCCCGACACCCTGATCACCGCGGCCGAATCGCTGGCCGACGTGCGGGTGGATTCGCTGCGCCCGTACTCCGGCATTCTCGACACGCATCGGGAGCTCGAGCTGATCGACCAGGTGGCCGCCGCGCGCGACGACCGGCTGCAGGTGCTCGTCGACGGCGTCCCCCGGGTGCTGCGGGTGGGGTGGAGCACCGTGATCGACATGGGCGCCCAGGGCGCCTACCGGGTGGTGGGCAGCACGAGTGCGCCTGAGACACAAGCGGGTTCGGCGCCGTGGATGCCGCTGGAGAAGCCCGCGGCGCTCGATCCCGAGGCCGACTGGGTGCCGCAGATCTGGAAGGATATGGACACCAAACTGGCCGCGGCGCCGCTCGGCAATACCGGCAAGGTGCTGCTGCTCGGCCGCCCGGGCGGGCCGGAGTTCCGGCCGTCGGAGGTGGCAAGGCTGGGGTATCTGACGGGGATTATCGCCACGGTGCTCGGCTGAGGCCCCGGCCAAAAGCACGCCGGGGATGAGGGACCATAGCGCACGCCGGGGTGACGGGACCTTAGAACGCACGCCGGGGTGACGGGACCACGGAGCGCATGCCGCGGATAGCGGGGACCCTAGAGCGCACACGCCGGGCACAGCGGGGCTTATAGCGCCAAGCGCATCACGGTGAGTGGCTTGCCCGTATCTGTTGCCCAATCTCGTTGGGGCACATGGACGAATCCCATGCTTTCGTAGATGCGGCGGGCATCGCCCATGGTCGGCATGGTGGTGAGCACCACCCCCTCGAACCCTTCGGACCGGCCGGTGTCGACGACGGCGCGCACCAGTGCCGTTCCGACGCCCGACCCGCGTGCCCGCTTTCCCACCGCGAGCATCCGGAACTCCAGCTCACCGGATCGGGCGATGTCGGCATAGGGCGTGCCGAACCGGGCCACGGTGAGCGAGCCGAGCACCTCGCCGTCGCGTACGGCCACCAGCACATCGGCCGAGCCCGAGCGCGTTGCCGTATCGAAAAGTTCTGCCACATAAGGGCTTTCGGGATCGACATGGCCCTCGCCGACATACACCTCGACGGTCAGCGCCCCGACCGTCGCGAACTCCTCCGTCCGCGCCTTCCGGATCTCGAATCCCGGCTCCGCCACGCCCACCTGCTCACCTTTCCTCACACACTCGACACGCTCACGCTCGGCGGCGACCTACTCTTCGGCCGGACCGCTCTCCTCGACCGCCGGCGGCCCGCCCTCCAGTAATCGGCGGAACCCGTCCTCGTCCAGGATCGGTACGCCGAGTTCCTCCGCCTTGGCCGCCTTCGAACCGGGGGAATCGCCGATCACCACGTAGGCCGTCTTCTTCGAGACCGAGCCCGCCGCCTTACCGCCGCGGACCAGGATCGACTCCTTGGCCTCGTCGCGCGAGAACCCCTGCAGCGAACCGGTGACCACGATCGACAGCCCCTCGAGGGTGCGCTCGATGGATTCGTCGCGTTCGTCGGCCATGCGCACCCCGGCCGCGCCCCACTTCTCCACGATGGCGCGGTGCCAGTCGACGGTGAACCACTCCTTCACCGCGGCCGCGATGGTCGGGCCGACCCCGTCGACGGCGGCCAGTTCCTCGGCCGAGGCGTTCTCGATGCGCTGCATGCTGCCGAGCTCCGAGGCCAGCGCGCGGGCCGCGGTCGGGCCCACATGCCGGATCGACAGCGCGACCAGCACCCGCCACAGCGGCCGATCCTTGGCCGAGTCCAGATTCTGCAGCAGGCGTTTGCCGTTGGCCGACAGACTGCCGTTCTTGTTGACGAAAAGCGTTGTGGTGAGCAGCTTTTCCTCATCGAGGTCGAACAGGTCGCCCTCGTCGGCGATGACGCCGGACTTCAGCAGGTCGACCGCCGCCTCGTAACCGAGCGACTCTATATCGAACGCACCGCGCCCGGCCATGTGGAACACCCGCTCCCGCAGCTGCGCCGGGCAGTGCCGCTGGTTGGGGCAGCGGATGTCGGCGTCGCTCTCCTTCTCCGGGGCGAGTTCGGTGCCGCACTCCGGGCAGCGGGTGGGCATGACGAACTTGCGCTCGGAGCCGTCGCGCACGTCCGCGACCGGGCCCAGCACCTCGGGAATGACGTCGCCCGCCTTGCGAATGGTGACGGTGTCGCCGATGAGCACGCCCTTGCGCTCCACCTCCGAGGCGTTGTGCAGCGTCGCCATCGCGACCGTCGATCCGGCGACGGTGACCGGCTCCATCACCGCGAACGGGGTGACGCGCCCGGTGCGCCCGACATTGACCTGGATGTCGAGCAGCTTGGTGGTGACCTCCTCCGGCGGGTACTTGTAGGCGATCGCCCAGCGCGGGGCGCGCGAGGTAGCGCCGAGGCGGCGCTGCAGCACCATCTCGTCCACCTTGATCACCTGGCCGTCGATCTCGTGCTCGATGTCGTGGCGGTGTTCGCCCCAGTAGCGGATGCGCTCGATCACCGCGTCGGCGCCCTGCACGCGGACGGTGTGCGCCGATACCGGCAGACCCCACGCCGCCAGCGCGCGGTATGCCTCGTACTGCGACTCGGGGGTGAAGCCCTCCATGCGACCGAACCCGTGGCAGATCATCCGCAGCCGGCGGCGGGACGTCACCGCCGGATCCTTCTGCCGCAGCGACCCGGCGGCGGTGTTGCGCGGATTGGCGTACGGCGGCTTGCCCTCGGCCACGATCGCCGCGTTCAGGTTCTCGAAATCCTCGAGCCGGAAATACACCTCGCCGCGCACCTCGAGCAGCTTCGGCACCGGGAACTCGTCGTTCTCGGCGAGCCGCAGCGGGATGTCGTCGATGGTGCGGGCGTTGAGGGTGACGTCCTCACCGGTGCGCCCGTCACCGCGGGTCGCCGCGCGGGTCAGCCGCCCCTCCTCGTAGACGAGGTTGAGCGCGACGCCGTCGATCTTCACCTCGCACACGTAGTGGATGTCGGAACCCGTCTCGGCCTCCACGCGGCCGACCCAGACCCGCATCTCGTCCTCGTCGAAGACGTTGTCCAGCGACAGCATGCGCTCGAGGTGGTCGACCGCGGTGAACTCGGTCGCGAATCCGCCGCCGACCAGCTGCGTCGGCGAGTCGGGGGTGCGCAGATCCGGGTGCGCCTCCTCCAGCGCCAGCAGCCGCTGGAACAGCGCGTCGAACTCGCCGTCGGAGATGATCGGCGCGTCGCGCACGTAGTAGCGGAACTGGTGCTCGCGAACCTGCTCCGCCAGCTCCTGCCACTGTGTCCGCTCGTCCCCCGTCGCCGGGGTGATCTCGGTACCGGATTCACTCACAAAACGCAGATTAGCCGAGACCACCGACCGTTTTTGCCGCCTCCGGCGCCGTGTCCGACGGCCCGCTGTCGAGCCGGTATCGACAAGACGCTCGCCGAGCACCGCCCACGGGCGCCCGCGGTCGTCCGGCACTCCGGCGCGCGCTCGGCCGGAGACCATCGCCGTACAACGGCGCGGGCGAGATCACGGCCGCAGATCGTCGTCGAGCCGATCACCGAGCCGGTCCTGGCTGTCCTCGGCGGCCGCGAAAACCGAGGCGCCCGAACGCCTTCCGAACTTCAGCACGTTGAAGGCCAGATTCAGCACGACGGCGACGATGGCGGTGGCGCTGATCCCGGATTCCAGAACCATCGCGACCTTCTCCGGGAACGCTTCCCAGAACGCCGGCGCCGCAATGGGTATCACGCCGACGCCGATGGACACCGCGACGATCACCATATTGAGGTTGTCCTGATAGTCGACCCGCGACAGCATCCGAATCCCGCTCGCGGCAACGGATCCGAACAGCACCAGCCCGGCCCCGCCGAGCACCGGATACGGGACCCCGGCGACCACCGCGCCGACGACCGGCAGCAGTCCCAGCAGCAGCAGGATGAACCCGCCGGTCGCCACCACGAACCGGCTCTTGATCCCGGTCAGCGCCACCAGACCGATATTCTGCGCGAACGCGCTGCACGGGAAGGTGCCGAACAGCGGCGCCACCGCCGAGGAGGCCATATCCGCGCGCAGGCCGTCGGCGACCCGCCGGGTGTCGACCTCGGTGCCCACCACCTCGCCGATGGCCAGGATGTCGGCGGTGGCCTCGGTCATGATCACCAGCATCACGATCGTCATCGCGACGATCGCGCCGATCTCGAAAGTCGGTGTGCCGAAATGGAACAGCTGCGGCGGGGCGACCAGGCGCGCCTCACCGACCGCACCGAAATCCGCCTTCCCGGCCAGCGCGGCGATGATGGTGCCGATCACCAGGCCGATCAGAATCGACAGCCGGGAGATCGCACCCTGGAACACGCGGCTGATGACCAGGATGATCAGCAGCGTCAGGCCCGCGAAGCCGATATTGGCCATCGACCCGTAGCCGGGTTCCTCGCGGTCGTTGCCCATCGCCCATTGGAAGGCCACCGGCATCAGCGACAGTCCGATCACCGTGATGAGCGAGCCCGTCACCACCGCCGGGAACAATCGCACCAGTTGCGCGAAGAACGACGACAGCACCAGCCCGATCACCCCCGCGACGATGATGGCGCCGAATACCGGGCGCAGCCCGTCCTCGCTGGCGATCGAGACCATCGTCGACACGCTCACGAACGAAATGCCTTGCACGATGGGCAATCTGCTGCCGAAGGGCCCGATGCCCAGGGTCTGCACGAGCGTGGCCAGGCCCGAGATGAACAGCCCGGCCGTGACCAGCAGACCCATCTCGGCCGCGGACAGCCCGGCCGCGCCGCCGACGATCAGCGGCGGCGCGATCACCCCGCCGTACATGGTCAGAATGTGCTGGGTCCCGTAGGCGACCAATTGCCCCGCCGGGTATTTGGTGTCCTCCGGACCGCTCGTACGCGCCCGGCCGCCGAGCCATGCCAACGCCCTCATCGGCCACTTCCTTTCCGAAAACGGAACTACTCTTCCGCTACACGGAAGTGTGACACGGAGCACGCGGCCCCGTCCCCGGTTTCGGGAAGTCGATCGAGTTACACAGCCAAGGGCGGGGCGGCCGCGGTATGGCGCGCGGGAGGTTCGTATGCCCGCCATGCCTCGGCCAGCCGCTGGGCGGCGGTGCGCAAGTCCTGCTGCGACGCAACGAAACTGATGCGCACGTGGGACGTGCTGCCACCCGTGGCGTCCAGGCCGGTGCCGGGGAGGATCGCGGTGCCGTGCCGCAGGGCGCGCTGGGCGAAGGAGGTGCCGTCGCCGTAAGGCAATCGCACCCACAGGGTTTGGCCGCCCGGCACCGGCGGCACGTCCCATTCCGGCACCCGCGCGGCCAGCTCGGACACCAGCAGGTCGTGACATTCCTTGCGCTGCCGGACTATTCGATCGCGCAGGGCATCCAGTTCGGACACCAGACCGGCGGCGGCGAGCTGCGCCGGAATATTGCCGCCGAGATCGTGCACGGCGCGCAGGCGGGCGAGGCGGCCGATCACCGCGACCGGGGCGCGCACCCATCCGATGCGCATCCCGCCCCACAGGATCTTGCTCAGCGATCCGACCGTGACGACCGAGTCGTCGTAGGCGGCCAGCGGCGGCGGGGCCGGATCGGCACCGGGGAAGGCGAGATCGGCCAGCACCTCATCGTCCACCAGCGGCACCCCGGCCGCCGCCGCGGATTCCACGAGGGCGCGCCGGGACAGCGCGGAAAGTACCGTGCCCGTGGGGTTCTGATGAGTCGCGACCACATAGGCCAGCGCCGCGGGCGTCACCTTTCCGAGGCCGATCGGGCACCCCTCGAGCACCGCCGCGGCCTCCCGGAACGCCTCCAGCGCACCGGGATACGTGGGCGCCTCGACCAGCACCCGATCGCCGGGCCGCAGGAAGGCGCGGGCGATCAGCGACAGCGCCTGCTGCCCGCCGCCCGTCACCAGGATCTGTTCCGGTGTGGTCGGCACCCCGCGGGCCCGATAGCGATCGGCAATCGCCTTGCGCAGCACCAGATGTCCGTTCGGGTGGTAGCCGATATCGTCGTCGATCTCCGCCAGCCGCGGCAGCATCCGCCGATAGGCGTCGGCCACCTCCGGCGGCGGATGCTGTGGCGCGGCGCAGGCGAGCGCGATGACACCGGACTCCGGTTCCAGCAGGTGCAGGAACGCGGGTGAGTGCGTGGTATCCGGCGGCGCGGCGGGGCCCGCCCCGGCGACCCGCGTCCCGCTCCCCTGCCGCCGCACCACCCGGCCCTCGGCGCCGAGCAGCTCGTACGCGGCGACCACCGTGCTGCGGCCGACGGCCAGGGCCTTCGCCAGCGCGCGGTCGGGCGGTAGCAGCGTGCCCGGCGGCAGTTCGCCGTCTTCGATCAGGGCCCGCAGCCGCCCGGCGAGCAGCAGATACAGCGGACCCCGGCCCGCGGACCAGCGCCCGAGCCGGTCGGTCAGTTCGATTGGCTCCATATACAAACCAATTCTGCCCGATTGGCTCTAGGTTCACCAGGACGGCAATTCCAGGATGGTCCCATGACCAAGATTTCCATCCCCGACACCGCCGCCGCCCTTACCGGCCCGTGGCAGCCCCGCGACCTCGCCGTCGCCAACGACGCCGTCGTCCGCATCGCCCGCTTCCACGGCGCCTTCCCCTGGCACCACCACGACGAGGACGAACTGTTCCTCTGCTGGGACGGCACCTTCCGCCTCGAACTCCAGGACCGCGAGCCCGTCACCCTCCACCCCGGCGACATCTTCGTCGTCCCGAAGGGAGTCGAACACCGCCCCGTCGCCGACGAACCCGCCCACGGCCTGATGATCGAACGCCCGGAGACCGAGCAGTACGGCAATTGATCTCCGGGCGCTGGCGACATCCGGTTTAGGACGAGGCCGGTTCCCATGCCTCCGGGGCGAGTTCGGGCAGCGTATCGCCCGTCTCCAGGAGGGCCTTGAGGTTGGTGATGATGCTCGGCCAGCCGCCGCTGACGCCCTCGAGCAGGGCGCTGCCGGGTTCGAAACCGTCGTGGACGACGGTGAGTTTGACCAGGTCGCCGACCGGTTCGAGCTCGAAGGTGACCTTGGAGCGGGGCTCGCTCATCCACTTGCGTGCCGTGTCGTGGTCGATGCCGAACGCGTCGGCGTGGTCGAGGCTCATGGTGTGCCAGGTGTAGGACAGTCGGTTGTAGGGATCGGCCTCCAGCACCTTCTGCTCGGAATCGGTACTCTTCCAATCCCTTTCGTGCCACGTCATGACCGAACCCGGCCGCCAGTCGGTGTCGAAGTGGGCGCCCCAGTAGCGCTTGGTGAACGCGGGCTGGGTCAGCGCCTCCCACAGCTTCTCCGGGGTGGTCTTGATGTAGGTGGTGTAGACGAATTCGGTATTGCTCATGGTCGTGGTCTCCAATGCGGTCTTGAGGTCGGCCAGGGCGTGCACTCGCCCGCGGTCGTAGCGGTTGATCCAGCGGTCGGCGATGGCGTTGATGGGCTCGGCGTTCAGGTAGTGCAGCTTCTCCCGGCCGCGGCGGCGCGTGGTCACCAGGTTGGCCGCCTCCAGCACGGCCAGATGCTTGCTCACCGCCTGCCGGGACATGTCCAGTCCCGCGCACAACTGCCGCAGCGTCTGCCCGTTGTCCGCGTTCAGGCTGTCCAGCAGCAGCCGCCGGCTCGCATCGGCCAGCGCCTTGAACACCTCGTCCACTCCGTCACCTCCATAGGCAACCTTTCGGATGCATATTCAATATAGGCATCCATTTGGTTGCATGTCAACGTCGCGCCCGGCCCGACGCGACCAGTCTCGCCGTTCCGCTGTGGCGGCCGCCCTCCATCACCGAATCTGAGAAGATGACCGATCCCACCGCGTATGTGAACCCCTTCGTCGGAACTCAGGACGGCGGCCCCGACTACGGTCACGGTGGTGGCGCGGGCATGACCTTCCCCGGCGCCGTCGCACCGTTCGGAATGCTGCAGTGGAGTCCCGATACCGTGCGCACGGCGGGCGGCGGCTACAAATACGAGGACAACCGGCTGTACGGATTCTCGCTGACCCACATCTCGGGCCCGGGATGCACTGGTGCACAGGATATTCCGATACTGCCGATCTCCGGCGTCATCGGATCCTCCCCCGCCGAGACCAGCTATCACCAGACCTTCCACCATCGCACCGAGACGGCCGAACCGGGGTACTACCGGGTCACCACCACCAGCGGCGTGACGACCGAGCTGACCGCGACGACGCGGGCGGGCATCGCCCGATTCACCTTTCCGCCAGGCAGACCCGGCACGGTGCTGATCGACATCACCGGCTCGGTGAACGGCGTGGACGACGCGGAGGCGACCATCAGCGGCAGCGCCGTCTCCGGCTGGGCGCACACCGGCGGATTCTGCGCGGCGCCGAGCCGCTACCGGGTGTACTTCCATGCCGTCTTCGATCGACCGATCACCGGATCCGGTGTGTGGCAGGACAATACGGTGCGCCGCGACACCGCCGTGCGCGGCGCGGCCCCGACCCGTCGCACCGACTCCGGTGAGCTGGAGGTCCACGGCAAGGGCTGCGGTGTCTATCTGCAGTTCGATGCGGACCGGCCCGTCGAGATGCGGGTGGGGTTGTCGTTCGTGAGCATGGAGGGCGCCCGGAACAATCTCGACACCGAAATCGGCGCAACGGATTTCGCGGCCGTCCGGGCCGGAACCAGGGCACAGTGGCAGCGGCAGCTCGAGCGGATCCGCATCGGCGACGGCGATCCCGACCGGCTGCGCACCTTCTACACCGCGCTGTATCACTGTCTGCTGCAACCCAATATCTTCGACGATGCCGACGGGACCTACACCGGATTCGATCGGCAGCTGCATACCGTCCGGCCCGGGCACCACCACTACGCCACCTTCTCCGGCTGGGACATCTACCGCGGGCAGGCTCAGCTGCTGGCGCTGCTCGTCCCGGACGTGGCGGCCGATATCGCCCAATCGATGGTCGACGACGCGCGAGCGCTCGGCGACGTGTGGGACCGCTGGTCGCATCAGAACACCGTCACCGGCGTCATGAACGGGGATCCGTACCATTCGATCCTCGCCAGTATCTACGCGTTCGGGGTGCGTGAGTTCGATGCCGCCGAGGCACTCGCCTCCATGGTCGCCGGTGCCGACCGGATCGGCGAGAAGTCCGGCTATACCGAACGCCCCGGCAACGAGGACTACCTTCGGCTCGGTTACGTCCCGGGCAAGGTCTCCGACACCCTCGAGTACTGCCTGGCCGACTTCGGGATCGCGCAGCTGGCGCGGCGGCTCGGCGACGACGCGACCCATCGGCGGTTCATGCAGCGCGCGCACGGCTGGCAGCGGCTGTACAACCCGCGCACGGGCTGGATCCAGCCCCGGCACGCGGACGGCTCGTTCGCCGAGCCGTTCGATCCGGCCGCCACCGACGGATACGTGGAAGGCAATGGCGCGCAATATCATTGGATGGTCTTCGCGGATGTCGGCGCGCTGGTCGAGCTGATGGGCGGCCGCGAACACACCACCGCGCGGCTCGACGAATTCTTCACCGAACTCAATGCGGGCGCCGACCGGCCGCACGCCTACCTCGGCAACGAACCCTCTCTGCAGACACCCTGGCTGTACGCGTGGGCCGGGCGGCCCGACCGCACCCAGGACGTCGTGCACCGCGTGTGCACCGAGCTGTACCGCCCCACCCCCGACGGGCTGGCGGGCAACGACGACCTGGGCTCGCTGTCGGCGTGGTACGTCTGGGCCGCCCTCGGCTTCTATCCGGTGATTCCGGGACGCGCGGAGCTGTTCGTGAACCAGCCCGCCTTCCCCGAGATCGAGGTGACCCGCTCCTCGGGGCAGACGATCATCGTCTCGGCTCCCGGATTGTGCGACTCGCTGCGATACATCAGGTCCCTGAGCGTCGATGGAACGGTCACCACCAGGGCCTGGCTGCCGGAATCGTTCGCGCGCGACGGCGGGCGCCTCGATTTCCGCCTGGGGCCGATGGGCGATCTCGCCTACGGCACAGCCGAATCCGACGCCCCGCCGTCCTTCGACGCCGGACGGCTCCCACACCCGGATCCGACCTACGACTGACGGTCCCCGCAGGCCCGCCGTCGCGGCGTACCGGAGCGGACGGCAGGATGGCACGGGTGTTGCGCAGTTTTCAGGTGACGAACCACAGATCGCTGGCCGAGACGCAGGAACTGCGGCTGGTCGGCAGCCGGGCGGGCGCGCTGCCCGCGCCCGTGACCGCGGTGCACGGCACGGCGGCCACCGGCAAGTCCAGCCTCGTCGACGCGCTCGGCCATATGCGCGACGCGGTGCTGAATTCGGTGACCGGCTGGGATCCCTACGCGGGACCGGTGCGCGCCCCGCACCGCGGATTCGCCGATCGCCCTTCCGAATTCGTCGCCACCTTCGTCGCCGAGGGCGTGCCCTACACCTACGGTTTCCGGCTCGACAACGCCGACGTGACCGCCGAGTGGCTGCACAGTCATCCGCGCAACCGCAAGCGCATCGTCTTCGAGCGCGAGGGCGACCACGTCCGCATCGGGCCGATGTTCGAACCGGTGCGGTACGGCATCGGGGCGCTGGTGCCGCTGGTGCGCCCGAATGCGTTGCTGCTCAGCCTCACCGGGCAGATGTACGCGGAGGCCCTGGTGCCCGCCTATCGCTGGTTCTCCGCGCAGCTGGATGTGCAACGCGGGCAACCGGATCCGCAGCGCATCGCGCACAGCCTCGGCAGCCACATCTCCCGCTCCGCGGACAATGCCGCGCGCCTGCTGACCCTGCTGCGCTCGGCGGAGCTGGGCATCGAGGATCTGCTGATCGCGGAGAACGATCCGATGTACGCCGACTATCTGCGCGACCTGGACAACGATATCGCCGGTGCGGCAACCGAACTCGACGCCTGCCTCGCCTCACCCGCCCGCGCCGAACAGCTGCGGCAGACCCACGGCCTCACGCCGACCGCGCTGGAGCGCGAGCTGAGCAACCTGCGCGCGGCCCGCGACACCCTGTACTCGCGGATGGTGGCTCGCCGCGGCGTCGGGCTCGGGTTGGTGCACGAGGGGATCGACGCCACCTTCGACATCGCCGACGAGTCCACCGCGACGCTGGCGCTGCTGCGGTTGCTGCCGCCGATGCTGGACGCGCTCGACACCGGACGGGTGCTGGCCGTCGACGATATCGACACGCACCTCACCGGCGACGCGACCGACCGCCTGATCCAGCTGTTCCAGAACCCCGAGACCAACTCCCGCGGCGCGCAGCTGATCTTCACCACCCGCAACCGCACCCTGGTGGACCGCGGCAACGGCCGCTCCCAGCACCGCCGCACCACCGTCTGGCAGCTGCGCCGCACCCCCGAGGGCACCACGGAACTCACCGCGCGCTGAACGGGCCCGATAGGCCCGGCGCATAGCATGGGGGCATGCTGGAGATCGCGTTTCTGGTCATGGTCGTCGTGGTGCTCGTGGTGCTGATCACGAGTTTCCGGCGCGGGCGGGCGAAGCCGGGATCCGGCCCGCGTGCCGGGTGGAACCGTCCCGAGCCCGAGACCGGGACGCTGCACGTCACCGGGGTGAGCCCGCGACCGGCCGCGCAGGGCAGCCAGTACGTCACCATCACCGGCACCCTGTCCGGCCCGTCGGTCGCCGCGGAGACCGTCTACGGTCGTTTCGCCTGGGACGTCAACCAGTGGCCCTCCCCCGGCGACCAGATCCCGGTCGTCTACCCGCCGGGCAAACCGCAGCACTGGCAGCTCGGCCACCCGGGCGCCCGTCCGCCCTTCGGCTGACCGCATCCTGGCGTGCTGGTGGCCCGGGGATCGGTGCCGCATCGGATCGGGCGGACTCCGGCCGACAGCATCCCGGAGTCGGCGCGGCCGTCACTCGAGATTGATCGACTCCGGTTCGTCGGCGAAGACGCGAGCGGTTTCGGCTGCCAGTTCGAGGGCGCGGCGGGACCATTGCGCGGTGGCACCGGCCAGCCCGCAGGCCGGGGTGACGAGCACGCGGTCGGCGAGCAGGCGGCGCGGGAAGCCGAGGCGATCCAGCAGCCGGACACCGGGCTCGGCGACGTCACGCCAGGTGACGCGTCCGCCCGGGGCGACGGTCGGCACCAGCCCGAGCGCCAGGTACTTGCCGGAATCCAGCAGCTCGCCGATATTGTCCAGATCGCGCGTGCCGATCGCGGCGATATCGAATCCGACCGCGGCAGTGGCACTTCGACGTAACAGGCCGAGCGCGGGCGGCTCGGCGCAGGTGTGCACCAGCACCGGCGCGTCCAGCGCGGTCACCACCGAATCGAGCACGGCCAGCGCCTGCGGCCCCGGCACCGCGCGCACCGTGTGCATCGCGCTCGGCCCGCGGATCGCCCCGTCGAGCACCGCGGTCAGCGACGGCTCGTCCAGCTGCACCACGACCCGCGCACCGAGGCGCTTACCCACCTCGGCGATATGTTGCGACAGTCCCTCGGCGAGGGATTCCGAAAGGTCGCGCACCGCACCGGAATCGGTGAGAACGCGATGCCCACTCACCAGCTCGACCTGCGCCGCCAGCGTCAGCGGGCCAGCGACCTGGACCTTCACCGCGTGGTTGCGTCCGGCCAGACCGGCTGTCTCCCAGGCCTCTTCGAGCGCGTCGAGATCGGTCCGCAGCAGATCGAAGGCACGCCGCGAGACCGTACCGGGCCGCGGTGCCATCCGATAGCCGCGCGGCGTCGTGTCGAACTGCATATCCACCAGCAGCGCCGACATCCGGCCGATCATGTCCGAACCCGTTCCGCGCCCGGGCAATTCGACCAGGTGCGGCAGTTCGCCCAGTTCGCCGACGATGGTCGCCGCCGCCTCGCGGGGATCGGTACCCGGCCAGGAGCCGACCCCCGTGGCGATCCCGCCGCGCAGCACTACCTCATTACCCGACGTCACGGTGCACCGTCCATTCGTTCGACCGCACGCTCGCCCGCGCGGTCATTGCGGAAGTCCCGCGCCCGAATCCGGGTCCGGACCACCGTCCGGACGATCGACCTCGACGTCCCGGGCGCGCGGGTGCGACATCCACAGCCTACGACGTGTCATGCGATGATCACGACCCGCCGCGAAGCGGTCGCGAAGAGAGTGCCGCGGCTGCTCCGGAGATCGGAGCTCACCGAGCCGCGTCCGAGACCGACCCGGCTGGCTCCCCCGCCCGCTCGCGTCCGGTCCCGCTGATCGTCCCGCTGCCGATCACCTCGTCTCCCGACGGGTCCGGCCGATACAGCACCACCGCCTGACCACGGGCGACGCCGGTCAGCGGCTCGCGCAGACGCACCTCGAGCCCGCCGTCGACCGCCTCGGCGACCGCCGGTGCGGTGCCGCCGTGGGCACGCACCTGCGCGACGCAGTCGATCGGTCCCGAGGGCGCGGCGCCGGAGGTCCACACGGCCCGCTCCGCGGTCACCGTCCACACCTCGAGATCCTCGGCCGCGCCCACGTGGACGGTGCCGGAGTCGGGATCGATCTCGGTGACGTAGCGGGGACGGCCGTCCGGCGCCGGGCCCGGCAGGCCCAGCCCCTTGCGCTGGCCGATCGTAAAGCCGTGCACGCCTTCGTGATCGGCGAGCTTGTGCCCGTCGGCATCGACGATGGCGCCCGGCCGGATGCCGATCTTCGCGCCGAGGAAGGCGCGGGTGTCGCCGGAGGGAATGAAGCAGATGTCGTGCGAGTCGGGCTTGTTCGCCACCGACAGGCCGCGCTCGGCGGCCTCGGCGCGGATCTGCGGCTTCGGGGTGTCGCCGACGGGGAACATGGCCCGCGTCAGCTGCTCGGCGGTCAGCACGGCCAGCACGTAGGACTGGTCCTTGTCGGCGTCGACCGCGCGGCGCAGCACGCCGTCCTCCAGTCGTGCGTAGTGGCCGGTGACCACGGCATCGAATCCGAGCGCGACCGCGCGGTCGGCGAGGGCGGAGAATTTGATCTTCTCGTTGCAGCGCAGGCACGGATTCGGCGTCTCACCGGCCGCGTAGGCGGCGACGAAGTCGTCGATCACGTCCTCCTTGAAGCGATCGGCGAAATCCCAGACGTAGAACGGGATTCCGAGCACATCCGCGGCGCGGCGGGCGTCCCCGGCGTCCTCCTTGGAGCAGCAGCCGCGGGCACCGGTGCGCAGTGTCCCGGGGTTCGCCGACAGCGCCAGATGCACCCCGACCACCTCGTGCCCGGCGTCCACCGCGCGGGCGGCCGCCACGGCGGAATCCACGCCGCCGCTCATCGCGGCGAGCACTCTCATCGCGTCCCTCCTTTCGCACCGGCCAGCCCGGCCGCCTTGGCCCGCTCCACCACCGGCGGCAGCACTTCCAGCAGTCGTTCGATGTCGTATCCGGTTGTGGTGTGCCCCAGCGAGAAACGCAGCGAACCGCGGGCCTGGTGGGCGTCGACGCCCATCGCCAGCAGCACGTGGCTGGGCGCGGCGACCCCGGCATTGCACGCCGATCCCGTGGAGCATTCGATCCCGGCGGCGTCCAGCAGCATCAGCAGCGAATCGCCCTCGCAGCCGGGAAAGGTGAAGTGGGCGTTACCCGGCAGCCGCCGCCCGCCGGTCGGCCCGTTGAGCACCGCGTCGGGGACCGCGTCGCGCACGCCGGCGATCAGGTCGTCCCGTAGTTTGCTCAATTCGGCTGTGCGCGTGGGCAATCCGCTCACGGTCTCACGCAGCGCGGCAGCCAGGCCCAGTGCCGCGGGCACATCCGAGGTGCCCGACCGCAGATCGCGCTCGTGACCGCCGCCGTGCACCAGCGGAACGCACGGCACCTGCCGCCCGAGCAGCAGCACGCCGACGCCGTGCGGACCGCCGACCTTGTGCCCGGCGAAACTGGCCGCGGACAGCCCCGAGGCGCCGAAGTCGACGGGCAGCTGCGCGGCGGCCTGCACCGCGTCGCTGTGCATCGGGACGTCGAATTCCTGTGCGACGGCGGCCAATTCGCCGATCGGCTCGATGGTGCCGACCTCGTTGTTGGCCCACATGACGGTGACCAGCGCGGTGTCGTCGGCATGTTCGGCCAGCGCGGTCCGCAGCGTGCGGGGCGATACTGTGCCCGCCGCGTCGACCTCGAGCAGCGTGACCTGCGCGCCCTCGTGCTGTTCCAGCCATTCCACGGCGTCGAGGACCGCGTGGTGCTCGACCGCGCTGACCAGGATCCCGGTTCGCCGCGGGTCTGCCGCGCGCCGCGCCCAGTAGATGCCCTTGACGGCGAGATTGTCGCTCTCGGTGCCGCCGGAGGTGACGATGACCTCCGAGGGCCGCGCGCCCAGATCGGCCGCGATCGACTCGCGCGCCTCCTCCAGCATGCGCCGGGCCGCGCGCCCCGAGCCGTGCAGCGACGACGCGTTCCCGGCGGTGCGCAGCGCAGCACTCATCGCCTCGACCGCGGCCGGGAACATGGGTGTCGTCGCCGCGTGGTCGAGGTAGACAGTCTGGGGTACCGCACCGACCGGACCCGGGATAGCCGACTTCATGACCGATAAAGCCTATCCCACCGTTGACCTGCACATCTTAGGGGCCGTCCCTCCGCGCTCTCCGACATTTCCACGAACTCACCCACGATCCCCAACCCACCGGCGACCATCCGATATTCCCCGAGCCTCCGGCCGGGGGACAAAGGGCTGAGCCCGATATTCCCCGAGCCTCCGGGCGGGGAACAAAGGGCTGAGCCGGGAACGGACCTCAACGGGTTCGCGGGCAGGCAGACGGTCGAGGAGGCGCCGAGATCACCGTCCGCATGGCCCGGATCGGCCCCGACGGCCCGACCGGCGGCTACTTCGCCGCCACCGGCCCACTCCAGTGGTAGCAGCTGTCGGCAGGTCAGCGGACAGCAAGGGACCGGCTCGGCGCCGAGTACCTCCGGGCGCACGGCACCGAGGGCCCCGGCCTCGGCCCGGCGGCGATTACCCGCTATGGAACGACGACCTCGGTCGAGGCCGGGATGTTGGCCTTGTCCGTGCGCAGGGTCAGCTGGACTCGGCCCGGGCCGGTTTCGGCGAGGACGATCGCCGGGGACAGGCGCTGGCCCGCCGGGACGAAGCGGCTCACGCTGCCCGCCTGGCCGGTGTCGAGATTGCGCCAGTCGGCGATCGCGGTGACATCGCAGGCCAGCAGTTGCGGGCCCCACTCACCCACGGGCGAGAAGCCCTGCGTGATGCGCAGGACGATCGCGTGCGCGGCCCCGGGCGCCTCGGAGTACGGGTAGAGGGGCCCGTCGAAGGCGGTGCCCCCGGCCGACATCATGCCCGCGCACACCCCGTTGCCGAGCGTGAAGACCGGGCTGAGGTTGAAGTCGGTCTTGACGCACGTCCGCGGCCCGACATTGGACCAGCCGAGCTGGCAGGGCTCGCCGTTGTCGGCGGTGGCGGGTGCGGCGACGGCCAGTCCCGCGCCGAGGAATGCGGCGGTCGCCGCGCCCAGGAACGTGCGTTTCATTCGTCGTACTCCCTTGTCCAGGCCAGTAGTTAACGAAAAGCATTGCCATACTAGCGATGTCGATGCCGCCCGCGGGCGGCGTCTCGCTATTTATGGGCAAATCGCACTGTTCCGTTACAGGAGCGCCCCAGACCGGGCGAATTCAGGAGACCGTCGCGGGCTCGGCGACCGTATCGAGCACGATCGCACGGGTCGGGCCGGTGCCGACCGCGGTGGCGTGCGCGTCGATGTCCAGGGTCTCGGTGCCGCGCACGGCCCGCTCGCAGCGGCGGGCCAGCTCGTGGCGGTCGGCGCCCGGCAGCTCCCGCGGCAGCAGTTCCAGCTCCGCCACAACACCTTTCGACCGCAGCACGCGGCGGGCCGAGTCGACGAAGGTGTCGAGACCGACGAAACCGGGCACGGTGGACGGTTCGCCGTCGCGGTCGAGATACCGCAACCGGATCGGCTGCACGGGTGCGCCGGTGTCCACGGCGGCCTGGAACAGCGCGGGGCGCAGGCGCCCGTGGGCGCGACCACACCAGGTGGTGCCCTCGGGGAACACGCCGACCGGCTCCCCCGCGCGCAGCCGCGCCGCCATGGTGTCGACCACCTCGGGCAGCTGGCGCAGCCGCTCGCGGTCGATCGGTATCACCCGGACCAGGCGCGCGAGCCGCCCCAGCAGCGGCCAGTCGATCAGGTCGGCGCGGGCCACGAATCCCATCGGCTGCACCGCGGCCAGCGCCAGCACATCGGTCCAGCCCACGTGCTGGGCCACCACGAGCGGCCCCGCACCGACCGCCCCGGGAGCCGAATCGCCGCGCCGATCGATGACGCGCAAACGTATTCCGCAGCAACGCAATGCGGCGCGGGCGTAGCGCCGATGCAGGCCCGCCCGCCGGGCGCGCGGGGTGGCCAGGTTCACCGCCGGGAAGCTGGACAGCAGCGCGATCACGCCCAGCACCCGCGCCGCCGCGCGCACGGTCCCGGCCGTGGCGGAGACGTCGACGCAACTGGGCCCGCACGGGCTCGACGGCATCCAGTCGTGGACCGGCGCGGCCGGTGGGCACGACAGCGCGGAGGAACCGGGTGCTACCAAGGCGGGCATCGCAATCACCGTCCGTCGAAGGTATTCGCGGCGCTCTGTAGCCGATCCAGGTAGCGCCGGTTGATGGTTTCGAGGCCGAGCAGCGCGACGAAGTCCGCGACGCCGAAGTCCGGGTCGTGCGCGGGCTCGCCGCAGATCTCCGCGCCCAGCCGCAGGTAGCCGCGCAGCAGCGGCGGAAGTTTCGGCCGCGCCGGGGATTCCAGGTCGTCGAGGGTGCGGCCGTCGACGACGACCGGGTTGTAGGGCAGGACCCGTCGTCGCGGATCGCCACCGTGCTTGGCCAGCAACAGATCTCGCACGCCGCGCACGTTGACGCCCGCCGGATCGGCCGGATCGTCGCGCATCGGCACCGAGACGCAGCCCATCACCCAGTCGTAGCCGGTGAGCTGGATGTAGTGCAGGATGCCCGCCCACATCAGCGTCAGGGTGGAGCCGTTGCGGTGGTCGGGGACCACGCAGGCCCGGCCCATCTCGACGATCCGCTGTCCCTCGGGATCCATTGCGGTCAAATCGAATTCGGTGGCGGTGTAGTACCCGCCCGCCGCGGCGACCTTGTCCGGCGGCAGCATCCGGTAGCAGCCGACGAACTGATCGGTCAGCTCGTCGCGCACCAGGAGATGGTCGCAGTGTTCGTCGAAGCGGTCGGCGTCGAGTCCGTCGGCGCTGTCGGGAATGGTGAATCCGGGCTCGGCGGCGAACACCTGGTAGCGCAGCCGCTGCGCCGCGCGGCGGTGCTCCGCATCGGACGACACGACCAGCGAATACCGCGGCCGCTCCACCCCTGTGTCCGTCGTGCGGCCCGGCGCTGTCAACACGGACATTGTTGTCATGTCCCGATGAAGCCAGCCGGAATCGGCCTCGGGGCTACCGCCGAGTGTCCTGCCGATGCCAGTCCGGTGAACGAGACGACGATCACACCCGCCGTTCACCGACTCGATACGCCGGGTTAGCCCAGTTTCCGCACCGCACACCTCCGGCGCGCTCCACCCCTATTCCGGCACGGCCCACCCTCATTCCCGGCGCACTCCACCCTTATCCCCGGCACGGCCCACCCTCATTCCCGGCCCACTCCAACCCTTATCCCCGGCGCACTCCAACCCTTATCCCCGGCACGGCCCACCCTCATTCCCGGCGCGCTTTTGGCCGGGATCTGTTTCCGGCCGAAACACGCCGGAAACGACGAAAGATGCGGAACGGCGGACAACCAGTTGACCACTCACGCAGACCTTTTCGATCTGAGCGGGAAGTTCGCACTCGCCACCGGCGGCACCAGGGGCATCGGGATGGTTGCGCGCGGCCTGCCGTGCGGGCGATGCGGATTCAGAGGGGGTTGTTCGGATCGCGGTCCGGGAGGGGGCGTTCCACGACGACCGGGCGGCCCAGGGGGTTGCGGACGCGGCGCTTGGCGGCCTGGTAGACCTGGATGGTCTCGGCGGCGACGACGTCCCAGGCGAAGTCGGCGGTGAGGTAGGCGCGGGCGGCGTGGGCGCGCTGCTGGGCGGCGGCCGGGTCGTCGAGCACCGCGCACACCGCATCGACGAGGCCGTTCACGTCGGCCGGATCGAAGGAGGCGCCGGTGATGCCATCGATGACGAGCTCACCCAGGCCACCCGCGGTGGAGGTCACCAGCGGCGTCCCGGCCGCGGCCGCCTCGAGGGCGACGATGCCGAACGGCTCGTAGCGGCTGGGCAGCACGATCGCGTCGGCGCCGTGCAGCCAGCCCAGCAGTTCCGTATGGTCCAGGCGCCCCGTGAAATTCACCGCCCGCATCACCCGATGGGCCCGGGCGCGCTCGCGCAGCCATTCGAACTGCGTTCCCACACCGGCGACGGTCAGCGTCGTCCCCGGATGGGCCCGGCGGATGCGCGGCAGCGCGGCGATCGCGTCCTGCACACCCTTCTCGTACTCGAGCCGCCCCACATACAGCAGCCGCGGCGGCGCCGAGCGCGGGGCCCGGTCGCGAAAGGCCCACGCGCCCACGTCGATTCCGTTGCGGATCACCGTGACCGGCACCAGTTCGGGACCGTAGAGCCGCTCCACCTCGTCCTGCATCGAGGTGGAACAGGTGATCAGCGCGTCGGATTCGCGGGCCAGCCACCACTCCACCGAATGCACCTGCTTGTTGACCCGCCCCGACACCCAGCCGCTGTGCCGCCCGGCCTCGGTGGCGTGGATGGTCGACACCAGCGGCACGTCGTAGTGCTCGGCCAGCGCGATCGCCGGATGCGCGACCAGCCAGTCGTGGGCGTGCACCACATCGGGCGTCCAGCCGTCGGCGATGCCCGGCTTGCTCAGCGCGATACCCGCGCGCACCATCGCATGCCCCATCGCCAGGGTCCACGCGAGCATGTCCTCGCCGAAGTCGAAGCACGGCGGATCCTCCGCCACGGCGACCACGAGGACCCGGTCCTCGATGAAGTTGTAGGTCGGATGGGTCGAGGAGTCGGTCCCCATCGGGCGGCGCGCCAGCACCACGACCTCGTGCCCGGCCGCGGCCAGCTCGGTGGCGAGGTGATGGACGTGCCGGCCCAGCCCGCCGACCACCACGGGCGGGTACTCCCACGACACCATCAGAATCTTCATGCGGGTCCTTCTGTCACTACGCCGCGTCCCAGGTTCCCGGCGGGACCGGACGTGGCGAGGCGGCGCGCGTCCAGCGCCGGAAACAGCCCGTCGGCCGCGTACCATCCTGCCGCCAACTGCCGTGCTTTGGCGAGTTGGCCCGCGGCGACGGCGCCGGAAATCTCGCGGACGGCGTGCGCGTGCTCGTGCGCGCGGTCGCGGGCGTACCCGGCGGCGGAGTCCTTGCTGACCATGAACGCCCAGTCGCTGGACACGGTCAGCACCGCCTCGCGCAGCAGCTGGTCGGCCACCGGATCGCGCAGCCCGTCGCCGTGCGCACCCATCTTGTCCAGCGTGTCGAGGGCGAGCCGGACGATGTCGCCGTTGAGATCGACCAGGTCCTGCACCTGATCCCCGGCCCACACCCGCCAGTCCTTGCCCGACCCCCACGAGGAGTCCGCCAGCTGCACCGGTTCCCCGACGAATCCGTTCGCGCGGGCATCGGCGAGTGTGCCGACGGTGATCCCGGCCTCGGGCAGCGCGCGCAGCACCTGCTCGAGCCACTGCGGCCCCTCGTGCCACCAGTGCCCGAACAGCTCGGTGTCGAACGCGGCCACCACCAGCGCGGGCCGCCCGATCCGCGCGGATTCGTCGATCAGCCTGCGCCGCACCGTCTCCACGAAGTCCTCGACGTCGCGCGTCACCGCCGTGGCGGCCAGCTCCGGGTCGTAGGGCGCCTTGTCCGGACCGGCGACCTGCTTGCCGGTGACCCGGGCCGGTTTGAGACCGGTGTCGTGGTCGTAGTGGTGGAAGTCACGGTAGGCGCCCTGGCCCGGATAACCCGACTTCGGCGACCACACCCGATAGCTGACCTGCAGATCCCGCCCGAAGGCGACGACGTCGGAATCCCACACCGGGCGCCCCAGCGTGGTGTCGCCGCGCAGCGCCGGTCCGTCGACCATGAAATGCGTCACATTCGCGGCCGCGTACCCGATTTCCATGCCGGGCGTGAAGCCGCATTCCGGCGCCCAGATCCCCGACGGCGTATGCCCCCACCGATGCCGGGCGTCGGCGAGACCCTCGCCGAGTTCGAACCCGCGCAGCCGCGGGTCCAGCAGCGGTTGGAACGGATGCGCCAGCGGGCCGCCGAGCAGCTCGATCGCCCCGGCATCGATCAGCTCCCGCCACACCGGCGAGCCGCCGTGCCGCCAGTGCCGTTCGAAATCGGCCAGTGCCGCGGTGGCGAGCCGGTGCTCGTGCCGCCCCAGCGCGAGATTGCCCGCCATCGCCGCCTCGTCAGCGCGCAGTCGCCAGTTGCCCAGCCAGTGATGCATCCCGGACAGCGAGTGCGGGTCGTCGAGCTGCGCGGCCAGCACCGGGGTGATCCCGAGGCTCAGCAGATGCGAACGACCTTCCGCGGCAAGGGTTCTCAACACCTTCGCCACGGGAATATAGGAGGCGGCCCAGGATTGATAGAGCCACTCCTCCCCCACCGGCCACCGCCCATGATGCGCCAGCCACGGCAGATGAGAGTGCAGCACCAGTGTGAACTGGCCCGGGACAGAGCCAGACGCCCCACCGACATTCCCGGCGCTTTGCGCCCCACCGACATTCCCGGCATGCTTTTGGCCGGGATCCTCTCCTGCACTCAAGGCTTCACCGCGATGGCGACCAGGTCGAGGCTGGCGTCGATGTCCGGGTCCCACGCGCCATCCGCGCCATCCCACAGCACGAAGTCGTCGGTGCGCACCCCCGCCACGTCGGCGGCCAGTTCCTCCGGCCAGGGCTCCCCCGCCAGGGCCCGCTCGATCTGGGCATCGATCAGCGATCCGCCCCACTTGGTGTCCAGCGCAACCAGTTCCGGGCCGTGGTGCACCCCCGCCATCACCTCCACCCGGAAACCGGCCTGCACCAACAACTCCGACATCTCCGCGGCGTTCAGCTCGCGGGTGTGGAAGGGGTTCAGCGGGGTATCGCGGCCCGGGGAGAACGTGATCCGGTTCGGCGTGCTGATCAGCAACTCCCCGCCCGGCCGCAGCACCCGCAGGCATTCGCGCAGGAACTGGGCCTGATCCCACAGATGCTCGATGACCTGGAAGTTCACCACCACATCCACCGACGCGTCCTCGAACGGCAGGGCGGCCAGATTGCCCTGCACCATCTCCACCCGCGGATACGCCGCCCGCACGTGCTCGACCGCGCTCTCGTCGTAGTCCAGCCCGATCACCCGCGCCGCGACGCCCGCAATCATGTTGGCGCCGTAGCCTTCTCCCGACCCGGCCTCCAGCACCGCCTTACCCGCGCAGCGCCGCAGCAGCCGCGCGTAGACGATCTCGTGGCGGCGGAACCAGTAGTTCTCCTCCGCGATGCCCGGCACCGTCCGCTCGCCGGTCAGGGGCAGCGGCTCCACCGCGCTGGACTCCCCTGCGGCGGGGGAGAAAACGGCCTCACTCATTCACCCGACGTTAGCGGTTGCCCCTATCACACCCGCGCTCGGAGTGGTGATGCAGAACATCACACCCTAAGTTACCCACGAGTAACTTAACGTAGGGTAATGTCCCGAGCTGAGCTATTTCGTGGACGTACGGCCACCTGATCGTGCGAACCCAACCTCACGTGCCATCCAGAACAGGAGGTCGACGAAGACCAATGCCGAACATCGTCGTACTGATCAAGCAGGTTCCCGACACCTGGTCCGAGCGCAAGCTGACCGATGGTGACTACACCCTCGACCGCGAGGCCGCCGACGCGATCCTGGACGAGATCAACGAGCGTGCCGTCGAAGAGGCCCTGCTGATCAAGGAAGCGCAGGGCGGCGAGGTCACCGTCCTGGCCATGGGGCCGGAGCGCGCGACCGAGGCCATCCGCAAGGCGCTGTCCATGGGCGCCGACAAGGCCATCCACGTCAAGGACGACGCCATCCACGGCTCCGACGCCGTGCAGACCGCGTGGGTCCTGGCCGGAGCGCTGGGCCAGATCGAGGGTGTCGAGCTGGTCATCGCCGGTAACGAGTCCACCGACGGCCGCGCGGGTGCGGTCCCGGCGATCATCGCCGAGTACCTGGGCATCCCGCAGCTGACGCACCTGCGCAAGCTGGCCGTCGACGGCGAGAAGATCTCCGGCGAGCGCGAGACCGACGAGGGCGTGTTCAAGCTCGAGGCCAGCCTCCCGGCCATCGTCTCGGTCACCGAGAAGATCAACGAGCCGCGCTTCCCGTCCTTCAAGGGCATCATGGCCGCGAAGAAGAAGGAAGTGCAGACCTTCACCCTCGCCGACCTGGGCATCGACCCGTCGACCGTCGGTGTGGGCAACGCGGGCTCCGCGGTCACCGGTGTCACCCCGAAGCCGCCGCGCACGGCGGGCGAGAAGATCGTCGACGAGGGTGAGGGCGGCCAGCAGATCGCCACCTACCTGGTCGGCCAGAAGATCATCTGATTGCCCCCGAGCCCAACGAACTTCAGGAGATAGAGAGCAATGGCAGAAGTACTCGTGCTCGTGGAGCACGCCGAAGGTGCGCCCAAGAAGGTCACCACCGAACTCCTCACCGCCGCCCGCGCGCTGGGCACCCCGGCCGCCGTCGTGCTCGGCGCGACCGGCACCGGTGACAAGCTGGCCGACGCGCTGTCCGCCGCCGGCGCCGAGAAGATCTACATCGCCGAGTCCGACGACGTCGAGGGCTTCCTGGTGACCCCGAAGGTCGACGTGCTGGCCGGTCTGGCCGAATCCGCCTCCCCCGCCGCGATTCTCGTGGCCGCCTCCGCGGAGGGCAAGGAGGTGTCGGGTCGCCTCGCCGCCCGCATCGGCTCCGGCCTGCTGGTCGACGTCATCGGCGTCAACGCCGACGGCTCGGTCACCGGCTCCATCTTCGGTGGCGCGTTCACCGTCGATTCCAAGGCCACCGGCGACGTGCCGGTCATCTCGGTGCGCCCGGGCGCCATCGAGGCGGCCCCGCAGGCCGCCGCGGGCGAGAAGGTGACCGTCGAGGTGCCCGCACAGGAAGAGGGCGTCACCAAGGTGACCTCCCGCGAGCCCGTGGTCGGCGGCGATCGGCCGGAGCTGACCGAGGCCACCATCGTGGTCTCCGGTGGCCGCGGCGTGGGCAGCGAGGACAACTTCCACAAGGTGGTCGAGCCGCTGGCCGACGCGCTGGGTGCCGCGGTCGGCGCCTCGCGTGCCGCCGTCGACTCCGGCTACTACCCGGGCCAGTTCCAGGTCGGCCAGACCGGTAAGACGGTCTCCCCGCAGCTCTACGTCGCGCTGGGCATCTCCGGCGCCATCCAGCACCGCGCCGGCATGCAGACCTCGAAGACCATCGTCGCCGTCAACAAGGACGAAGAGGCGCCGATCTTCGAGATCTCCGACTACGGCATCGTGGGCGACCTGTTCAACGTCGCCCCGCAGCTGACCGAGGCGATCAAGGCCCACAAGGGCTGACCTCTACGCCGAACGGCCCCCGGGGTGGGGACTGCTCGCGCTCGTGGTCATCGTGGGATTCGCGGTCGCGCGGTGGTTCACCACGACCTATCGCATCGGCGCGGACAACGTCGAACTGCGCACGGGGGTCGTGCAACG
>NZ_JARWQD010000162.1 GCF_029869545.1 Nocardia wallacei | reverse complement strand
CTGGGGTGGGGGGGTCTGTTCAAAAACATCGTCTATCACTAACCTACCACCTGCACGGGGTTCGCCTCCGCCGTGCCCGCCTCACAACACACCCCGCGAGCCCGGGCTATGCCGGGCTGGCTGCTCGGGCGCGCCAGCGCCGCCCTTGATCCTGTATGGCTGAATTCGGCAGTACTACGCGGTGTTCGTGAGGCGCGGCAGGAAGCTGGACACGACCTACCTCCCGCAGCAGAGCACGGAATCGGTACGTGCCCATCATTCGACGGTCCTGGAAACGGTTGGGGTTCAACGGTTCCGGTCGACGGCTGACGTAGGAGCTCTTAGATGATCGCCTTCGTTGCTGGTGCGATCTTGTTAGAACTGATCGCGGATCTAGCGATGCCACGGGAGAATCGAGGCATGGCTGAGCTTGCGCTGACGGCGGACCGTCGTGAAGAACTGGCCGCGTTGCTGGGGGACGAGCAACGGCTGAAGACCGACTATCCGAAGGTGGCGGAGTATCTGGATACTGCGCCGATGCTGCCGGGGACGGGGGACGAGCAGGCGGACGCTGCGTTCGATCTTCGGTTCGTGCACTACATGACGGGTGATCGGTCGGTGAGCGCTAATCCGTACTGGGACATCGTTGCTCCCTCGGTGTTCGAGCACGAAGGCCGCCGGGTGGTGAACGGTGGTCGGCCGAAGGGGAGTGCTCGGCTCGGCTTCGCACAAACGATCCTGCAGGCCGCCTACGCCTACGCGATCCCCTCCCCTGAGACGGTCGACTGGATGGCGAACGTTTGCGAAGGTCGCCGGACCGTGGACTTGGGAGAGGATACTGGGCGGCCCAGCTGGCCAGTGCGGGCCTGACCGTCGAGGCGTACGACTCCGAACCACCGGACCGGACGGTGAACGCTTCTTTCGCCGAGGCCGCGGGGCAAGAGGACGTGTGGCACGACGTAGGCGACCTGGACGATTTCGCCTCACGGTCGGTCGGGTCGGGGGACATGCTGTTCCTCTGCTGGCCGCCGGGTTGGGGTAATGCGATGGCCTCGGAAGCGTTGGCGGCGTTCGAGGCTGCTGGCGGTGATCGGATGGTCTATATCGGTGAGCCGAAGGGCGGGAAGACCGGTGATGACGCATTTTTCGATGCGTTGGCCGCGCGATGGGTGCTGGAATCCGAAGACGCGCAATTTGTTTCGTGGTGGAACCTGGCGGACCGCGCGCAATGCTGGATTCGTCGCTGATGTCTGCCGACCTCACCCGGACGAATATCTCGGTCGGCAGACGCGCGCTTTTGACTACGCCTCGCCAGTAAGTTCTGCGGTGGGAGTCAATGTCATGCGAAATACGAATGCGTCGTAACGATCGCGCGGGTAGGAGACATCCGAAACCATAATTACCCGACCATCGGTATTGATATACCGCTGGTTAACCGTTTTTACGAGATCGCCGGGTGTAGTGCCCAGCCAGGCGGCATGGGTGGGAGTAGGAAGTCGATCCGAAACGGTCTCCTCGAGTACTGCCGCGCTGGTCCAGTCTGCGATGTCCAAAGGCTGGTACGTGTCCGACACTGAGATCGGTCGGCCACCGTCGGCGGCGCGGGTGATGATGTGCGTGATCTCCTCGCCTACGGGCACGCCGAATGCCTCGGCCAGTTCCTCGGTCGCGGGAACCCGCTCGGTGGTCCGGCTGATCTGGACATCGCTGTCGGCCTCGTTTCCGAAGGTCACTTCGGGGTCCTCCATCTGTCGCTCGGGCGAGATCCGGATCAGGTTCGGACGATCAGCGACAAATACTCCGCGCCGCCGGACAGCGCGAATGAGGCCCTGGCTTTGAAGTAACTCGATTGCCTTGCGCACCACAATGTCAGAAACCTTGTTCTGTGCAGCGATTTCGGAATAACTTGGAAGCTGCATTCCGGGCGGTAGCTCTCCGCTTCGAATGCGCCGAGCAAATTCGCCCGCAATGGAAACGTACGCCGGTTCCGCCATTGAGCACAGTCCCTTCGGTTCGAGTGTCGCCCATCTGAGTATACCGTACTTCGTATACGTAATTCCGGCTTTGCGGCGGTTAGGCGGCATTGTCTTACTCGTCGCCTTCCTCTTCGATGCGCTTCCGAATAGCGTCAACCGATCGATCTTTCGGTGCTCGCTGTGGCCAATAGACGATGGCGCAGAAGACGATGACCGACAGGGCCAGCACTCCGAGAAACAGGCCTAAGCTGGCCCAGCCGCTCACCTGGACCTCCCGGCGGAACTGGCCAGTGCCCAGCGCGCGAACGACATGCGGGGCAACACGGTTTCGACGTCGGCAACATCCATCAGCGCATTGAGCAAGACGGGGTGGAGGTGTGTCGGTGATGGGACGATGACTGCATCTACGTCCTCTGCGCGTACTTGGTCCACCAGCGGTATCAAGGAAGGCTCTAGCCAAACCATCGCGTATCCCAAATGTCTTGCTAGCCGGTACATCTGGGCGCGGTCCCACTCGGGGGCGGTGCTGATGTCGGGGTCTACCCACCCGAGCGCAGTTGGACGGAATCTCATCGCGCATCCCTCACCAGTGATCTAGTCGCCCACCGGGCAGGAGTCGATGACGAGATGCCGCATCGGCCCTGGTGGGCCTGCATTTTGGATCAGCGTATACGAAGGTGCGTATACGTACAAGATGAATCGATGTCCTGCGATCTGAGCGTCTGCACGGTCACGGTCCGGGCTCGGGGTTGGCGAGGTGTGATTCGCCCGCGGCTCGGGCTGCTCGCCGGGCCCTCCCTGCTCTGGTGCTGACGTGAAGCATTGCTCTGACCTCGGCTCCTGCTGTCTCGACGGCCTTCGTATACGCAAAAGCTTGTACGTATACGAAGCTACGTATACGATGAACTCATCGCCGCTCGAAACGGGCGGTGGGCCGGAAGACAGCAGAGGCAAGGAGACACGTAATGGCGATCAGCAAGGGCTATCAGTTCCCGATCGAGCACGGTGTGGCGTTCCCGCAGCGGCTGATGCTGATGTCGGAGATCGTTCCGGCGATCAAGTACAACCCGGACCGCAACGCGGTGCCGGAGCAGTTGGTCGACTTCGACCCGAAGACAGGGGAGGGGTCGATGCTGCCGTTGTGGAAGGCGACGGTGACCGATCCGCACGAGGCCAGTGGTGGCAAGGGCAAGCGGGCGTCGTTCGAGATCATCTTCGTTGCGCAGCACCAGCCGATCCCGGCGGGTGAGGAGGTCGCGCCGGGAACTGGCCTGTGGTGGATCGAGCTGGAGGGCTTGACCGCTGAGCCGAAGGTGATGGGCCAGGGCGAATTCAAGTACCTGGGCTACCAGTACCGGGCGACTGGGATCAAGGGCGACAACACCGGGGCGAAGCAGCCCCCGAATGATGTGGGTGCGTCGCGTCCGGCTCGTGGCGAGTCGAAGGCTGCGTGATCGTCATGGCCTTCATCGAGAGCGTCAAGAGCAGCGACATGAAGGGCGTCGACGTCCACTATGACCCGGCCTATCGGGTAGACGGCGGACGTGTCCAGCCTGCGTTCGTCCGTATCGAGCTGGGTGGCAACGGCATCGGGAACAAGGCGTATCTCGCCATGGATGTCACCGAGGCGCGGGGGCTGGCTGCCGCGCTGATGAACGTCATCCTGCTGCACGATGCCGCGGAGCGGTTGGCCGCTGTGAAGGCGGTGGCGTGATGCGTTGGCGTCGTCCTCCGCGGCTTCCGGGTCGGGTTTGGCTGGAGTGCGGTTATGACCTGGATCAGGATGTGGTGTTTCTCCAGGTGGGCCGTGACTCGGCTGCGCTGTCGCCCGATGAGGTGTACGGCCTGATCGAGGAGTTGCATCTCGCGGTAGCCGGGTTGGTCGGGGAGCGGGCGGCCTGATGTTCATGCCTGAGCGGGGAATGCTGGCAGCGCGGGTGTTCGCGGTCGTGGTGATCGTGGGTGTCGGTGCTGCCGCATTCCGCCTGTCCTTCGCCACCCTGCGAGATCTCGCGGTGTCGGCACACATCCCTGCGTCGGATGCGTACCTGTTCCCGCTGATCGTGGACGGCACCATCGTTCAGGCCACGCTCGGGTGGCTGGTGCTGGCGAAATCGCCGGAGCGAAAGTTCTTCGTCCGGGTCCTGATCGCCGGTGCGGTGGTGTCGGTGGCGGGCAACAGCCTGCACGCGGTCGCTGCCGGGAGGCCACTCCCGCCGTGGGTGTGTGCGGTCGTGGCCGCTATCGCGCCGATCTCACTGCTGCTGGACACCCACGGCCTTGCCGTGTTGTTCCGTGCCGCACAACGCAATTCGGCCGCCTCCGTTCTGGCAGTGGATGAGCCTGCCGACCAGGCTGCGGAAATAACTGCGGCCGAACCTGATTCGGCCCCTGTGCCCGAATCGATGCCGGTAGCAACTGCTCCGACCCCCGCCCCGGTTGTGCCTCGGGTGCCTTTGGCGGCGAAGCCTCGTCCGGTGGCTCCGTTGCGCCCTGTTCATCCTCCGCGACCGGTGCAGCAAGACGCGCTGCCGTTCGCGGTCTCCTGACAAGGAGTTCTCTCGTTATGTCCATTTTGATTCCGTCTGTCGTCTCCGCGGTGGGGGCGCTGAGTTTCGGGGCCTGGTTGTATCCGTGGCCCGGCCGTCGAGGGCCTGCCGATGTCGAACTGTCGGCGGAGGAGATCGCGGCGAAAGCACCGGCCGAATTGCGTGCGGCGGTGTTCATCCTGTGCGACCCGATGCAGACCGACACGATGCTGCATGTCGTGGGCCTGGCTTCGCCGGAGAAGGGGTTCCCGCGGCTCGACTTCTACGACTACGACTCCCACGGGCTGACCGTGGATTTCCAGATGATCGGTGGCCAGACCCTCTCGGACTGGAGCAGCGAGGACATCGGCGCCCGGCTGGCCGATCACATGGGGGTGGATCAGGTGACCGCTACGTCGCCTGCTCCGGGCTGGGTCCGTCTCCAGGTGCGCGTGTATGACACGCTCGCCGATCCGGCAACGGCGCCGGAACCGGTTCACAACGAGGTGGATCTGGAGGCGGTCCCGGTCGGCGTCCGCGAAGACGGCTATCTGTGGCTGCTGCGGGTGCTTTACGCACACATCCTGCTCGCCGGGGCTACCGGTTCCGGCAAGGGCTCGGTGCTGTGGTCGATCATCGCCGGAATCGGGCCTGCCATAAAAACCGGCCTGGTGGATGTATGGCTCGCAGATCCGAAGGGCGGCGCGGAATTCGGGCGCGGCGAAAAGCTGTGGGTGCGGTTCGAATGGGATGAGGACGGCATTCTCCGCATGCTCAACGAGGCCGTAGAGGTCATGCGGGCACGGACCGCGCTGATGCGGCAAACCGGCTCCCGCAAGCACATTCCGACCAAGGACGCGCCGCTGATCCTGATCCTCATCGATGAGGCAGCTGCCCTGTCGTCCTACGCGACGCGGGAACAGCAGGAGGAATTCCGGAGGCTGACCGGACTGCTGCTGTCACAGGGCCGTGCGGCCGGTGTCTCCCTGGTGGCCGCACTACAGGACCCGTCCAAGGAGACAATGCCCAACCGGCAGCTGTTCCCGGTCCGCATCGGCCTGCGCCTCGATGAGCCGACCCAGACCACGATGGTTCACGGTCAGGGTGCGAAGGATCGCGGGGCGCTGTGCGACAAGATCCCGGACACCACACCGGGCGTCGGATACGTCGGTGAGGACGGGACTACCGAATTCGTTCGAGTGCGGGCGTTTTGGGTGTCCAACGATGACATCGACCAGCTTGTCCAGCAGTACGCACCCGAACAGCCTGATCTCGCTCCACAGGACGACTACAGCGATTTCGACCCCGATGACCTCGGCGACGAGTCGACCGGTGACGACATGGGGGAGGCGGCGTGAAAACGGGATTCCTCACGCAAGCGCACGTGGTCATCCACTGCGACGGCTGCGGCGACCGCTACAGCGAAAACCGCGACGACGGACTGTGTTTCATCTCGGTCAGCCAAGCCATCGCCTACGTCACCCGTCACGGGGCTGGGGTCGGCTGGGTCTACGACGGCGACAAGGTCTTGTGCGACGGCTGCATAGCCGCTGAGAAATGCGCCCAGCAGGGGCCACGAATTCCCGCAATCGAGGCGATGGGCTCCGTGTGCCTGTGCCGTCTGCGGCATCTCCTACGCCGAAATCAACGCAGGAATCGAGGAATAGCCATGAACAGCAACAACATTCGCCGCAATCGCGCCGCTTACCGGACCAACGGCGATGACTATGCCTCGGTGGTCGACCTCCAGGCGCGTCGGCGCTGCCAGTTCGAACGCTCCGGCATGGACCCGATCTCCGTCGCGGTGCACGTGCTCGCCGAAACCGGTGAGCTGCCCGGCTGGGATGTCGGTCACCTGGATGACGACGGGGGAGAGGACTGGGCGGCATGACCACGACTGACGGCGTGCAGTGGGGCGTGCTGATCGGCCGCGTGGTCCGGCCCATCCCCACTGCCCGCACGGCCGCCGATGCCTGGATCTATGTGGCGGCGCTGAAGAACCGGATGACGAAAAAGACTGTGGTGTACCGGAATTCGGATCAGGACATGTGGCGTACCTGGCTCGCCGAAGCCGAGCAACCGACTCAGATGTCCCTCGACCTACCCGACACCCGAAGGAGGGCCGTGTGATGGCTACGCAATCGAACCGGAAGCAAACCACCGACCCGTTCGAGGAGATCAGTGAAGCGGTGCTCGAGGTGGTCTGGCAGCTCGTCCGGGCGGTGTTCGTCGCGGTGTGGTGGGCGGTGCTGTTCCCGATGATCTCGCTGCCGATCGCGGGTGCGGTGGCTGCCGGGGTGCTGGTGTCGTGGGTGCTGGGTGTCGTGGTGGTCGGGGTGTTCATCGCGGGGATCATGCTCTGGCGCTGGAAGTGTCCGGAGATGTTCGAACGCTGGATCACCGCGCGGGCACGACGCCGGTTTCTGACCTGGTGGCGCTACCGGAGTCGCTGGGACAAGCGCCTGGAGGCATGCAACCTGACCGTCCGCCGTGCCGACAAGCCCGGAGCCGTGTACATCCCGCGGTTACAGAGTGTCGAGATCGGTGCCTCGGTCGATCGGCTGCGGGTGCGGATGGTCGACGGGCAATGCCCCGACGACTATGAGAACCGCGGCGACCGGATCGCGCACACCTTCGGTGCTCAGAACTGCCGCGCCACCGTGGCCGCACCGGGAGTCATGGAACTGGCTCTCCGGCAGTCGGATTCGCTCGCAGAGACCATCGTCTTGCCCGGCATCGACGGTCCTGGCCGGACCGGGAACCAGGAGGCTGCCTGATGAACGACGGGATCGTTGACCTAGACCGGCCGACTCGGCTGACAGCTGCTCAGCGTCGCGCCATGCCCAATCTGTTCGAAGCGGCACAGGCCGCTGCGGAGAAGTACGACGTATGCCAGCGGCCGATTCCCATGCGGGTGGAAGACCCGACCACGGGCACGGTCACCTACGAGGCTGCACCGTGTAAGTCCACTATCGAATCGGTGTGCCCTGCGTGCGCCAAGGCCAACCGGGCACTCCGTATCGCGCAGTGCCGCGAGGGCTGGCACATGGAATCCGAGCCGGTGGACTACAAGACCGACCCCACTGAGAAGCAGATCGAATTGCTCACCGCCCGTGCGGATCTCGTCGCCAACTACCGCCAGGCCGTTGAAGACGGCGATGACGAGAACGCAGCGGGTATCCGGGAAGTTGTCGCGGATCTCGACCAGGAGTTGCGGGAAACCGGGCTCCGTGGCCATCTCCCGGCCCTGGACGCGACGGCGAAAGATCGGCGCAAGCGGTCGACTCGTCGGCGTCAGGACGTGCCTAACCTGCCTCGGAAGAAGGTTGAGAAGCGCACGGTTGGCAAGGTGTTCGCGGGCAAGCACCAACCCTCGATGTTCGTCACTCTCACCATGCCCTCCTACGGCCGGATCAATCAGGACGGTGCTACCACCGACCAAGGGGAACCGTGCTCGGACGGCTCGCCGGTGAATCCGGGCGGCTACGACTACGCCGGGCAGGCGCGAGACATCGTGTTTTTCTCCAAGCTGGTCGATCGGTGGATTCAGAATCTACGCCGCTCGATCGGTTGGGACGCACAGTATTTCGCCACGGTGGAACCGCAAAAACGCGGTGCTCCGCACCTGCACATCCTGATCCGTGGCGCGATCTCCCGCGACATTCTCAAGCAGGTCACGGCCGCTACCTACCATCAGGTGTGGTGGCCGCACTTCGAGCCGGAGAACCGCATCTACGGCGGTGAACATCAGCCGGTGTGGGATCACCGCAAGGCCACCTTCGTCGACCCCGACGACGGCCGCCCGCTGACCTACTGGGATGACGCGCTCGACCAGCTCGACTCGGTTGACGACCTGGAGCCCGCGCACACCATCCGGTTCGGCGACCAGATGGACCGTAAGCACATCAAGGGCGTGGTCGCGGAAAAGGCGGGCCGAACCATCGGCTACGTCACCAAATACCTCGTGAAGTCCATCAGCGAAATCGTGGAACCGCGTTCGGACCGTGCGGCCGACCACTACGACCGGTTGCACGCCGAACTCCGGCACGTGCCGTGCTCGCCCCGTTGCCCGGTCTGGCTCGAATACGGCATCGTCCCGCGCGGTGCCAGTGACAAGACCGTTCCCGGACGCTGCAAGGGCAAAGCGCACCGCCGCGACACCCTCGGCCTGCCCGGTCGCCGGGTGCTGGTGTCTCGGCGGTGGTCGGGCAAGACGCTGCCGGATCACAAGGCCGATCGCGCCGAATTCGTTCGGCAATTGCTGGCCTCGGTCGGCATCGAGAAGCCCGACACCTCGCACCTGAAGGTGACGCCGGTCGAACCGGGCGACAAGGACAGACCGCTACGGGAGCACCTGATCATGGGCGCGATCTCCAAACGCTCCCGTTGGCGTGCGGAGTACCTGCGAGCCCGGATGGCCGCCGACCCACCTGGCGCACACGAAACTTCGGCAACTCCGGATGCGGCATAGGGAGGAAGGGCAATGGCGGAGGAATATCTACGGGCGAGACAGCTGGAGGAGCGGACCGGGATACCGGAGGCCACCTGGCGCTGGTGGGCGCATATCGGATACGGCCCAGACAGCTTCAAAATGAGTCCAAGACGTCGGGTGTGGAAGTGGTCGACGGTAGTCGCCTGGATCGATGAGCAGGAACAGCTGACGGCCACTGGTGGAAAGGCGGCGGCGTGATGGCTGGCCGTCGTAATCCGCGCTCCGGTGTTGAAGATCGCTGGTACAAGACGGTAACCGTGGTCGATCCGGTCACGGGTGAAAAGTCTCGACAACGAGCCAAGTCGGCGAACTACGGCTGTCGGAAGCGGTGGCGTGCTCGCTATGTCGATCCGAACGGCATCGAGCGGGCGCAATCGTTCGCCACCAAGACGGAGGCTCAGAAATACCTCGACGGCGACGTAACTACGAAGGTCGTGACCGGTACATGGGTCGACCCGGACCGTAGCGGCGTGCTGTTCTCGGTGGTCGCAGAGAAGTGGTACACCACGAAGAAGCTGCGCAAACCCAAGACGGTCGGCGGATACCGGTCGCTGCTGGACACTCTGGTACTGCCTCGCTGGGGCTCGATTCCGTTGCGGGACATCGAATTCGAGGACATTCAGGAATGGGTCGTGAACCTGTCGGAGTCGGGCAGTGTCCGGTTCGAAGGCCGTGGCCTGTCGGCGTCTCGGGTCAAGCAGTCCTATCAGGTGCTCAGCCAGGTGCTGAAATTCGCGATCAAGTCCAAGCGGTTGCCCGTGAATCCAGCCGAGGATGTCGAGCTACCGGCTATCACCCAGAGCGACAAGGTCTATCTCACGCACGTCCAAGTGCTGCGGTTGGGGATGGCGGCGGGTCGATTCCGTGCGCTGGTGCTGGTGCTGGCCTACACCGGTATCCGGTTCGGAGAGGCCACTGCTTTGCGGGCGAGGGATATGGACGTAGAAGCGCGGCGTATTCGGATCGTTCGTTCGGCAACCTATGTGCGGGGCACGGGAACAGTTGTCAGCGATACGAAGAACCACACGAATCGGTCCGTGCCGGTTCCGGGTGTCCTGGTGAAGGAACTGGAACGGCTGATCGATGGCCTCGGGCCGGATGCGCTGGTGTTCCCCAGCCATAAAGGCGACTACCTTGAATCCGCTGAGTTCCGCTGGGTGTTCGATCAGGCGGCGGAGGCGGTGGAGCTGAAGGGCTTCGTCCCGCATTGGCTGCGCCATACTGCCGCATCGCTGGCGATCAAGGCGAACGCGAATATCAAAGTTGTGCAGAAGATGCTCGGGCACAAGACGGCGACCATGACGCTTGATCTCTACGGCCACCTGTATGACGACGATCTGGATGCGGTGGCCGAAGGAATGGACGCGGGTGCGCGGGCTGTGCTGGATGAATTGCGCGAACTCATCGAGGCCGGTGAAGCGCCGGAGTTCTACGCGAATATGTCGGCCGCTGAGTTGGCGCGATCCGCTGAGAGCTGGGAGCACTAGCTCGAGGCCTCCGCTGCGCGGACTGCTGCGGACGAACTGCGGACCGAACCGCCGAACACCGAAGGCGACGATCACGGAAACGTCGCCTGACCTGCGGTGGGTGTGGGATTTGAACCCACGGTGGCGTGAACCACGACGGTTTTCAAGACCGTTCCCTTAGGCCGCTCGGGCAACCCACCTTGCTCCGGCGGGGCCGGGGCCATCCCAGACTACTGGCGGTACCCGGTGAGCACGCAATCTGACCGGGCCCGGCCGGGCAGAATACCCTGAACCCCTGTGGCGCGGGTCACTTTCGGCGCGACTTGTCTATGACGAACTTCGACGTCGTCTCTCGCCTCTGGCAGGATATCCGCCATGGTTCGTCGCCGGGCTGGGCGTCGGCTGTCCGGCGCCGCCATTGCCTGTGCCGCACTGATCCTCGGTGCGGCCAGTTTCTCGGCTCCCGGTGCGGCCGAACCGCCGCCGAAACATCAGCCGCCGGCCGAATCCGGGTCCGCCGACGGGCCTCAGCCCCGGGCCGAGCCTTCGCCGCCGACGGTGCCCGAGATCGACCGCGTGGAGCCGATCAGCGACCGCCTGCTGCGGGTGTTCGTGAAGTCGCCGGCCATGGGCCGCACCGTGCAGGTGCAGATCCTGCTCCCGGCCGAGCGGAGCGAGCCGCGCCCGACGCTGTACATGCTCGACGGCCGCAGCGCCAGCAACGACTACAACAACTGGATAGAACGCGGCGACGCGCTGTCGTTCTTCGGCGACAAGCACGTCAACGTGGTCTTCACCATCGGCGGCCCGGCCGGGTACTACACCGACTGGCAGCGCACGGATCCGGTGCTGGGTACCAACAAGTGGGAAACCTTTCTCACCAAGGAGCTGCCGCCGCTGATCGACACGAAGTTCCAGGGCAACGGCCGCAATGCCGTCGAGGGCGTGTCGATGGGCGCCGAGGCGGCGATGATGCTGGTGATGCGCAATACGAAGCTCTATCGCGCAGTCGCCGCCCACAGCGGGTGCTACGCCATGGGTTCGGACGTCGGCCAGGCGCAGGCGCGCGCGGTGGTGCGCACCTACGGCGGCGATCCGGACAACATGTTCGGCAACCAGGACGACCCCGACTGGCTGGCCCACGACGTGATGGTGAACGCCGAGGGCCTGCGCGGCGAGGCGATCTACCTGTCGTCGGGCAGCGGCATGCCGGGCCCGCACGACATCCCCGGCACCCCGGAGTCGGCGACGTCGGTGACATTCGGCGGACCGCTGGAGGGCGCCGCCAACGCCTGCACGATGGCGCTGGCCGACAGGCTGTCGCGGATGCAGATCCCGGCCGAGGTGAACCTGCATCCGGTCGGCACGCATTCGTGGCCGTATTGGCGGGACGAGCTGCCGCGGGCGTGGCGCACGATATCGAAGGCGCTCGGCACGCGCTGACGCGGGCCAGCGGTGTGCGACTTGCCGATCGAGAACGACTGCCACGCGCCGATCAGCCCAGGAACCTCGCGATGGTCGCGGGCTCCGTGGCGAACGCGAGGAACAGGTCGTTCTCGTGCGGATCACCGGCCGTCACCCGGACGCCGTCGGTTCCGTAGGGACGCACCAGAACTCCCGCCTCCGCACTCGCCTCGCCGAATTCCGCGCTGCGCTCACCCAGCGGCAGCCACACGAAGTTGGCCTCGCTCGGCGGCACGGTGTACCCGGCCTTCTGCAGCGCGGCGCGCATCCGATCTCGTTCCGCGACAACGCCGTCCGTGCGTTCCAGCAACTCGTGCCGGGCCTCCAGCGAGGCGATCGCGGCCGCCTGCGCCAGCCGGTTGACGCTGAACGGGATGTGCACCTTCAGCAGCGCGGTGATCACCTCCGGATCGCCCACCGCGTAGCCCACCCGCAACCCGGCCAGCCCGTAGGCCTTCGAAAAGGTGCGCAGCACAAGGACATTGGGGCGATCGCGGCGGATCTGCACCCCGTCCGGATGGTCGTCCGCGGGCAGCCGCAGGTACTCGTAGTAGGCCTCGTCCAGCACCACCAGGATGTGGTCGGGCACCGCGTCGAGGAACCGGATCAGCTCGGCCCGCCCGTGCGCGGTGCCGGTGGGGTTGTTCGGGTTGCAGGCGAAGATCAGCTTGGTGTGCTCCCCGATCGCCGCGGCCATGGCGTCGAGGTCGTGGGCATATCCGTCGGTCAGCGGCACCTGCACGGCGCGCGCGTTGCCCACCTGCGTGACGATCGGATACGCCTCGAACGACCGCCACGCGAACAGCACCTCGTCGGTCGGCGCCGCGCAGGTGATCTGCACCAGCTCCTGGCACAGCGCGACACTGCCGCAGCCGACCGCGACCTCGGCCACGTCCACACCGTGGAACTCCGCGATGGCCGCGCGAAGTTCGCTGGCCATGTTGTCCGGATACCGGTTGGCGAGCTCCGCCGCCTCCGCGATGGCCTTGGCGACGGTCGGCAGCGGACCCAGCGTGCTTTCGTTGCTGGCCAGCTTCACCGCGCCGGGATGGCTGCGGCCGGGGGTGTAGGCGGGGATGGACTCGAGGTCCGGACGAATACGAGCGGTCACCCCCCCACCCTAGAACCTGCCGGACCCGCTCGGACGCGGAGTCGGCCCGGCCGGAAATTTTCTGGAGCGCGGCCCTCACGTGCGAGTTCTCCAGAAGTTTATAAAGGCGAACTACCCTGGATTCATGTCGGGCATTTATCGAGACAATGCACCATTGCGCGACAGCGGTTCGACGGCGGAAGACGACCGAAGGTCCGTGGCATCGGCCCGAGTACCCATCACCGTGATCGAGCCGGAGGGTTACGCGCGCGGCGGCATCGTGGTACTGCACGAATCACGCGAGTTCGCCGACGCGTTGCTGGAGTTGATGAGTTCGCTGTCCAGCGAGGGCTGGATCGTGGTGGCGCCCAACCTGTTCCACCGTAACGGCGCCACCGACAAGGTATTCGGAGACGACCTGTTCGCCGATTTCGACGCGTGTTACGACTGGCTCACCGCACGCGGGGTGTTCGGCGACTGCATCGGGGTACTCGGCTTCGACTCCGCCGGGACGGCCGCCTTCCTGGTGGCGACCAGCCGGCCGATCGGGGCCGCGGTCAGTGTGGCGGCGCCCGGGATCGCAGAACCGCTGACCGACCGCGCGGACGCGCTGATCCGGGCCGCCCCGCAGCTGCAGGCGCCCTGGCTGGGCCTGTACGGCGCCGACGATTTCGGCACCCCGCAGGCCCAGGTCGAGCACCTGCGCGAGGCCGCCGCGGCCGCGGCGGTGGCCACCCTCCTCGTCAGCTACCCCGGCCTGCACCACCGCCCCGACCGCCCCGGCTTCGACTCCTCCGACTCCGAGGACGCGGAGACCCTGATCGCCGCCCAAACCAGAATCTTCGACTGGTTCGACAGCCACCTCCGCTGATCACCGCGTCCGTCGCCGCCGTGTTGACCAGCCGTTTTGCTTCCTGAGCGGTTGCTCTGTACTCTTGCCTCTCGGCGGTTCGAAAGGACCGGGCCCCTCATACGAGAAGGCTCCAGGAGGCGTGCCAGAGCGGCCGAATGGGACTCACTGCTAATGAGTTGTCCCTTCACGGGGACCGGAGGTTCAAATCCTCTCGCCTCCGCCAAGCCCGGTCCGCCGGGCACCTAAAACTTGATAGACATGCGCCCGTAGCTCAACGGATAGAGCATCTGACTACGGATCAGAAGGTTGGGAGTTCGAGTCTCTCCGGGCGCGCAGTAAGCCCCTGGCCTGCATCGCGGCGCCGGGGGCTTCTCCTTTCTCGAGATCGTTTGCGACTGCCACCCAACCCTTTGCCCGTCTGCGCGGTCGGAGTGGGTATGGCCACGATCCTCTGCCACGTTCGCGAAATCCTCGATCGACTGCTGCGGCGTCGGCGACCCTCGCCCTGGGAATCCGCGGACGTCCGGCGCGAGGCCGTGGTGCGCGATCTTCGGAAGATCCGCCGCTACCAAGAACGCAATCGGCCGCGCCGGGGTAACGACGACTATGTTCACCGGACGATCGAAGGGGGATGTTCGGGAGGGTGAATTTCCATGGACCCCAACCCCTTTGTCACCGGGCAGCGGCCCGGTCGAAGTCAAGGAGACTCGATGTCGGCCGAATTCAGTTGTGAGGTCTGCCTTCCTGCCTTCCATGTCCACAGCGCGTTGGCGGTCCTCAGCGACCTTGCGCCGACGGGGCCGGAAGGGGGAACGGTCGTGGTGCTGCCCGAAATGGTCATTTCTCGGCAGGTCGGTCTGTGGTTGCCGTTCTCGAATGGGGACGGCCGTGGCGTCGTCGATTGCTCGGCGGGGAACGATCTGTTTCTCGACGTGTCACTGCTGGTCGAGCCCGATGCCGAGATATCCGACGCGTTGTGGGGCACCCGGGAGTACCCACCGCCCGGCGCGGTCGACGAGTCCGGTCGGGTCGCGCTCGACAGCATCGTCCTCAGCGTGCGTTTCACGGGTTACGCACCGGGTTACGCCGTCATGCGGTTCACCGCGCTGCGCCCTGAGATCGGATCCACCTTTCATCGTTCGCGCAACGTCCAGGACATGTTCGTCGAGTTGACCGTCGCCGCGAGCGGTGTCTGCTGCGGGTGGGAAGGCGGCACGGAGGGCAAGCGGATCGCCTTCCTGAACGGGCGGCGGGTGTCCTGCGGCGTGGGCGGGCCCACCGCCGAGTTCCGTACGATGGACGACGTGGCGGCGACGTGGCCGGTGCTCGAGGGGCAGCAGAACCCAACTGCCGCAAGGCAGGTCGGCGTCGTACCTCCGTCCGAGCACCTCATCTGTGTGGGCCGCCTCGAATCGCAGGGCCGACATCGGGACGCATTCGTGATCGATTCGCTGCGGTATCCCGATCCCGGTGCGTTTCGGCGTGCCGTTTCCGATGCGCACACCGAACTGGGACGCCATGGCGTGCGAGGCGAAATGAAGCTCACGTTCGTCGAGTACGCCGAATCGGCGCTCACCCTCCCGAACTGGGCGGAGTATCGCGCGCAGTTGCCGACGGCCGACGGTGAGTTTCCCCGGTACTTCGAGTATTACGACTCGACTTACCGAATCGAGTCGACTCCCGACGGCGGTCTCGTCGGATACCGGCTGAACCTGCAAACGGGGCGAATCGAGGAGGGCAACTCGAAGATCCGAAAAGTGTTGCACGCCAGGGAAACCGAGATCTTCACCATCGACGAGATCGAGTACATCGAGCTCACCGAGGCCCTGCGCGCGCACTACCTGCACGGCGACGGCCCGATCTTCGCGGTGTACGACACGGTTCGTGCGCTGCACGACCGGGCGGACGAGGAATCACGAAGGCTGACCTCCGACGAGGACGCGTTCATCCGCTCGATTCGCCGACGCACCTATCGGCTCTGGGAAGAAGAGTTCGCCCGCCAGGATGGGGGTGCGAAGCCTTCCTTCTCGTACCGTTCGACTCGCTGACCGAGCCGCGGGATGATTTCGCTCGCGGCCCCAACCTTTTCGCGCCCGGGCGAGTCTGTATCGGATGTACCACCGTTCGCGTGCAAGCCGATGAAACTGTTCGGAAATACTTCCGGCATCACCGAGAGGATGTTGTTGATATGACTGCAATTGTGCGGCGCCTGGCGGGCGTGGCGATGATGGTCGCGGGTGCGGTGGCCGCGATCGGTGTCACGGCCGGTAGCGCGGCGGCCGGGCCGACGGATTGCGTCACCGACCGCTGGACCACCGGGGCCTCCGCGCACTGCGGCGGCGACGGCTTCTTCACCGTGGAGGTCGATTGCGTCGGCGTGTACGTCACGCGCTCCGCGCCGCACCTGGCGGTCGGGCCGTACATGCAGGCGAGCCAGCGGTTCGCCTACGCCGGGGATCATCCCGAAATGGACCACACCCAGACCCACCCCAAGGCCGAGTGCTTCGAGTTCACCACCGGTCACTTCGGAATCGCCACCGGCGTCAGGGTGTACGAAACCTTCCGGTGAGATCCGCTGGTCGCCGCCGTGGTACCGGACTGCGCCCCGAATTCGACAGCGGCGACGGCATGCACCTCAACGACGCCGGTGTCGCAGCGATGGTCCGCACGGTCGACGTCACGGCGCTGTTCCGGGCCTGAGGGTGGGCGCGCCCAGGATCCACGTTACGACGGCTGGCGGGTCGGCATGATGGTGACCTGCTGCAGGTTCACGCGCTGGGGCTGCGCGGCCAGGAAGTCGACGGTCGCGGCGATGTCCTCCGGTTCCAGCCAGGTCATCGCCTGCTTGGAACCCTCCAGCCAGTCCTGGGCGCCGGCGTCGGTGACATGGCTCTGCAGCTCCGTGCCGACGATGCCCGGCTCGATCGCGGAGACGCGGACGTCCTTGGCTCCCAGTTCCGCGCGCAGGGTGCGCGACAGGTGCGTGACGTAGGCTTTCGTGCCCGAGTACACCGCGAAATTCGGGAAGATGTTCTGCGCGGCGATCGAGGACGTGTTGATCAGGTCGGCCACGCCTTTGTCGGCGGCCGCGGCGATCAACTGCGGCACGAACGCGCCGATGGCGTTCATCAGGCCGGTCACGTTCAGGTCGATCTGCCGTTGCCACTGCTCGACCGGCAGCTCCTCGACCGGCGCGGGCAGCATGACACCCGCATTGTTGAACAGCAGATCGGCGGTGCCGAGTTCGGCGGCCACCCGCTCGGCCGCGGTCCGCACGGCCTGCGCGTCGGTCACGTCGACGGCCAGCGCCAGCGCCGTGCCGCCCGCCTGCTCGATGTCCTTGACCAGCAGCTCGAGCCGTTCGGCCCGGCGCGCGAGCACGGCGACCGCCGCGCCGGACGCGGCCAGCCGCTTGGCGGTGGCCTCGCCGATACCGCTGGAGGCGCCCGTCACGACGGCGACGCGTCCGGCGAGGGTGTGCTGAGTAGTCATCGGTGATCTCTCCTCTGTGTCGTCCGCGGCGATTGGTGCCGCGTATTCGAGACAACAGCCGAGAGCGGGCCTGCGGACGGCCAAATCGCGCCCTGCTCGACCTAGGTCCGGCGAACCTGGGTCCAGCAGACCGACCTTGGTGGCGGCGGGGTGCCCCCGGTCCGGTCAGACTGGATCCATGGAGCACAACGCCGAGCTGAAGGAGTTTCTGCGCACCCGCCGCGCGCGCCTGAACGTCGAGGACATGCAGATCGGCGGCACGGGCGGCGTGCGCCGGGTGCCGGGACTGCGCCGCGAGGAGGTGGCCCAGCTCGCCGGGGTGAGTGTGGACTACTACAGCCGTCTCGAACAGGGTCGCAATCTGAACGTCTCCGACGAGGTCCTCGACGCAGTCGCCCGCGCCCTGCGGCTGGACGAGGTCGAGCGGTCCTATCTGTTCCAGATCGCGCGGGCGAATCCGCGGCGGGCCCGGCGCCGCAATCCGGCGCGCGTGCAGCGCGTCCGCCCCGGGGTCCGCCGCATCCTCGAGACGCTCGACGACGTGACCCCGGCGTTCGTCTTCGGCCGCCGCATGGACATTCTCGCGACCAACCGCCTCGCCCGGGCGCTGATGACCGACTTCGAGGCGCTTCCGCCGCGGGACCGAAATATGTTGCGCTACACCTTCCTCGACGAATCCGCCCGCGAACTCTACGTCGACTGGGAGGAGGTCGCCCGCGACAATGTCGCGGTGCTGCGCCTGGACGCGGGCCGTCACCCGGACGACCCGCTACTCACCGAGCTCGTCGGCGAACTGGCGGTCAAGAGCCCGGAATTCCGGCGCTGGTGGGCGGACCACAACGTCCGCGAGCGCAGCCACGGCACCAAGCGGTACCATCATCCGCTCGTCGGCGATCTCACCATCGACTACGAAAGCGTCTCTCTGCCGGGCGATCCCGACCAGACGCTGTGCATCTACACCGCCGAGGCGGGCTCGGCATCGGAGACCGCGCTGCGCCTGCTCGCTACCTGGACCGGAGCGCCGGGTCCGTCGGCGGACGACGGTCCCGATCCGGAGCACCTGCCGCGAGCCGGGCGGTCGGGCGCCCAGGGCCGCTGACCGCCGGACACCCGTGTGGCGCAGGGTCTCACTGCAGCGGTGACATGAATGTCCACAGGTGCCGTTCATTGTCGTGGACGCTGTAGTCGCGGTAGCCGTAGACCTGGTCGGTGGGCTCGTAGATGATGTCCGCGCCCGCGGATTTCGCGTGGCGATAGTGCGCGTCGACGTCGTCGACGACGATCGACATGCCCTCGGTGCAGGCGCCGACCTGCTGCGGGGAGCGCAGTCCGAACTGCGGTGCGGTCTGGTGCAGCCAGAGCACCCCGTCGCCCGCGGTGACCTCGGCGTGGACCGCGGTGCCGTCGGCGGCGTGTGCGATCTGGCCCGGTTCCAGGCCGAAGACCTCGGTCAGGAATGTGTGGGCCGCCTCGATATCGGTGTAGACGAGCGTGGGTATCCGACGCTGAATCATGGTGTCCAGCATGGCCATATCCTCCAGTGTTCCGAGCAGCTCCCGGGTGTCGAGGCTGCGTTGTTCGGCGAGGGCGCCGACCATGGTGGTCAGGCGCTGACGCAGGCGGTGACCGACGGCGAGCTTGCGGTCGAGTTGACCGATGTGGCGGTTCATCATGGCAACCAGATCCTGGTCCGGATCGTCGAGCGCCGCCGACACCTCGTCCAGCCGCAGCCCGAGCCGGCGCAGCAGGCCGATGCGATACAACCGCTCCACGTCCGCCGCCGAATACAGCCGGTGGCCCGCCCCGCTGCGACCGGACGGCGACAGCAGCCCGATCTCGTCGTAGTAGTGCAGCGTCCGCACCGTCATCCCGGTCGCCGTGGCCAGGTCACCGACCTTGAGGTAGCTCGCGGTAGTCACAAACCCGACCCTAGGACCTCACGTCACGTGAGGTGCAAGCCTCGGCGTGGAGCGGGATGTGCGGGGGTCAGGGGAGGACCTGGGGGACCACTCCCGGGTTTGTGGCGCCTACTACGGCGCCGATCAGGGCGCCGAGGAGCGAGCCGCCGGAACCGGTTACCGAACCGGTGGCAAGGCCGACGGCGGAGCCGATCGCCGAGCCGACCGATGCGCCTGCGGAGGCGCCGTTCAGTACCGGGTCGGGGATCAGGGCGTTCGGGTTGGTGGTGACGTCCTCGCTCTGCAGGGGGACGCCGACGGGTCGGACCGGGTCGGCGGACGCGGCTGCGGCGACCATGGTGGTCGTGACCAGCGGCAGGGTCAGGGCCGTGACCAGGCGTGCGGCCTTTACCAGGGTGTTTCGATGCATTCTTGCCATACCCTTCGAACCCACTGCGACCGAGACCGCCACACACGCGGTGCTGTTGCGCCGATGATACTGCGGGACAAGCGAACTCGTCACAGTATCGGCCGCAATCGCTGGCGCGGGGCGATTACGGCGGTGCACAGTCCAGGCCGAACCGGCGTGGTTCAGCGCGGGATCGGCGGCCCGGGATCCAGGCCCATGGCTTCGCGGGCCTTGCGAATGAAATACAGGCCGCTGCGGGCGGTTTCGCGGGCGATGCGGACCTGACCGAGGGTGGTGGCGGAGGCCAGCTGGGTGCGGGCGACGTTCATGCGGTCGGAGGCCTCGCCGAGCGCGTCGAGGGCGGCATCGTTGTCGGGGTCGAGCAGGACCAGCTCGTTGCCCATGCGGTCCATGTGGCACCGCACCTCGGCCTTGGCGGCGGCCACGCGTTCGGCGTTCCCGGACCACTCGCGCGAAATCCACCACGCGACCAGCGCCAGCGCGGCAACGAGGAGGACAAGGAACAGTAGTCGGCCCACGCCACCAGTCTACGGCGGCACTGCCTGGGCCAGGTTCCTGCGCATCCCCGTCGACCGGGTGTTGATCACATACCGCCCTCGAGCACTCGAGTAACGTTCTCCCGCAGGCCCGGCACGGCGGTGGCGGAGCCGGGGGACCGGACGGGAAGGGACTGGGAGTGACGGGCGCGCGGATGGTCGGGCTGTTCGCCGGGATCGGCGGGTTGGAGCTGGGCCTGAGCGCGCACGGATGGGGGACCGAGCTGTTGTGCGAGATCGATCCGGGGGCGCGGGCGGTGCTGGCGGCGCGGTTTCCCGAGGTCGAACTGCACACCGACGTCACCCGGCTGCGGGCGCTGCCCGCGGGGACGGATCTGGTGGCCGCCGGATTTCCCTGCCAGGACCTGTCGCAGGCCGGGCGCACCGCTGGAATCGGTGGCGCGCGTTCGGGGTTGGTGGACGAGGTGTTCCGGCTGGTGCGACGCAAGCGGGGACCGCGCTGGCTGCTGATCGAGAACGTGCCGTTCATGCTGCAGCTCGACCGCGGGCGCGCGATGCTGCACATCACCCGCGCGCTGGAGGAGCTCGGCTACACCTGGGCCTACCGGGTGGTGGACGCGCGCGCGTTCGGCCTGCCGCAGCGGCGGCAGCGGGTGCTGATGCTGGCGTCGCGCACCGAGGACCCGCGTCCGGTGCTGTTCGGCACCGACGCCGGGCCGCGCGTGATCGGTGATCCCGACACCGACCCGTGCGGCTTCTACTGGACCGAGGGCGTGCGCGGGCTGGGCTGGGCGGTCAATGCCGTGCCGACCCTCAAGGGCGGTTCCGGGCTGGGCATCGCCAGCCCACCTGCGATCCGGCTGCCGTCCGGCGAGATCATCACCCCGGGGATCACCGATGCCGAACGCCTGCAAGGCTTTTCGAGTGGCTGGACCGAACCGGCGCTGGCGGCCGCCGGGGTCCGGCAGGGGCATCGATGGAAGTTGGTCGGCAATGCGGTGAGCGTGCGCATGGCGCTGTGGGCCGGGGCGCGCCTGGCCGATCCCGCGGTCGACACGGTCCCCGACGAACTGCCGCTGCCCGCGCACCGCTGGCCCGCGGCCGCGTGGGGCCGAGACGGGACGGCCCATCGCGTGGCCGTCTCCACCTGGCCCGTGCATCAGCCGTACGAGGATCTGCGCTGGTTTCTGGAGGACCCGCGCCTGCTGTCGGCCCGCGCCACCGCGGGCTTCCTGCGCCGTGCCGCCCGCGGCAACCTGCGCTTCCCGCCCGGCTTCCTCACCGATATGGAAAACCATCTGCTCCGCATGGGAGGGTTTCCGCAGGAGGCGGCGTGAACGGATATGGGCGACCCCGCACCGACGCGCGGACCAGCGTACGGATGTCGCGGCAGCGGCGGGTCGGTACCGCGCCCGAGACCGCGCTGCGCAAGGAGTTGCATCGCCGCGGCTGCCGGTTCTTCGTCGATCGGGCTCCGCTCGCGGGCTTGCGGCGGCGCGCCGACCTGGTGTTCCCGCGCCGCAAGGTGGCCGTGTACGTGGACGGTTGTTTCTGGCACTGCTGCCCGGAGCACGCCACCTATCCGAAGAACAACGGGCAGTGGTGGGCCGAGAAGCTGGCCGGGAACGTCCGGCGGGATCGGGATACCGACGACCGCCTGACCGCGGCCGGGTGGCTCGTGGTGCGGGTGTGGGAGCACGAGGACGCCCTGCACGCCGCCGATCGGGTGCAGGCGGCGCTGTCGGGCCGATAGGTCGCGCGGCCGATGGGTCATGATGGATGGGAACCCGAACAACCAGCCGACCAGTCCGATGAAGCGAGGGCAATGACGCCTGACGAGCGCCGGTGGAAGCGCGTCCTGCGCTGGTGCATCGCACCGGCGATCGCGCTGGCCGGTGTCTGCTACTCGTCGTGGGTGCTCGAATTCGTGCTGCCGGTCGGCCTGGACCCGGTCACCTCGTTTCTCAGTCAGCTGGACGAGGAGGGCAGGCCCTACCGGTGGGTCTTCTCCACCGGGGACACGCTCACGGGGATGCTGGCGCTGGCGGCCGCGGCGGGCGGGCTCCTCGCGTTCTCGCGGCGGCGGTTGTCGACGGTCGGGTGGGTCGCCCTGGGCTGCTTCGGCGCGGCGACCATCGCGGACGCACGCTGGCCGCTGCAGCCCTGCGCGGACAACTGCGACAAGGGCCTGTTCCCGCAGCTGCATCAGGTGCACGCGCTGACCAGTACGCTCGCCGTGACGTCGATCTTCGTGGCCATGATCGCGTTCAGTGCGGCCGCGTTCCGTTACCGGCGCTGGCCGATCCTGCGGCATTCCGGCCTGTGGATCCTGGGGATCGCGGCGGTGGCGACCGCATGGATGCTGATCGCCGACAACCTGCCCGGCGACTACGCGCTCGGCATCGCCCAGCGCATCCAGGTGGGCGCGATATCGGTGTGGCTGCTCGCGCTGGCCGCGCAGATCCGGGTGGCCGACCGGATCAGCGGCGGCGGGCGCGCACGGCGACCAGCGAGCGCGGGGCCGACGATGCCACCGCCCCCGACAGGGCCATGACGCCCAGGATGGCCACGGTGGCGGCCAGGATGACGGCTTCGATCACGATGTTCATGACTCCACCGTGACATCGCCGGCTGTCAGGGATCCGTGCGGCACATGGGTAAATCCTGAGAATCAGCCCACGGTCACCGCGATCGAGGTGGTCTCGGTGCGTGCGGGCAGTTTGCCGGTGTCGACCTCGAGGATTTCGCCGGTGTCCTGGGTGCCGTCCGGCAGGGTCTTCGCCCGCAGTCCGAACGGCGGCCGCTCGCCGGTGCTACCGGCCAGGCCGAAATCGGAGTCGTTGGCGATGTAGAGCGTCCTGCCGCCGAAGGTTTCGTTCCCACCCCCCTGCCCTTCGGGCCCGCCCCCCATGGTCGCGACGCCCTCGATCTTGTCGTGACCGAAGAAGCCGCCGTCGGGGGCCAGGCCGTCGACGAGCCCGCCCAGATCGAGGTTCGACCGCTTGGTCACCGGGGTGATCGCGGCCCGCCGCAGCGCGGCCACGCCCTCGGCGGTGGGCACGGTGCCGACATGGGTCTCGAGGGGAATGCCGCCGACGAGCAGGCCGAGTTTCGGGTCGTAGTGTGCGCCGGGCACGGCCGCCCGCGGTCCCACATCGGTGGCGCCCGAGATGTCGATGGTCCACAGCTTCTTGCTCGCCTTCGGGGCGAGCTCGCCGTCTCGCTCGTCGACCACGAAGGTGGTGTCGCTCAATGCGGTGATCTCGGAGACGGCCAGTTTGCGCTTGGGATCCTCCAGCGGGTACACGAACTCCCCGACCGCCTTGGTCTTCAGATCGACGGTGACGATGCGGGTCATCGGCACCTCGCGCGCGGAGCCGACTCCCGGTGTCTGCAAACCACTTTGGACGATACCGACAAGAGTATTGCCGTCCGGGGTCACGGTCAGTCCCTCCATGCCCTGGTTGGGGGTGCGCAGCGAGAGTTCCTCCGGCAGACCGCTACCCGGGGCCAGCCGCTCCAATTCGGTTCCGGAGGCATCGAAATGCACCAGGAAGGGCCCGTATTCGTCGGAGACCCAGAAGGTTCCGTCGGGCAGCGCCACCAGGCCCTCGGTGTCGAGCCCGTGATCGGTGGGGGCGAGCAGATTACCGGCGAGGTCGCGGATCGTCTCGCCGGTCGAGGCGGCCGCGTCGATCAGCCCGTTGAACGGCACTCCCGCACGGTTTTTCAGCTCGATCGTCGATTTCAGCTCGGCGCGCGTGCCGGACAACCGGAACCGTCCGATCTTCGGAACGAAATCCGGTGTCGGAGTGAGCTTTTCATTCTTGTTCGGGCCGTCGACGTTCGGGCCGCGGTCGGTGAGCCCGTAGAACTCGCCGGGGGATCCGGGCACCGGGGTGAACGCGGAGCCGAATCCGCTGCCCTGCACGGTCGTTTCGCCGAAGCGGCCGAGCGGCGGGATGTCGGTGGTGTAGCGGCGCACCGCGTCGGTCGTGGTGATCGTGAGGGTGTCCGCGCCGGTGTAACCGGGGTCCGGGAGGTAGACCAGGGTGCCGTCGGCGCGGTGCTCGATCCGGCCGTGCTGCGGATCGGCGATCGCCACCGCGGTGCGGCCGCCGGTGCGAGCGAGCAGGTCCTCCGGTGAGATCTCCAGCGGCCGATCCGTGCCGGTGGTCAGGGCCTCCGGATCGCTCCCGGACGAGCAGGCGGCTGCTGCGCACAGCACGGCGGCCAGGGTTGCGGATCGGATACTGCGCTTGATTCTCACTCGCGTTACCTACCGTGGCCAGGGAACGGCTGGTTGACCGGCATCTGAACAGTTACCTCCCGGCGATCGATATCGGGCGGCGCGCCGCCGCCGCGATGAGTAGTGTCGCATTCGTGACCAGCGATGCACCGGAACTCAGCGAGCATCTGGCCCTGCTCGACACCGTCGACGCGGCCACGCAGCGCCTGCTCGACGCCGTCGACAAGCTGACCGACGCCGATGTGCCCGGTCCGTCGCTGTGCGAGGGCTGGACCCGCGGGCACGTCCTGGCGCACCTGTCGCGCAATGCCGACGGGCTGGTGAATCTGCTGCTGTGGGCGCGCACCGGCATCGAAACCCCGCAGTACGCAAGCCAATTCCTGCGCGATACCGATATCGAGATGGGCGCGCCCCGCCCGATCGCCGAGCAGCTCGACGACCTGCGCGCGGCCTCCGACCGCTGGCTGGCCCTGGCCCGCGCCATGCCCGCCGACCGCTGGCTCACCCCGGTGCGCACCCGGACCGGTAAGGAGCTCCCGGCCGCGCAGATCCCGTGGCTGCGGCTGCGTGAGATCGAAATCCACCACGTCGATCTGACGATCGGCTACCAGCCCACCGATTGGCCGGGCGAATTCGTCGCCCGGTTGCTGTCCGAGGTGGTCGCCGGACTGGACCGCGCCGCCACGGCGAACGTCCCGGCGGGCACCGAGGCTGTCACCTCCGAGTCGCCCACCTTCACCGTGAGGACCACCGACACCGGGTACACGGCGACCATCGGGCCAGCGCCGACGACGACGGTCAGCGGCCCGGCCGCCCTGCTCGTGGCCTGGCTCATCGGCCGTTCCGACGGCACGGGCCTCACGGGCGAGCTGCCCACCCTGCCCGACTGGCTCTAGCGTTTCCACCCGATGCCGCGGGTTCCGAGCGGCGGTCAGCTCCGCCGAAGTCCCGCAGGGTTGTTCGCGGTCTAGGACAGCTTCTGTTCGCTCTCGCAGGAGAATTCGCGAACATCGGCGGCGGTGATCTGCGCGGACAGCTCGTCGCCCGGGCCGTTGCCGCGGAACGCCTCCACCGCCGCGCGCGTGGTCCACCGCTCGTACACGTTGACGCGATCGAGTTCGAGGAGGTCGGCGCCGAGGCTGTAGTCCAGACAGCCCTCGGCCGCCCGTGCGGCCTCGACGACCGGGCGGCAGCGCGCGAGGTAGCGATCGCGGTCGGTGACACGCAGGTATCCGGCGACAATCAGCACACGGGCACTGTAGTCCGCGGTGGGCGGGCCGAAAAATCGGTGGCGGGCCCCCGGACCTGCTGGCAATCTGGGATGTCGTACCCCGATGCGAAGCTGTGTGATGCCCCGCCGCGTCGGGGGCGGGGTCAATCGTTGCGAACGACGAAGGGGGAGAAGCTGTGTCCGTCGCCCTGGCGGGAGCCTCGTCCGATACGGAGGCCGACAGTCCCAGACCCACTGTGCCGGTGCGTAATTCGGGGCGGGGTCCGCTGCGCCGGCTGTGGCCCGATATCCGGCCGTTCCGCCGCGTGCTGTACTTCGCCGCCGTATTGTCCGGGCTGGGGATGCTGTGCGACATCCTGCTCCCGGTGCTCACCGCGCGCATCGTCGACGGACCCATCGCCCGGCACGATTTCGGTGCGATCTGGTGGCCGCTGCTGCTGGTGATCATCCTGTCGCTGGTGAGCACGGCGACATCCTGGCTGCGCCGCTGGATCATCGCGCGCCCGGCCGCGCAGCTGGAGGTCGGCTTCCGCGGTGCGCTGTTCCGGCGGCTGCAGGTCCTGTCGGTCGGCGTGCACGACGGCATGGAGTCCGGGCAGCTGACCTCGCGCGCCATCACCGATATGTCCACGCTGCGCCGGTTTTTCGCCTTCGTGGCGCCGACCCTGGTCGCACTGTTGATCATGGTGATCGCGGGCGTGGTGATCCTGTTCGCGTTCGCCTGGCAGATCGGCCTGGTCGAGCTGTTGATCGCGGTGCCGATGGTGCTGCTGGCCCTGCGGTTCGAGCAGGAATACGGGCGGGCGTCGCGCCGAGCCCAGGACCAATCCGGCGATCTGGCCACCACCGTGGAGGAGTCGGCGCAAGGCATCCGGGTGCTCAAGGCGTTCGGCCGCGGCCCGTGGTTCGGTCAGCGGTTCCGGCGCCAGGCCCGCGAACTGCAGCATCTGGAAATCCACAAGGTGCGGCTGGCCGCGCGGCTGTGGACGGCGCTGAATACGGTGTCGGCGTTGGGCATCGCGGCTGCGCTCGCCATCGGCGGTTATCTGCTCACGGTGTCCGCGATGACGATGGGCACGCTGGTCGCGGGCATCAGCCTGGCCACCTATCTGCAATGGCCGATCATGGGTTTCGGATTTCTGCTCGCCGAGCTGAATCAGGCCCGCACGGCCGCGGAGCGGTACTGGGAGATCATCGACACCCCGGTGGAGATCACCGACCCCGCACATCCGGTCCCGGCGCCGCGCCCGCTGCGCGGCGAATTGCGCTTCGAGGGCGTGCGTTTCCGGTTCCCCGACGCCGAACGCGATCTGCTGCACGATATCTCGCTGCGGCTGCGGCCGGGGGAGACGGTCGCGGTGGTGGGCGCCACCGGCAGCGGCAAGTCGGCGCTGCTGGGGCTGGTGCCGCGGCTGTTCGACGCCTCCGAGGGCGCGGTGACGATCGACGGCGTCGACATCCGCTCGCTGCGGCTGTCGGAGCTGCGCTCGATCGTGTCGGTCGCGTTCGAGGATCCGGTGCTGTTCTCGGCGAGCGTGCGGGAGAACATCACGCTCGGTTACCCCGACGCCACCACCGAACAGGTCCGTGCCGCACTGGAAGTCGCCAGCGCCACCGAATTCGTCGACAACCTGCCGTGGGGTCTGCGCACCCGCATCGGCGAGCAGGGGCTGAGCCTGTCCGGCGGGCAGCGGCAGCGGCTGGCCCTGGCCCGTGCGGTGCTCGACCGGCAGGCACATCCGGGTGGCCACATCGTCGTGCTGGACGACCCGCTCTCGGCGCTGGATGTCACCACGGAGGAGCTGGTGCAGGCCCGGCTGCATGCCGCCCTCGCCGGTGCCACCGTGCTGCTGGTCGCCCACCGCCCGTCCACGGCCGCCTGGGCCGACCGCGTCGCGGTGCTCGACGGCGGCCGCATCATCGCCGACGGCCCGCACGAGCGGCTGCTGGAAACCAGCCCGCGCTACCGCGAACTGATGGGGGGTGAGGCCGATGCGGACGCGCCCGACGGGGCCGTGGATCTCGCGGCCCGCCGCTGAGCCGAAACCGACTACCGCCTGCGAGGGGAGGTGACGAACATGCCCGAAAATTCGGTGGCACAGCCGGATTCGCGAGCTCCCGACGCCGACGAAGGCTGGCGCGGCGTCGCCGCGGAGGAGACCGAGACCACCGACGCGGTGAACCTGGCGCTCGCGGCCCGGCAGCGACGGCTGCTGTGGTCGCTGGTGCGGCCGTACCGGCTGCTCGCGCTGGCGGCGCTGGCCCTGGTGCTGGTGGACAACGCCGCCATGGTGGCGGCGCCGCTGTTCGTCGCGCACGGGCTGGATGCCGGTGTGGGCCCGGCTATGTCGGGCGACTGGGTGCCCCTGATGGTCGCGGTCGCCGGTGTCGCGGGATGCGCGGTGCTGGGCGGGATCACCACGTTCCTGTTCGTGCGCATATCCGGCCGGTTGAGCCAGCAGGTCCTGTTCGACCTGCGGATGCGGGTGTTCACGCATGTGCAGCGGCTGTCGATCTCCTTCCACGAGAACTACACCTCCGGCAAGATCGTCGCCCGGCTGACCAGCGATCTCGAATCGCTCGAGGATCTGCTCGACCGCGCCCTCAACGACGCGCTGAGCGCCGTGCTGTCGGTGGTCACCATCGCGGCGATCCTGCTCTGGCTCGACATTCCGCTGGCGCTGGTGGTGCTGGCCGGATTCGTGCCGCTGGTCTATGTCACCCGCTGGGCGCAGCGGCGGCAGCGCGCGGGCTACCGGCGCACCCGCGGCGCCATCGCGAAGGTCGTCGTGCACTTCGTGGAGACGATGGGCGGCATCCGCGCGGTCCAGGCGTTCCGGCGCGAGGAGCGCAACGAGACCATCCTCGCGGTCGAGGACGACGAATACCGCGCCGCGAACGCCGGAGCGCTGCGGGGCATGGCGAGTTACATCGGCCTGGTGCGGCTGATCAGCAACGGCACCACCGTGGTGATTCTGCTCGTCGGCGCGTGGCGGGTCATCCACGGCCACACCGAGATCGGCGTGCTGGCCGCGTTCCTGCTGTATCTGCGGCAGTTCTACGGCCCGCTGGACGAGCTCGCGCAGGTGTTCAATTCCTATCAGTCCGCGGCCGCGGCGCTGGAGCGCATCTCGGGGGTGCTGGAGGAACGGCCGACCGTGCCGGAACCGTCCGCACCCCAGCCGATCGGCAGGCCCCGCGGTGAATTGCGGCTCGAGGACGTGCATTTCGAATATCCGGCTCGAAAAACTCAGGACGGACAGGAAACTCCGGAAAACCGCGCGGCCGTTCCGGTGCTGCCGCAATTCTCGCTGGTAATTCCGGCCGGACAGGTGGTGGCGCTGGTCGGGGCCACCGGTGCGGGAAAATCGACGCTGGCAAAACTCGTCGCGCGTTTCTACGACCCCTCCGGCGGTGCCGTCCGCCTGGACGGGGTGGACCTGCGCGACCTGTCCGATGCCGACCTGCGCCGCACCATCGCCATGGTGACCCAGGAGTCGTATCTGTTCTCCGGTTCGGTGGCCGACAACATCCGGCTCGGCCGGCCCGACGCCACCGACGCGGAGGTGCACGCCGCGGCCCGGGCGGTCGGGCTGTACGACTTCGCCATGTCGCTGCCCGAGGGGTTCGCCACCGACGTGCGCAAGCGGGGCGGGCGGTTGTCGGCCGGGCAGCGGCAGCTGGTCGCCTTCGCCCGGGTGTTCCTGGCCGATCCGGCGGTCATCGTGCTCGACGAGGCCACCTCCAGCCTGGACATCCCCGGCGAGCGCCAGGTGCAGCACGCGCTGGACACCGTGCTGCGCGACCGCACCGCGGTGATCATCGCGCATCGCCTGTCCACCGTGGCCATCGCCGACCGCGTCCTGGTGCTGGACAACGGCCGCATAGTAGAGGACGGCACCCCCGACCAATTGATCGCCGCCACCGGCCGTTTCGCGGCCCTGCACACCGCCTGGCGAGAGTCACTGGTGTGAGAGCCGGGCGGCACAGGGTGTGAGCGGCCCTGCGTGGCTGCGGCGGTCGTGACGCGGCGGAGACTGTGAGCGGACGCGCATGCCCGTGCCGGTCGTGAAGAGGTGCACACATGGTGCGTTTCGATGGGCCGGTGCGGGCAAACTCTGCGCGACATCCTCGGGTCGTCGGCCGGGGGCGGTTGGCCGCGTGCGCGATGGGCGTTGTTGGCCGGATGTTGGTGACGTGGGCAGGTGTGGGGAGCCGAATTCCGACTCGCGCGGTGCCGACAGCCGCGCCGATTTCACGGCGAGTGCCGGGATCAGATCGGCGTTCTCGATGGTTGGCCTTGTTTTCCCGGTGGTTGCCGGAATGTGGAAGGCCGGAGGGCGCACCCCGCGCCGGTGCCGCACGGCGCGCGGGCGGTCGGCCGCGCGTCACATACGGTAGAGGTGTGAGCAATCCAGCCCCGGGCAATTCGGCGGCCGCTGCGGCGAGTGGTGGCAGTGTGGACACGGCAGCGGCGGTGTCGCGCTGGCCCTCCATGCTCACCTGGCGGGCGCACAACGCGTCCCGCATGGAATCGGTGCGGGTCATCGTCACCGGGAACCGGATTCGCGCCTCGGGCCGGATCATCGCGGGGGACTGCGAGGACCATCCGGCCTTCAGCGCGTCCTACGACCTGGTCACCGACGAGAGCGGGGTGACCAAGCGGCTGTCGCTGCGCAGCGCCGTCGCGGCCGGGGAGCGGCAGGCCTCGATCGCGCGCGACGAGGAGAACTACTGGCTGATCGACGCGGGCGGCACGCACGTCCGCTCCACCTTCGGCGGCGCACTCGACGTCGACGTCGTGCTCAGCCCCTTCTTCAACACCCTGCCCATCCGCCGCTACGGTCTGGCGCATTCCGCCGGGGACGTGCAGGTCCCCGTCGTTTACGTGGGGCTGCCGGACCTGCTGGTGCAGGAGGCGAGCCTGACGTATTCCAGCGGTGCCGACGGGATCCACGTCCTGTCCCCGGTGTCGAGCGCCACGGTGACGGTCGACTCGGACGGCTTTCTCCTCGACTACCCGGGGCTCGCCGAACGCATCTGACGGCGCCGGAACGTACGTGGTCAGATGTCGAGGCCGCGTATGACACCGCCGCGCTGCCCGGCCTCCCGCAGTTTCTCCAGCCAGTCGTGGTCGCCCGGCCGGATTCCCGTGATCTCCCAGCGCTCGAGGGTGTCGTAGCGGTCTCGTTCGCTGTATCCGGCGTCGATCAGTTCGCCGAGTGCGCCGCGGGCCGCCAGATGGTCGCGGGCGTCGCCGAGCAGGCGGAGCATGTCGTCGAGAGCGTCCAGCAGAGCCGCCGAATTCGGTTCGCAGATGGCGCGCACCAGGTCGGGAGCGGTGGCCGCGACGCGGGTGCCGTCGCGGAAGGAGCCCGCGGCCAGGCCCAGCGCCAGGTCGCCGCCGCCCGCGCCGGTCACCGCCAGCGCCTCGGCCAGCACGTGCGGCAGATGCGAGATGCGCGCGACGGCCCGATCGTGTTCGGCCGCGACCACCGGCACCAGGTAGGCGCCGCAGTCCAGCGCCAGCCGCGCCACCCGCGTCCACGGCTCGGCCCGCGTGCCCGGATCGACGCCGATGGCCCAGGCCGCGCCCTGGAACAGCTCCGGCGTGGAGGCGGACCAGCCGGATTCGGCAGTACCCGCCATCGGGTGCCCGCCCACATAATGCGTGCCCAGCTCGTGTTCGTGGACCGCCGCGGCCACCGGCGCTTTCACGCTCACCACATCGGTGAGCGGGCATCCGGGGGCGCAAAATTTCACGTCGGACAGAATCGAATCGAGGGCGGGCATCGGCACGCCGACCACGACGAGCGCCTCGGTCGCGGCGGCCCGGCCGAGTACGGATTCGATATCGCCGTCGACGTCGAATCCGTCCGCGCGCGCGGCCCGCACGCCGAACTCCGAACGGTTGTATCCCCAGGCGTCATAGCCCGCGGCGACGGCGGCGCGCAGCACCGATCCACCGATCAAACCCGTTCCCAGCACACATACGGCTGATTTTCCGTCGCCCGTCACCCGATCAGATTCGCATACGACTTCAACATTTCCGCCCAAGCGGACTACCGTTGCGGCCATGGCAGCACAGCGCTCGAGCACGAACAGGGCGGCGTCGGACGATTATGACGATGTCGAAGGGTTCGCAGTGGCGGTTGTCCGCGAAGAAACCACATGGCGATGCAGTCCGCTCAGTCCCGCGGCACTGAACAGTTTGTCGGCGGCCGAACACGAACTGCGCGCGCTGCGCAGCACCGGCGCCGTGTTCGGACTGCTCGATGTCGACGACGAATTCTTCATAGTGCTGCGGCCCGCACCCACCGGCAGCCGCCTGTTGCTCTCGGATGCCACGGCCGCGATCGACTACGACATAGCTGAAGAAGTGCTCGAGGCATTGAATGTCGAGGTTCCCGATATCGATCCCGACGAGCTCGACGACATCGATCCCTGGGAGGAGGGCGACCTCGGCGTGCTCGCCGACCTCGGCCTGCCCGAACCGGTCCTGAGCGTGATCCTCGCCGAAACCGACCTGTACCCCGACGAACAGCTCGGCATGATCGCCCAGCGCCTGGGCTTCGCGGACGAACTGGCCGCCGTGCTGGACAAACTGCCCCGCTGAACGATGGCTGACATCGGGTCGATGCCGGGCGCTGGGACGATCCGGTCGCACCGGATCAGTGCCGGACATCGGACCTGCTCCGAACGGCAAGCTGAGCCGGACGTCGGGATGCCCGGCACCTACTCGGGCAATCCTCCGACTTACCTTCGACCGAGGCAGGGGCCTGGGACGATCCGAGTGCATCGAACCGACGCGGGACGCGGAGCCAACGATGGGCGTTGAGCCGCTGCCGGGCGGACCGGCGTTGCCGGTGCCGGGTGCCGGTGCGGTCTCGGGTGGGATGCGCTCCGATGCGGACATGATCCGTGCGGCGCTGTCGGCCGCCGCGGAGGCCGACCCGCGTGATGTGCCGGTCGGCGCCGTGGTGTTCGACGCCTCGGGCCGTGAGCTGGCCCGGGCGGCCAATGCCCGGGAGGCGCTCGGTGACCCGACCGCGCATGCCGAGGTGCTGGCGCTGCGGCGGGCCGCCGAGGCGGTCGGCGACGGCTGGCGGCTGGAGGGCACCACGCTGGCCGTGACGCTGGAACCGTGCACCATGTGCGCCGGTGCCCTGGTCCTGGCCCGCGTGGACCGGCTGCTCTTCGGCGCCTGGGAGCCGAAGACCGGCGCGGTCGGCTCCCTGTGGGACGTGGTCCGTGATCGTCGTCTCAACCACCGCCCCCAGGTCCGCGGCGGCATCCTCGAAACCGAATGCGCCGCAACACTGGACGCCTTCTTCCGCACCCAACGCCCCTGACCACCCCGCCCCCCGATTTCGAGATCCACCACCCCGTCCGGTAAAGTCACCGGCGGTGGCGTGTCCGAGCGGCCTAAGGAGCACGCCTCGAAAGCGTGTGAGGGGTAACCCCCCTCCGAGGGTTCAAATCCCTCCGCCACCGCCAGAGCCCCTGACTTGGACATGTCCGGTCAGGGGTTTCTCATTCGAGTCCCAGGTATCGAATGATCGTTGCGTCGAGCCGAGCCATATCCCGTTGACTCAGATATCCCACCGGCTCGCCTTTGAGGAAGTCCACGTCTATCGATCGAATCTGATCGACCAGCAAGCGCGTTGGCCTGCCATCTATTTCGACTTCCGGTCGGAACAGCGATGGTGCCGCGCCGGTCGACGTCGGCACCACTGTCACCATGGTCCAGTCGGTTCGCGAGAGGACGACGCCATATCGGCGGCCCCGTTGCTCATGACCATGCTTGGCCTCGCCGAGATCGATGCGATGGATCAAGCCGCGGATCACCAGGCATCCGGTTCATCGCCGAGGTTTTCGCCACTGGCGACGATCTTGTCGGCCTCGAGCTGCGCCTGCCGGTGCCAGCGTTCACTGTCGAGCACTCGCAGGGCGCGGCGCAGGACGTCGGAAGCTGTCTCGCCGGGCTCGGCAAGGTGCCGGACCAGTTCCTTGTCGGCCTCGGTCGCTCGGAAGGCGATAGTGCTCATGCGTCAAGTTTAACAAATGTTAAACGGTTCGCGTGGGTCTCGAACGGATCGGATGGCGAGCAATCGAAGTCCCACGAGGGCAACGTCGTGTGAGCAATCACGCGACTGCTACCGACGTTTCGAAAGCTGTTCGGCAGCAACGGTTCAAATCCCTCCGCCGTCTCGGCCGCATGGGGCAGCTACCAGACATGGACCGATCGTCGAATCCCCGTGGTCGTCTGCGAACCTGCCTGAGCCCCTGCGGAATTCACGATCCCGCGAGCGGCTCGACGGTCACGGCTCAGAGCTTGGGCGTGGGGTGCGCGGCGAGTGACGGCTCCGGCCCGGCGGAAGTGCCCCACGGTGGAATCGCGGGGTAGCGGCGGTCCCAGGCGGGGGACCGCCGAGGGGCGCGGACCGGCGGGGTGTTGCGCTCGGGCGGCGCCTGCGCGGGACCGGCGAGCTCGGTGAAGATGCGCAGGCCTTCGGCGACCTTCCCGGACATGACGTTGAGTTGTTCGGGGGACAGATTCGTGCTGGTCGCCGCGGCGTTGGCGAGGTGGTCGCGCACCTGTTCCAGCCACAGCTGCGCGAAGTGGATGTGGCGATCGAGAGGCATGCCGCCACAGTACGCCGATTCGAACATAAGTTCGATACCTATTTCTCCGTGTCGAGTTCCCCGGCGTAGATGGCGCGCAGACCGGCCGCGGCCAGCCCGGTGCAGTGGTCGACGAGGTCGGCCATCGGCAGGGTCAGGTGGCCCTCCTGCTTCTCCACGATGACCCGCTCGAGCATGCCGACCACCCCGTGCGCGAACACCTGCACCAGGACATCGGGCGCCGCGTCCGGCCGCGCGCGATGGGCGGTATCGGCGACCAGCCGGGTGAAGCGCCGCAGCGACTCCTGCATGTGCCGCTCGGCCTGCGGCCCGGCCCCGGCCGGTTCGGCGAAGACGATGCGCAGCTTGCGCCGGTCCTCGCCCAGTGCCTCCAGGAAGATGCCGATCCCGGCGCGCAGCTTCCGGGTGCCCGCCGCGGGCTCGGCCTCGACACCGGTGGCGACGGCGCCGTACAGCTCCTCGATGACCCGGTCGAATACGGCCACGAACAGTTCCGTTGTCCCGGTGAAGGATTCGTAGAAGTAGCGGTCGGTGACCCCGGCCTCCCGGCAGATGTCCTTGACCCCGGTGGCCTGAACGCCGCGCGTGCCGAACAGTTCGTATCCGGCGCGCAGCAGTTGCTCGCGGCGGGCGGCGATGCGGCTCGCGGCGTCGATGCCGCCGTACCGGCGACGTGGTCGCGGTCGCGCGCTCGGATCGCCGTCGTTGGGCACTGTGCCTCCATTCTCGTTGACTACCAGCAAGTTTCCCATTACGGCACGGCGGCGGTGGCGCTCTGGTAAATATGACGATCGTAATCGTCAGATTTGCGAGAGGTTTGTCGGGGTGTCGAAGGAATCTGGGGGACAACCACTGTCGCGACGCACGCTGCTGCGCGGAGCGGCCGCCGCGGGGGCGATCGGATGGGCAGGCGCCGGGACGGCGCAGGCGATGCCGGGCGGGCGGCGGCGAAACGGCCCGCCCCGCAACCGGGTTGCGGTGTTCGGGGCCGGAATCGGCGGCCTCACAGCGGCGCACGAGCTGGCCGAGCGCGGGTTCGAGGTCACCGTCTTCGACCGCAAGGAACTCGGCGGCAAGTCCCGCACGATCGGGCTGCCGGGCAGCGCCGATGGGGGCCGGGCGCCGCTGCCCGGCGAGCACGGCGCCCGCGGATTCACCTCCTTCTATCACCACGTGCACGACACGATGCGGCGAATTCCGGTGCCCGGCAACGCCAACGGCGTCTACGACAATCTGGTGCCGTTCTCGGTCGGCGACCCGCGCTACCCGCGCGCGAACAACCTGCCCGACGGCTTCCCGCTGATGTTCGGCTTCTATTTCGAGCCGCGGGAACTGCTCACCCCGCAGGGCTGGCAGCGCGTGCTGGTGGAGATGTTCCTGAACAACCACGCGGTGCCGGTGCCCGAGGCGATGTATCTGGCGAGCCGCTTCGTGGCCTACCTGACCTCCAGCGAGGAGCGCCGCCACGGCCAGTGGGAGCACACCAGCTGGTGGGATTTCGTCGGTGCCGCAACGCGTTCCGCCGAATACCGGGGGCTGGCCGCGACGGGGCTGACCCGCGCGCTGGTGGCCGCGAAGGAGACGATGGCGAGCGCCCGCTCGATGGGCAATATGGCCGAGGCGTTCCTGATCGCGTTGCTACAGGAGGCATCCGGCGGCCGGAAGGTGTACGAGGTGCTCAACGGGCCCACCAACGAGGTGTGGCTGGATCCGTGGATCTCGTTGCTGCGCAACCTCGGTGTGCGGTTCCACACCGGCCACGAGGTGCAGGGTTTCGATGTCGACGGCGGCGTCATCTCCGGTGCGCGGGTCCGCCGCCCGGATGGTTCGATCCGCGCGGTCGATGCCGATTGGTATGTCTGCGCGGTGCCGACCGACCGGGCCCGCGACCTCTGGTCGCAGGATATGCGGCAGCTGGATCCCCGGCTGGCCGCGATGGACGGCCTGTTCCTGGACTGGATGAACGGGCTGCAGATGTTCGTCACCCGCAAGCTGAATCTGGGCCGCGGCTACAACATCTACCTCGACGCGCCGTGGCGGCTCACCTCCTACACCCAAAAGGCTTTCTGGCCAGGCGATTACGCGGCGAGGTACGGCGACGGGAGGGTGCTGGACGGGCTGACGATCGATATCGCCGACTGGGATACCCCCGGCATCCTGTACGGCAAGCCCGCCAAGTACTGCACGCACGAGGAGATCTATCAGGAGACGTGGGCGCAGATGACCGCGGCGCTCAACGACGACGGCGGCGTGCAACTGCCCGAGGGCATCGTGCGGGAGTGGATGCTCGATCCCGGCATCACCTGGTCCGGCGGGCAGAACCACAACGACGAGCCGCTGCTGGTCAACACCATCGGCTCCTGGGACCGCCGCCCCACGGCCGCCACCGCGATCCCCAACCTCTTCCTGGCCGCCGACTACGTGCAGACCGATTTCGACCTGGCCACCATGGAGGGTGCCAACGAGGCGGGCCGCCGCGCGGTGGCCGCGATCCTGGACGCGTCCGGCTCTCCCGCCGCCCGTCCCCAGCTCTTCACCCGTGAGTCCATCCCGGCCCTGGAGCCCTTCCGCCGAGCCGATGCCGCCCGCTACCGGGCAGGCCAGCCCAACCTGTTCGACCTCGGCTAGTCCCGCGCCTGTCCGAAATCTTGCGTTTCGAGGGCTGTGGACCGGGTCTTGCGGGACGGTGGACATGATCATCGGTACCTTGGGAGCCGTGGACCTACGGATCTTCACCGAACCCCAGCAGGGCGCGACCTACGACGATCTCCTGCGCGTCGCGAAGGCGACCGAGGACGCGGGCTTCGACGCGTTCTTCCGGTCCGATCACTACCTGAAGATGGGCGGTGTGTCCGGGCTGCCGGGCCCCACCGACGCCTGGATCACGCTGGCCGGGCTGGCCCGGGAGACCTCCCGGATCCGGCTGGGCACGCTGGTCACCGCCGCCACCTTCCGGCATCCGTCGGTGCTGGCGATCTCCGTGGCGCAGGTGGACCGGATGTCCGGCGGCCGAGTCGAATTGGGCCTCGGGGCGGGCTGGTTCGAGGACGAACATCGTGCCTACGGCATCCCGCTGCCGGAGGTGGGCGAGCGGTTCGACCGGTACTCCGAGCAACTCGAGATCGTCACCGGCCTGTGGGAGACCATCGAGGGCGAGACGTTCAGCTACCTCGGCAAATACTACGAACTGGAGAACTCCCCGGCGCTGCCCAAACCGGCGCAGCGGCCCCGGCCGCCGGTGATCATCGGCGGCATGGGTAAGAAGCGGACCCCGGAGCTGGCCGCCCGCTTCGCCCAGGAGTTCAACCTGCCCTTCGTCGATTCCGCCACGGCCGCAGCGCAATTCGAGCGGGTCGCCGCGGCGGCGCGCGAGATCGGCCGTGACCCGGGCGAGATCACCTGGTCGGCCGCGCAGGTGCTGTGCGTGGGTCGCGACGATGCCGAGATCGCCCGCCGCGCCGCCGCCATCGGCCGCGAGGTGGACGAGCTGAAGCGCAACGGCCTGGCCGGGACGCCCGCCGAACTGGTCGACAAGATCGGCCGCTACCGGGAGGAAGCGGGCATCAGCCGCCTGTATCTACAGATGCTGGACCTGTCCGACCTGGACCACCTGGAGCTGGTCGCCGCAGAGGTCGCCCCGCAGCTGCGCTGAGTCCACGACATAGCCACCAGTAGTCATTTCCGGCCTACGGCCCCACGGGCACAGTGGGTTTCGGTTCGTCGGCGAGGTTCAGTTCCTTCAGGCGCGCGCCCTCCACGTCGATGTCCGGCACGATCTTGCTGAGCCAGTTGGGGATCCACCAGGCCCACTTGCCCATCAGGATCAGCAGCGACGGGATCAGCACCATCCGGACCAGGAAGGCGTCGAACAGCACGCCCGCGGCGAGCGCGAAGCCCATCGACTTCGCGGTGGTGTCGGCCTCCAGGATGAACGAGCCGAACACGAAGATCATGATGATCGCGGCGGAGGTGACCACTCGGGCGCCGTGGTGATAGCCCTTGATCACCGCCTCCTTCGGCGTCGCGCCGTGCACGAATTCCTCGCGCATGCGGGTAACCAGGAACACCTGGTAATCCATGGCGAGCCCGAAGACCAAGCCGATCAACATGATCGGCAGGAAGCTCACGATCGGCCGCGGATCGGAGATCAGCCCGAGCTTGCCGTCCTGGAAGATCAGCACGGTGGCGCCGAAGGTCGCGGCCATCGACAGCAGGAATCCGAGCGCGGCGGTCAGCGGCACCAGCACCGACCGGAACACCGCGATCAGCAACAGGAATGCGGCACCGGCGACGATCGCCAGATACGGCACGATCTTGCTGAGCAGGGCGTGGTCGACATCGGCGTAGATGGCCGTGGTGCCCGTGATGCCGTATTCGATGCCGTACTGCGCGTGCAGGGAACTCTCGGCATCGCGCGCGTCGCGGACGAGGTCCTTGGTGTCCTGGTTGTTGGGTCCGGTCTTCGGGACCGCGTTGAGCAGCGCACCCGCACCGTCCTGGCTGACCTGCGGTTCGGTCACGTAGTCCATGTCGGGATAGGCGGCCAGCTTGTCGCGCAGGGCCTGCACCGCGGCCTGCCGCTGCTCCGGCGGGACCCCGCTCAGCTCGGCGACCACCATCAGCTTGCCGTTGCTACCTTCGCCGAAACCCTCGGTGCGCAGGTCGTAGGCCTTCCGGACGGTGGTGTCGGCGGGCATGCTGTCCTCGCCGGGCAGCCCGAGCTGCAGATGCGTGGCGGGCCCGGCGGCCAGCGCCAGCACGATGATGCTCAGCACCAGCGCGACGGCCGGGGCCTTGCCGATGAGCTGCGCGACCCGCATGCCGTTGGTGACCGAACTGTCGTCCTCCGGATCGTGCTGGGCGATCACCGGGAGCTTCGGCTTGAACAGCAACCGCCCGAAGGCCCCGAGCAGCGCGGGCATCAGCGTGATCGCGGTGAGCACGGCGAACGCGGCCGCCAGCGCACCGCCCAGACCCATGAAGGTGAGGAAGCGGATGCCGACGATGCTGAGCCCGACCAGCGCGATGATCACGGTGCCGCCCGCGAAGACGACCGCCGCACCGGCCGTGCCCAGCGCCGTCCCCGCCGCCTGTTCGGCCGAATCCTGCACGGCCAGTTCGTGTTTGTAGCGGGAGACGATGAACAGCGCGTAGTCGATCGACAGCGCGATGCCGATCATCGAGGCGAGGAAGGTGGTGAAGCTCGGCACGTCCACGAACGACGTGCCCAGCATGATCACCGACATGGTCACGCCCAGTCCGACGATCGCGGTGATGATCGGGACGAAGGCGGCGACGATCGCGCCGAAGGCCACGATCATGACGATCAGGGCGAAGCCCATGCCGATCATCTCGGCCTTACCGCTGGGCTGCTGATTCTCCATCGCGATGGTGCCGTCCATCTCGACGGTGAGCCCGGCGGCGCGGGCGTCGTCGGCGATGTCGTAGGCGGCCTTGCGGTTGTCGGCCGTGACGTCGGTGAACTGCTTGATGGTGAACGGCACCGTCACCACCGCCACCGCATCCGGGTTGGTCGTGTTCAGCACGTTCAGCGGCGCGTTACTGCATTTGGAGGAGAACGCGTCGGAGTCGCGCTCGGGCGCCAGGCAGCCCATCTGCTCGGCGGCGGCGATCGGATCCTCCAGCGGCTTGCTGTGGTCGACGATGTCGAGGGTGCCGATCTTGGCGATCAGGTCCCGGACGGCCGCGTGATTCGCCCCGTCGGTGAGTTTCTGTCCCGCGGGCGCCGCGATGACGTAGGTACCGGTCACGGCGTCGAACTGGAACGCCTGGGACATGCCCGGGAAGTGCTTGTCCAGGATGTCGGTGGCCCGTTCCGACGGCAGGTTCGGGATGTTGAAGTCGTTGCTCATCGGCTCGCTGAGCTTGCCACCGAGGCCGCCGACGATGAGGAACAGCACGATCCATACGGGGAGCACGATCCATTTCCGGCGGAACGCGAACCTGCCCCAGCGGTACAGATATACGGACACGAGCGTCTCCTTGCGTCTGTGGGCCGTGCTGTTCGTTTGTCGAACCGGGTGCGGGCCGGTAGCCCGCCGTACACGAAACGCTCCGGCCACCGGCGCGACCGGGACAATTGCCGAGCTAGAGAACAACTGGTTCGAGTCTGCTGTGTTGTTGCTACAAGATCAAGCGTCTCCCCGGAAATGCCAAGCGGGCCCCCCCCCCCGCCCCGGGGGGGGGGGGCGCGGGGCCCCCCCCAAAACCCCCCCCGCCCCCGGGACCGCGGGGGGCGGGGTCAGGGGGGCGGGGGCG
>NZ_JARWQD010000161.1 GCF_029869545.1 Nocardia wallacei | reverse complement strand
CCGCGCCGGTCTGCGAGGCGGCGGGCCCGGCGGCGTTGCGCGGTGGCGGCGGCCGGCGCCCCGCGCGCCCCGCCGCCCCCGCGGCCCCGAATTCGCCACCCCAGCTGTAGCGCTGGGCCGGGGCCTTGGCCATGGTGGTCTCGACGAGTTCGCGCACGTTCGGCGGCAGATCCGACGGCATCGGCGGCGGGGCCTCGCGCACGTGCTTCATGGCGACCGTCAGCGCGCCGTCGCCGGAGAACGGGCGATGCCCGGACAGCGCCTCGTAACCGACCACGCCGAGCGAGTACACGTCGCTGGCGGAGGTGGCGTCCTCGCCGGTGGCCTGCTCGGGCGCGATGTACTGGGCGGTGCCCATCACCATGCCGGTCTTGGTCACCGGGGAGGCGTCGACCGCCTTGGCGATGCCGAAGTCGGTGATCTTCACCTGCCCGGTCGGCGTGACCAGGATGTTGCCCGGCTTCACGTCGCGGTGAACCACGCCCGCGGCGTGCGCGACCTCCAGCGCCCGGCCGGTCTGCTCCAGCATGTCCAGGCCCTGGGCCACCGACAGCCGGTTCATCCGGTTCAGCACCGCGTTGAGCGGCTCGCCCTGCACCAATTCCATGACCAGATAGGCGGTTTCGCCGCCCTGCGGGTCGAAGGTCTCGCCGTAGTCGTAGATTCCCGCGATTCCGGGATGGTTGAGCTGGGCCGTCGTCTTGGCCTCGGTCCGGAACCGGTGCCGGAATGTCGGATCGGCGGAGAACTCCGCCTTGAGCACCTTCACCGCGACCCGTCGATCCAGCCGGGTGTCCAGCGCCTCCCACACCTGGCCCATGCCGCCGGTGGCGATCAGCCGTTGCAGTCGGTAGCGGTCCGCGATCATCGCACCGTTGTTCAGCATTGCAGCCCCCGTAGGCTCTCATTCATGGCGCCCGGCCGCAGGCCCCGCGCATGTGCGCGAGTCTCGGGGCCCTGTCTGCTCAGGCGTCCTAGCTCGTTCATCTGGTCAGCCCCCCTGCAGTCCGGCGTCGAGTACCGCCCGGGCGACGGGCGCGGCGACCGAGCCGCCGGTGGCCGCGAGCGCGCGGTCCCCGCCGTTCTCCACGATGACCGCGATCGCGATCTTCGGGTTCTGGGCCGGCGCGAAGGCCGTGTACCAGGCGTGGGGCGGGGTATTGCGCGGATCGCTGCCGTGTTCGGCCGTCCCGGTCTTGGACGCGATCTGGTAGGGGCGTGACTGATTCCCTCCGGCTGTGTTCTTCTCGGACGCGATCATCAGGTTGGTCAGCTCGCTGGCGACCGGACCGCTGATCGCCTGCCCGACCGAGACCGGCTTGGTCTTGGACAGCTCGCTCAGGTCGGGGCCCTGCAGCTGATCGACCAGGTGCGGCTCCATGCGCACCCCGCCGTTGGCGACGGTGGCGGCGATGACCGCGTCGTCGAGCGGGGTCAGCGCCACATCGCGCTGACCGATGCTGCTCTGTGCCAGCGACGGATTGTCCGGGATCGTCCCGACCGTGCTGTCGGCCCACTGGATCGGGATGCCCGCGTGCGGGCCGATGCCGAACGCGGCGGCCTCGTCCTTGAGTTTCGCGGCCCCCACCTTCATACCGATCTCGGCGAAGGCCGTGTTGCAGGACCGCGCGAACGCCTCCGCCAGCGAGGCGGTGCTGCCGCTGCCGCAGTTGGAGCCGTTGTAGTTCTCCAGCGTCGTACTGGTGCCGGGCAGCGTGATGTTGGGCGCCGCGGTGAACTGATCGTCGGGCCTGATCCCCATCGACAGCGCGGCGGCGGCCGTCACCACCTTGAACGTCGAACCGGGCGGATAGGTCTGCGAGACGGCACGATTGAGCATCGGCTTGGCGGGATCGGTCGACAGCGACTCCCACGCCTGGGTGCTCTTGGCGCCGTCGTGGCCCGACAGCTGATTGGGGTCGTAGCTGGGCGTGGACACCATGGTCAGGATGCGACCCGTGCCGGGCTCGATCGCGACCACCGAACCGGTGTAGCCCTTGCTGGTCAGCTGCTCGTAGGCGACCTGCTGCATCACCGGGTTGATGGTGGTGACGACATTGCCGCCGCGCGGATCGCGGCCCGAGATCATGTCGACCAGCCGCTTGCCGAACAGCTGACTGTCGGAGCCGTTGAGCACCGAATCCTCGGCGCGCTCGAGTCCGGTGCTGCCGTACTGCATCGAATAGAAGCCGGTGACCGGGGCGTAGGCCATCGGATCGGTGGGGTAGGTGCGTAGATACTTGTAGCGGTCGTCGGTGGCGATCGAGCTGGCCAGCACGGCGCCGCCGCCGGAGATCTGCCCCCGCTGGCGCGAGTATTCGTCGAGCAGCACGCGCGAGTTGCGCGGATCGTTGCGCAGGCTGTCGGCCTTGATCACCTGCACGTAGGTGGCGTTGGCCAGCAGGGCGACGATCATGACCATGACGGCGATGGCGACGCGGCGTAGCGGTGTGTTCATGCCGTTTCCCCTCTCGCCGAGGCCTGCTGCCTGTGCTCCCGCTCGCGAATCATCTCCGTCGGCGCGTCGGCGATGGGTGCCTGCTCGCGCCGCCGCGCCGGCGCCGGGGCCCGGGCGGCGTCGGACACCTTGACCAGCAACGCCAGCAGGGCGTAGTTGGCCAGCAGCGAGGAACCGCCGTAGGAGACGAACGGGGTGGTGAGACCGGTCAGCGGAATCAGCTTGGTGACGCCGCCGACCACCACGAACACCTGCACGGCGATCGTGAACGACAGCCCGGCGGCCAGCAGCTTGCCGAAGCTGTCGCGCACCGCGAGCGCCGTGCGCAGCCCGCGCACCACGAAGATCGCGAACAGCATCAGCACCGCGGTCAGGCCGATCAGCCCGAGTTCCTCACCGATGGTCGCGACGATGAAGTCGGTCTTGGCGAAGGGCACCTGCGAGGGCCGCCCGCTGCCCAGTCCGGTGCCCGCCAGCCCGCCGGTGGCCAGGCCGAACAGCGACTGCGAGATCTGATAGCCGGTGTTGTTGTAGTCCTCGAACGGATGCAGCCACGTCGCCACCCGCACCCGCACATGCCCGAAGGAGTTGTAGGCGATGAAGAATCCGAGCGTCAGCAGCAGGCTGCCGACGATCACCCAGCCCACCCGCTCGGTCGCGATGTAGAGCAGCGCCAGCACCGTCGCGAAGATCAGCAGCGAGGTGCCCAGATCCTTCTCGAAGACCAGCACGATCAGGCAGACGAACCAGACCGCCAGGATCGGCCCGAGATCGCGGGCGCGCGGCAGCTCCATGCCGAACACGTGCTTGCCCGCGGCGGTGAACAGCTCGCGCTTGGCCACCAGGACCGAGGCGAAGAAGATGATCAGCAGGATCTTGGCGAATTCGCCCGGCTGCAGGCTGAATCCGGGCAGCCGGATCCAGATCTTGGCGCCGTTGGTCTCCGACAGCGCACTGGGCAGCAGCGCCGGGATGACGAGGGCCACCAGCCCGACCAGTCCCAGCGTGTAGCTGTAGCGCGCCAGCGTGCGGTAGTCGCGCAGCAGCACCAGCAGGCCGACGAACAGCGCGATGCCGAACGCGGTCCACAACACCTGTTGATTGGCGTCGGGTGAGGGGATCGGCCAGTCGTTGTAGGCGGCGGTCTGCTCGTCGGCCAGGTCCACGCGGTGGATCAGCACCAGCCCGATTCCGTTGAGCAGCGCCACGATCGGCAGCAGCAGCGGATCGGAGAACGGCGCGAAACGCCGCACCGCCAGATGGGCCACGCCGAACAGTGCCAGATACGCCAGCCCGAGTTTGGCCAGATCCCAGGTGATCTCCTGATCCTGGCTGGCCTCCACCAGCATCAGTGCGGCGGTGGTGATCACCACCGCGCCCCCGAGCAGCAAGGCCTCGGTGTTGCGCCGGGTGGTGGGCGGCGGCGCAGGAGCGAAACCGCCCGGGGGACTGGGGAAGGCCCCCGCGGACGGCGGTGCGGGTGCGGACATCAGTCCGCCTTCCTGCAGTTCTCCCCCGGGATCTGCGGGGCCGGCGAGGCGCTCGTCGGCGGGACCGGCTGCTCGGCCGGGGCATTGGTGGGGCCGGGGTTGGCGGGTGCGGTCGCGCCGGGCGCCGGGGTTGGCCCGTTCGGGCTCTCGCCGGGCTGCCCCGGCGGAGCGGGCGGCGGCGCAACGGGTTTCGCGCACGGCGGCAGCAGTTCCGAGGTGGTGAGCTTCTCGACCTGGCGGCGGGCATCGCCGAAGGTGCCCGGCTGCAGGCCGTTGTTGACGACCTTGTCGCGCCCGGACTGCCGCAGATCGTCGACCTGCAGCTGCTTGCATCCGGCCGGGAAGCCCGCGCCGGGCGAGGTGAGCGTGAGCCGGCCGTCCCGGTCGACGCAGGCGAGCTGATCGACATCGCGGATCGAATAGCCCAGCACCGAACCGGGCAGCCCGCGCATGACCACCACGTTGCCGTTGTCGGCGCCCACGTAGTAGTTGCTGCGAATCATCTTGTAGCCCACCACGAGTCCGACCGCGACCGCGGCGATCAGCGCAAGCGACAGCAGGATCCAGCGCAGCTTGTGACTCTTGCGCGCGGCCGGTGGTTCCGGCGCCACGGGGGCGCGGCGCGGTGTGGCACGCGGCGGGCGCATCGCCGCGGCGCGCCCGGCGGCGGTGTTGGGGGGCGGGGCGTCCTCGTCCTCGCCGGAGGCGGCCCCGGCCACGATCGGGTGGCTCTGGCCGTAGTCGAGGTCGATGACGTCGGCGACGACGACGGTCACGTTGTCCGGGCCGCCGCTGCGCAGCGCCAGCTCGATGAGCCGATCGGCGGCCTCGTCGGTGTTGCCCTCGCGCAGCGTGTTGGCGAGGGTCTCGTCGCTGACCACATCGGACAGGCCGTCCGAGCACAGCAGGTAGCGGTCGCCCGCGCGGGCCTCACGCATGGTCAGCGTGGGCTCGATCTCGTTGCCGGTCAGCGCGCGCATGATCAGCGACCGCTGCGGATGGGTGTGCGCCTGCTCGGGCGTGATGCGGCCCTCGTCCACCAGCGACTGCACGAACGTGTCGTCGCGGGTGATCTGCGCGAGCTCGCCGCCGCGCAGCATGTAGGCGCGGGAGTCGCCGATATGCGCCAGGCCGAGTTTGCGGCCCGCGAACAGGATCGCGGTGAGCGTGGTGCCCATGCCGTCCAGTTCGGGCTCCTCCTCGACCTGGTCGGCGATGGCGGCATTGCCCTCGCGCACCGCGCGGTCGAGCTTGCCGAGCAGGTCGTCGCCGGGCTCGTCGTCGTCGAGATGGGCGAGCGCGGCGATCATCAACTGGGAGGCCACCTCGCCCGCGGCATGGCCGCCCATGCCGTCGGCGAGCGCGAGCAGGCGCGCTCCGGCGTAGACGGAATCCTCGTTGTTGGCCCGGACGAGACCACGGTCGCTGCGCGCTGCGTAGCGGAGAACAAGAGTCACGATCGCAGCTCGATCACTGTCTTACCGACACGGACAGGGGTACCGAGCGAAACTCGGACCGGGGTGGTGACCTTCGCTCGATCGAGGTAGGTCCCGTTGGTGGATCCTAGATCTTCGACGTACCAGTCGTCGCCGCGCGGCGCCAGCCGCGCATGCCTGGTCGACGCGTAGTCGTCGGTCAGCACGAGTGTGGAGTCGTCGGCACGTCCGATGAGGACCGGCTGGCTGCCGAGCGTAATTCGCGTACCGGCGAGTGAACCCTGAGTCACCACTAGATATTTGGCGCCCTTCTGGCCACGGCTGAAGGATGGCAGCACCGCGGAACCGCGCGGGGCCCGGGGCTGGATCCGGATGCCGGATGCCGCGTAGATGTCGCTGCGCAGGGTCCGTAGGACCGCCCAGACGAACAGCCACAACAGCAACAGGAACCCCGCACGGGTCAATTGCAGGATCAGTCCCTGCACGGCGCTCCACCTCCTGTTCGACCGGTGCCGTCGGTACGGTTGCACCCCCAACCGGCGTGCTGGTCAGCACGGCCCGGCTGCCGAGCGAATGGTGGCAGCATAATAGGGCCGACGACCGGTTGCGATCACGATACGACCGAGGTTTCTCGAGTCACACCGTGACCTGCACCGGCGAGCTTACGGGATCAGACGATCCGGATCAGGATCTCGGAATGCCCGGCGCGGATCACATCGCCGTCGGCGAGTTGCCAATCCTGCACGGGCGAGCCGTTGACCAGCGTTCCGTTGGTCGAACCGAGGTCCGAAAGCATCGCGACCTGGCCGTCCCAGCGCACCTCGATATGCCGGCGCGAGACGCCGGTGTCGGGCAGCCGGAAGTGGGCGTCCTGCCCCCGGCCGATGATGTTGCTGCCTTCTCGTAGCTGGTAGGTGCGCCCGCTGCCGTCGTCGAGCTGCAGGGTCGCCGAGTATCCGGAGCCGCCCCGCTGCGGCGGCTGCTGCGCGCCCGGCGCGGCGGCGTACCCGGCCTGCTGCCCGTAGGCCTGGTCGGCGTAGCCCGGCTGGGCGTACCCGGCCTGGTCGTACCCGCCCTGGTCGGCATAGCCCTGCTCGTACCCGGCGGGCGCCTGGCCGTAGCCCGGGGCCGCGTAGCCCTGCTCGTAGCCGCCCGGCGCCTGGCCGTAGGCCTGCTGCTGCCCGTAGTCCTGGTTGGGGTAGCCCTGCTGTCCGTAGCCCTGGTCGTAGCCCTGGTCGGCGTAGCCCTGGTCGTATCCGCCCTGCTGCCCGTAGCCCTGGTCGGCGTAGCCCTGCTGGTTGTAGGCGGCCGGGTCGTATCCGCCCGGCTGGCCGTAGCCCTGGTCGGCGTAGCCCTGCTGACCGTAGGCCGCGCCACCCTGCTGGTAGTCGTAGCCGTTCTGGTAGTCGGCCTGCTGATAGTCGCCGTAGGCCTGCTGCGATTCGGGAGCGGCGTAGTCACCGGCCGCGGGGTACTGCCCGCCGCGGCCGTAGTCGTAACTCCCCGGACCGGGGCGGCCACCGGGCGGCGCGTACCCGCGGTTGCGTGGATCGGACTCCGCGGGCTCACGGCTGGGGTCGTAGCCTGAGTTCTGCGTCATGGGGCCAGCTCCTGGTTGCGGGTTTGCGTTTCGTTGTGCGGGTGGTCCAGGCCGGTCGGGCGGCCGCCGGTGCGGCGGGTTGCGGCGGTCGGCGTCCGGGTCGACCCGGCCGCGCGTCCTGAACTGCCCGGTGTGCAGCGTAGGGGATGCCTGGAATTCGACGTGCACTTCGCCGTAGGTCTGCCACCCCTGCTCGCGGATGTAGTCCTGCAGATGCCGGGCGAAAGCACGGCTCGTGATCTCGTGGTCGGCATCGAGTTGTTGCAGGTCCGACGTGTTGATGGTGATCACGTAACTGTTGGGAGCCAGCAGATGCCCGCCGTCGAGTTCGGTGACTCGATCGGTGGCCTCGCGCTGCAGCGCCGCTTCCACCTCCTGGGGAACGACACTGCCTCCGAAGACCCGGGCGAAGGCATCACCGACGGCCCCCTGCAGGCGTCGTTCGAAGCGTGACACGATTCCCATCCCGGGCCCTCCCTTCGATGCGCTCGTCCTGGCGGTCCTCTGTCAATAATCCGCGACACGCGAATAGGGCGTGTCGTCGGACGGACACGGTCATTGCATGATATCCACGATCGTCCACACCTGTAACTCTCGGTAGGTCGCCGAAGTTCCCAGTCTGAGACGGGGTGTCGGCAGGTGTGTTGACCAGGCGATTTCATCCGTACAGCGGCCGCGTGATACTGTCTTCCAGTCGCTCGGGCGAGTGGCGGAATGGCAGACGCGCTGGCTTCAGGTGCCAGTGTCCTTCGGGACGTGGGGGTTCAAGTCCCCCTTCGCCCACCAGCAACAAGGGCCCGGATCTTCCGATCCGGGCCCTTGTTCGTATCCGGACACCCGCGCCGTCCCCGTTGTCACCCGCCGGAAGCGGCGCTGATCTGTAGGTTTGTCGTCAACCGGGGTTTCGATCAGTGCGCGAGCAGCGCGACCGCCGCCGCGGCGATCAGCAGTCCAGCGCACTGGCGGCGGGTCAGCCGTTCGTGCAGCACGGTGATTCCGAGCACAACGGGGATCACCGGATACAGCGAGGACAGCGCCACGGCGACGACGGCGAGCTGCCGATGGGTGGCTTCGAGATAGGCCGCGAGCGCCATGGCCGCGGTGGCACCGGCGGTCCCGGCGAGAACGGCCGGACCGGGCGCGGCCCGCCACACCGCCCCGGTCCACAGCACCAGCGGCACCAGCGCGCAGACGGCCGTGACTCGCCCGGCGGCCACCGGCCAGAGCCCCGAGGCCGCGCTGGCGTGCGCGAGCGCCAGGTATTGGATCGCGATACCCACGCCGGCGGCGAGCCCGTCCGCGAGGGCCCCGCGCGCCGCGACCGGTGCGCTGTCGGGGGTCCGGGAGACCAGCCACAGCGCCGGGAGCGACACCACGACCCCCAGGCTCGCCGCGGCGCTCGGGCGCTGCCCCTCCGCCAGCACACCGAACAGCACGGGCAGGCCCATGCCGGTCAGGGTGCTGATCGGCACCACCGTGCTCATCGTGCCGCGCCCGAGCCCGCGGAACAGCGCCGCCATGCCGCCCGCGGTGCCCAGCCCCGACAGCGCACCCCAGGCCAGATCCGCGGCCCGCATCCCGGTGCCGTTCAGCAGTGCCAGCGGCACCGCGACACCCAGGCCCGCCGCCTGCCCGAGTACCGCGGTGGTCGCGAAATGGATTCGCCGCGCGGCGATTCCGCCGACGAAGTCCGACAGGCCGTACAGCACGGCCGAACTCAGCGCGAGCAGCCACCCCATCGGCTCACCCGCTGCGGTCCCGCGCCGCCTGGCCGACCGGGCACACCCGGCCGTGGGTGCAGGCCCGTCGATCACAGAGCCTGCAGAGCAGATCGGCGTCGGGGATGTCGTCGTAGATCCGGGTCAGGATCTTGCCCAGCATGCGGTCGAGCGATTGCCGCTCGCGCTCGTCCAGCGCGGCGGTGAGCGCCTCGAGCCAGGCGACCCGCGACCGCAGGATCGATGCGGCCTCGCGTCGCCCCGCGTCGGTCAGGGCGATGGCCCGGTCTCGTCCGGTCCGGGTCCGCTGTACCAGGCCCGCGCGTTCCAGCGAGTCGAGCGTGCGGGTGGCGGCCGACTGGGTCAGACCGACGCGGCGACCGAGTTCGGTCACGCCGATCGGGCCGGACTCGAGGAGTACGACCAGGCCCGCCGAGGCACTGGGACTCAGCCGCGTGGCGGCGGTGACCTCGCGAATCATCTTGTCGCTGACGGCCAGCGCCACCGCGCCCAGCAGATTCGACAGACGTTCGGTATGCATGCCTCATGCATTCCCGGTAAGCCGCGCTCTAATCATGGGCGGGACCATATATATCGGTCAGTGCTCGCCGGATTGTGCCGACAGCGGGGTTCCGGTGTGGAAGAAGCGGATCAGGCGGCCGATGCGCACGCAGTGCTCGGCGCAGCGCTCGTAGTGATGCACGAGCAGGGCGAGGTCGACGGCCATGGCGCTGCCGTGCGACCACTCGGGCGCCGAAATCGTGTGCAGCGCCTGCTGCTGCAGCTCGGCGAGCCCCGCGTCGGGTGCGACCACGTGGTGCTCGGCCGCGGGGCCGTCGGTGGCGATGGCGCGGTGGGCCGCCGCCGCGAGGGCGATGACGCCGCGGCCGATCTCGGCCAGCAGCGCCAGGATGTCCGGCGGCGCCACCGGATTCGGATAGCGGCGCACCACGCTGTCGGCGATACGGCTCGTGAGCCAGCTCATCCGGGACAGATCGTCGGCGATCTGGATCGCGCTCACCACGTGCCGCAGATCGCGGGCCACCGGTGCCTCCAGCGCGAGCAGGATCACGGCCCGGTTCTCGCAGGCCCCGTGCAGGGTCTGGAACTGCTCGTCGAGGGCGAAGACCTCGTAGGCGGCGGTCAGGTTGGATTCGGCCACCGCCACCGCGACGCGCTCGGTGGCCTCGTGTGCCAGCCCCGACAGCCGGGTCAGCTCACCGGTCAGTGCCGCGAGTTCGGAGGAGAATTTGGTCCGCACGGGGGTTATCTTCGCTGTTCGCCTCGCCACGTGCAGCAGTTCGGTCCCGAAAACCGTTGTCGCCGCCGGTAACCCGGTGCGCGGCGGTGGTGCGGGCGGCGGGAACCGTTGTGGGCGAACATGTTCGCGGCCGCCGGAGTGTCAATGGGCCGCGACACGGCACCCCGCCGCGAGGGAGGCCGCCGCCGGAGGGCGTCAAGGTGTGATCTTCGCCGCACCTCCGCGCCGCGCGGCACGGGGATGTCGGCGTCCGGGACGGGTTGCGGACCCTCATTGTTCGGACGCTTGTCGCAATTCCGGCCGAGGTCAATGGTCGCGTATCCGTGAATCGCTCCCTGATACAGGATGTGACTCGAGCAACTTCGTCATATAACGGACTTTGAGTTTGTTTCGATTGTGGCAATCTCACAGTCACCCTGTGTATAGCCGGTGAACATCCTGCTAATGCCCCGTTCGGGAGGTGCGATCCCATCGGGTCCTGCAGCCTGGCAAACAGGAAAACGGGATCATCCGGACCCGGGCGCGGGGATCGAATCGGTCGAAGAGGAAAGACCGGACGGTCGCCGGGGATCCGTTTTCGGCCCGTTCGCACGTTGGACGCTACGAATTTGCGAATCGGGTGAGAGATGCTGTCCGGTCATCGTTTTCGAACCGTGACTTATACGCCCCGAGCAGGGCGTGGCGGGTTGCATCGCGATAACGATTGTGTAGAGTTGACGGTAACGCTGGCCGCAGCTGAGCTGGACTCGCTGCGGCCAGTGGATCTCAAATCCCCCGCCTAGATCATCGTCGGCGGTCACTCTCCTGGCAACCGATTTTCCGTTTGTTCGTCGGCTGTACGCCGATCGGTAACTGCTTCCCCCTGCGCCGCGCGTCGCCCCGCGCCGAAGACGTACCCGAGGAAGGCCAGCTCCGCCACCAGCCCGATCGCGATGCGTACCGGCGCGGGCAGGCCGCTCGGCGTCACGAAGCCCTCGATGAGCCCCGCCACCAACAGCACGACGACCAGGCCCAGGGCGATCGTCGCGGTGGCCCGGCCCTGCCGCGCCAGCGCCCGCGCCCGGCTCAGCCGGCCCGGATCGATCAGCGTCCAGCCGAGCTGCAGTCCGGCGCCCCCGGCGACGAAGACGGCCGTCAGCTCCAGCATCCCGTGCGGCAGGATGAATCCGAAGAAGGCGTCCAGGCGCCCGGCATCGGCCATCAATCCGCCCGAGATGCCCAGGTTCAACGCGTTCATGAACAGCACGTACGCCGCGGGCAGCAGTAGTACGCCGGTGAACAGCGCCACCGCGGAGACCCAGGCGTTGTTCGTCCACACCTGCGCCGCGAACGCGTCGTGGGGGTGTTCGGAGTAGTAGGTCTCGAATCGGCCGCCCGGCCCGGTGAGCACGTCGGTGTCCGCCGGGATGCCCAGCGCCTCCCGTGCGGCGGCGGATCCCGACACCCAGACGCCGAGCCCGGTGGCGACGGCGAGGAACACCACCGCCACCCCGGCCCACCATGGCCAGGCCCGGTACACCGCCGCCGGGAACCGGTGGGAGAAGAACAGTCCCACCTCGCCCCACGGGTCGGGCCGGGCGCCGAGCGTGCGGCCGCGGGCGCGTGCCAGCAGCGCGCTGAGCCCGCCGATCAGCTCCGGATCGGGCGACTGCGCTTGCAGCCGGGCCAGCTGCTGCGAGGTGCGGCGGTACAGCAGCACCAGTTCGTCGGTCTCCGCGCCGGACAACCGCCGCTGCCGCGTCAGCTGGTCGAGCCGATCCCAGGATCGCCGGTGCGCGTAGGCGTACGCGTCCACATCCATCCGTGCCTCCCGAGCGAACAGGCTAGCCTGTGGACGACATGGCCGTTTTCACAACCGGCGAGGCCGTCGCCCTGGACCTGCCGATCGCGCGCATCCCCACCCGCGCCGCGGCATTCCTCCTCGATGTGGTGCTGCAGCTGGTGCTCGGCTGGCTCCTGGTGCTCGGGGTGTCGGCACTGGTGGTGTGGCTGCGGCCGGATCCGGCGTGGCTCGACGCCGCCGTGCTGGTGACCCTGGTGGCCGTGCTCGCCGGTTATCCGATCACCTGCGAGACCCTGTTGCGCGGCCGGACCGTCGGCAAGCTGGCGCTGGGCCTGCGGGTGGTGCGCGGGGACGGCGGTCCCGTCGACTTCCGCCACGCCCTCACCCGGGGGCTCGCCGGGGCGATCGTCGACTTCTGGGCGCTGGGCGGATTCGGGGCCGTCGCCGTGGTCACCTCGCTGTGCTCGCCGCGGGCGCGGCGGGTCGGCGATGTCCTGGCCGGGACGGTCGTCGTGCACGATCGGGTCCGAATTCCCGTGCCCGCGCTGGCCGTAGCGCCCCCGTGGCTGCAGGGCTGGGCGCAGCGGCTCGAATTGTCCGGTCTCACCGAGGATCTCGCGCTGCCGGTGCGCCAGTACCTGACCCGATTCCGGACCCTGACCCCCGAGGTGCAGCACGACCTCGGCCAGGCCCTGGTCGCCGCCGTCTGCGCGCAGCTGCGGGCGACACCCCCGTCCGGATATCCACCGCTGCACATCCTCGGCGCGGTGATCGCCGAACGTCAGCGCCGCACGCTGACGGCACCGGCGCCCGCGGCCCTCGTGCCGCGGCTCGTCACGTGGCACCGGAGCGTTTGAGTTCCAGGTATTCGTCGGCCAGTGCCTCGGGGAGGCGGGCGGGGGAGGTGGTGATCACGTCGATGCCCTTGCGGCGCAGGGATTCCCGGATGAGGGCGCGCTCGGCGAGCTGGGCCTCGGCGGCGGCCGCGGTGTAGATCTCGGTGAGCGTGCCGCGCCGTTCGGCCGCCGCGGCGACGTCGGGATCGGTGACCGAGACGAGGATGACCCGGTGGCGCCGGGTGAGCACCGGCAGGACCGGCAGCAGGTTCTCCTCCACCATGGCGCCGTCCAGGCTGGTGAACCACACCACCAGGCTGCGGCGGCGCGCATGCCGCAGGGCGGCGCGCACCAGGCCCGCGGTATCGGTGTCGACCAGTGCGGGCACGACACCGGCCAGCGCGTGCATCAGCTTGGGCTGCAATCCTTTTCCGCCGCCGCCGCGCACCTCGGTGCGCACCCGCCGGTCGTAGGCGAGCAGATCGATGGAGTCCCCGGCCGCGGCGGCCAGCCCGCCCAGCAGCAGCGCGGCCTCGATGGCCGCGTCGAGGCGGGTGCCCGCGCCGACCCCGGCGGCGCTGCGCCGTCCGGTGTCGAGCAGGATAAGCCGCCGCCGATGCCGTTCCGGCCGCCCCGTCCGCACCAGTACATAGGCGGCGCGGG
>NZ_JARWQD010000160.1 GCF_029869545.1 Nocardia wallacei | reverse complement strand
CCGCTACTGGGGGGGTTGGCCGGGTGGGGGGGGTTTATGGGGCGGGTTGTGTGGTGGGGGTGGGGTTTGGGGGGGTTTGGCCGGTGGGGGTGGGGGTTCGGGGGGAGTGTCGGGTGGTGGTGGGGGTTCGGGTGGAGTGTCTGGTGGTGGGGGTTCGGGTGGGATGTCCGGTGGTGGAGGGCATTCCGGTGGGGTGGCGGGTGGTTCGGTTTCGGGCGGTGGCGCGAATACCGGCGGCGGGTTCGGTGGATCCGGAAACAAGGATTCGGCGTCGGGCGGGTCCAAATCCGGCGGATCCAAGTCCGGTGGTTCGGGCGGTGGTGGCTCGGGCGGTGGTGGCTCGGGAGGTGGTGGCGGGGGAGGCTCGCGCCGCTGACCGCCGACGCCGTGGCTCGGCTGTCACGGCCTGGGCGACAGCGGGCCTCGCCGCTGACCAGCCAGAGCCGCTACACATCCCGAGACGACAGTGCCGTGGCGGTCCGCGACGAGCGGATGCACGCCGGTGTTGCCGCCGATGCCGCTGTATTTCCCGAGTCGATGGGGTCGTGGGCGGTTCGGGTGAGCGGTCTCGTCGTTGATCGGTCAGGGCCGTTGCACATTCCGAGATGAGAGGGCCGTGGCGGTTCGGGACGAGCGGGTGCGCGCCGGTGCCGCTGTACTTGCGGAGGCGACGGGCCGGGGGCGGTGCGATGAGGGCATCGCGCTCGGCATTCGTCGGTATAGCCAGGTATCGGGACGTATGCTGCGGCAACCGGTTCGGCCGGGGCGCTCCGATTTTGCTCGATGTGGTCAGTCGACCGGCCGCGCCTGTCGGGCGCCGAGGGCCGATGGCACGGGGTGGCGGCACCGATATCTCGCGTTCGGTCACCGAATTGCTCGCCTTGCGTCGGTCGTCCACGGGCAACGGCCGCGCACCGAATGGTTTGCGGCCGTTGGGGTTCGGGCTATTACTGGGCCGTGAAGCCGCCGTCGATCGTCATGGCCGCGCCGGTGATGAAGGTGGCCTCGTCGCTGAGCAGGTAGGCGCACAGGGAGGCGACCTCGTCGGGCTGGGAGATGCGCCCCATGGGGTGCAGGGCGGCCACCTGCGCCTCGCCCTCGGGGGTCGCGCCCATGGAGGCGCGGTAGGCCGGGGTGTCGACCGCGCCCGACACCAGCGCATTGACCCGCAGGCCCTGCTGGGCGGTCTCGAGCGCCACCGCGCGAGTCAGCCCGATGACGCCGTGCTTGGCCGCCACGTACGGCGCCACCGAACCCATGCCCACGACGCCGAGATTGGACGCGTTGTTCAGGATCGCGCCGCCGCCGGAGCCGAGGATCGCCGGAACCTGGTAGTGCAGGCCGTGGAACACGCCGGTGAGGTTCAGCTCCAGCTCGGCGCGCCAGGCCGCCTCGTCGATGTCCTGGATCGGACCGAACGCGCCGATGGCGCCCGCATTGTTGAACGCGGCATCCAGCCGCCCGAACTCGTCGAGCGCCGTCTGCGTCAGCCGGGCCACCTCGGCCGCCACGGTGACGTCGGTCGGCACGAACACCGCGCGGCCGCCGGCGGCCCGGATCTCCTCGGTCACGCGATCGCCCGCCTCCTTGCCGCGCGCGCCCAGCACCACCGCGGCCCCCTCGGCGGCCACGCGGCGTGCCACCGCGGCGCCGATCCCCGAGTTGGCGCCGGTGATCAGCACAACCTTGGACTCGAACCGAGCGTTCATCACTGACTCCTTATTCCTTGCGGTTCTTCGGTTTTCGCTTGACGAGACTCAGTCAACCAACGGGCGGAACCGTAAGCTGGCGGAATCCGGACATTGAGTTGATGTGTCATGTATTCCGGATCGCGGCGGTGGTGAGCGGCCCGCGAATGCATTTGCACGATCGGTGACAATGGGCGCGTGGACACAGCAGAGAAGCCGCAGTTGATAGCGCTCGATGTGGACGGCACGCTCCTGAGCACCGGTGAACCGATCAGCCCGCGGGTGCGCGAGGTGGTGCGGGCGGCGGCCGCGGCCGGGGCGCACGTGGTGATCACCACCGGACGCACTCTGCTGGCCACCCGGCTGGTCGCCGAGGAGCTAGGACTCGAACACGGGCAGGCGCTGTGCTCGAACGGCGCTGTGCAGGTGGACATTTCGAACTGGGAACCGCTGGCCCTGCACACCTTCGACCCGGAACCCGCGGTGGCGGTGCTGCGCGAGGTGTTCCCGGACATGGTGCTGTCGGTGGAGAAGGTCGGCATCGGCACGTGGACCACCGGCTACTATCCCGGCAGCTTCCGGCTCGGCGAGTTCCGCTTCGTCGAGGATCGCGATCTGGGCCTGGAGCCCACCACCCGGCTCAACGGCTGGTGGCCCGGCGGCACCCTCGCGGATATGGTCGAGGTCATGGCCGAACGCAGCCTGCCCGGCGCGGGCTGGGTGCACGGCGAGCACGAGCCCTGGCTGGTGGCCTCCAAGCAGGGCGTCTCCAAAGGCTGGGCGCTGGAACGTCTTCGGCGGCAACTCGATATCCCGCACGAGGCCACCCTCGCCATCGGCGACGGCTACAACGACCGCGAAATGCTCACCTGGGCAGGGCATTCGGTCGCCATGGGCAACGCCGTGGATCCGGTGCTGGAGCTGGTCGACGAGGTCACGGCCGATGTCACCGAGGACGGTGTGGCGGTGGTGCTGGAGCGGTGGTTCCGCAACTGAACCACTTGTGTACGGCAGTGCCACAATCTCATTCCGCTAGCCAGGTGCGACGCGATCGACTACAACTGGTGCGTGGATGAGGGTGGGCAGACATTCGGGCACGGGCAGGCAACCGAGCTCGTCCGCCGCCTCATGCGGCGCGAATCCGACGGCCGGGTCACACGGAGTCTCAGCCACCCGGTCCTGGTCGTCGAGGGTGCCCGAGGCTACGGAAAATCGGCGCTGCTCGATGAGCTGGCGCGCAAGCTCGACGGGCACGTGCCCTGTGCCCGCGTGGATTTCGAGCGGTATCGCGTCGCGACGGTGCCGGAGGTGTTGTCGGCGATCGCCTTTCAGCTCGGCAGCGTCTGCGAGAGCTACGGCTCGCTGCAGTTCCCCCTGCTGAGCATCGGCCGCCAGGTGATGCGGGCCGACCTGCCGCAGGACCGCCCCGCCGCCCGGACGGCGATCGAGCAGCTGCTGGGCAGGCAGATCGACGCCGGGTCCATGCGGGAGTCGCTGCGGGAGGCGTCCGGGGAGCTCGCCTCGCTGCTGGAGGACGAGCCGATCACCGTCGCCGCCCGCATCGTCGCCCTGGTGGGCATCGAACCCGCGCTGCGGTTCGTCCGCCGCGGCCGGTCGTGGTCTCCGGACTGGTACGGCCGCCGCGAGGGCACCCGGCACCGCGATCCCCTCGACGTGCTCGTCGATCTCGGGAGCTGGGCGCGGGAGGGACAGCACGACCAGGCCGAGGAGCTGCTCGTGGCGGCGTTCCTCGCCGATCTGCGGGAGAACTTCCAGCGGTCCAGGAACGCCGCGGAGATGACGCTCAACTGCGTCGTCCTGTTCGACAACGCCGATACGGCGCTGGGGCAGCGGGTCGTCAACGCCCTGGTGGACGCCCGCAAGGGTCGCTGGGTCCTGGGAAAGGAGTCGGCCGACCCGATGACGGTGGTGGCGACGAGCCGCGGTGAGCTGCTCGCGCCCCTCACCCAGCAGGGACCGCTCGACGCGGTGAGCCGGGGCCTGGTCGCCTTCACCGGGAAGGAGACCGACCAGGACCTGACCTTCGACATGCAGGGCGAGCCGAATCTGTGGTGCCGGTTCACCCTGCGAGACCTGAAGGAAGACGAGGTCGGCGCGATGGTGTCGGCGCTGCCGCCGCACACCGACGGCGCCGCGGACCTGATCGGCAACCATCAGCTCACGGCCATGGTGTACGGCCTGACCGACGGCCATCCGGCATCGGCCGCCGAACTCGTGGCGGCGTTGCGCGACCGCCCGCTGGCGAACGGGGACGCGCTGGGCGTGCTGCTGGAGCGCCGCGGCCCCGGCCGCTCGGGCGGCCGCCGCCTGGAAGATCGCCTGTGCCACAAGCTGATCGGCGAATTCTCCGAGGACGCCTACTTCGACATGGTCACCTGCGCCGCGGCACGGACCTTCGACCACGCCGGACTGCTCGCCGCGCACAGCGGGCTGCTGCGGGGCGGCATTCACAGCTATCGGGAGATCAAACCGGTGGTGTGGCCGGTCTCCGGGGGTGCCGGGCAGATCATCCTGCGAAGGCTGCTGCTGCGGCAGCTGGCGGCGAGATCCGACAGCGCACCGGCGAGCTGGGGCAAGGTCTTCGGCTGGCTCCGCGATCGCAGTCGCAGGGACGGCGACGAGGAGAGCGTGCTGCATTACGCCATGGCCGCAGAGGATTTCGCCGCCACCGTGACGGGCCTGCTCCGGCGGCTCGACGAGGGCACCACCCGCGACTGGGTGCGGCTGCTGCGCTCGGTGACCTCGATGCCGCGCCGCCACCGCGATCCGGAGATGTCGGTGATGGATCAGCTCCACGCCGCCGTCGAGGGCCCGCCACAGCCGATACCCCGTTTGGTCGTCGCCCGATGGATCGCCGCCGATCCGTTCGTGTCGAATCGCCGCCGGTCCCTGCACTGGCAGATCGCGGCCGATTACGACGTCGTCGCCGGTCTCGCCACGGGTGATCCGGTGCCGCTGCTGGAAGAGGCCGACGACCACCGTAGAAAGGCCGAGCTGTGGAGTTGAGGGGCTCGTGAGCGACGACACCCGAAATGAGATCATCCCGCCGCTGCCGCCGGGCCGATGGCGCCGTCTCCGTATTCGGTTGCGCCGGAACAAGATCGCGGTGGCGCTGGTGGCGGTCGTCGCGATCGTCGTGGCCGGGTCCGTCTACTGGTGGCTGCAGCCGGACGATGCCTGCGGGCGCTCGGATTCCGGGGTGCGCAATATCGGCGCGGAGTGCGTCGGAGTCACCGACGGCAGTTACGTTTTCCACGAATCGTACGCGGACGTGCAGCGCAAGATCGCCGCGGAGAATGCCGCGGTCGGTGGTTCCGGCCGCACCGTGACCATCGCGCTGCTGGACCCGTTGACGGTCGACAAGACGTCGGCGAATACGCCCGAGATGATCCGCAACGAGCTCGAGGGCGCCTACGCGGCGCAGATTCGGATCAACAAGACGGCGGCGATCGGCGACCAGCGGCCGCTCGTCAGGCTGGTCCTGGCCAACTGGGGCAGTCACGGGCAGCAGTGGCAGCCGGTGGTCGAGCAGCTGGAGGGCATGGTCGACGATCCGGAGCCCCTGGTGGCCGTGGCCGGGCTGCGCCTGTCCACCATTCAGACCGAGCTGGCCGCCAAACATCTTGCGGCGCACAATATTCCGACGGTCAGTTCGATCGCCACCGCGGACCAGCTCAACTACGGCCAGATTCGCGGATTCATCCGCTCGGCGCCGCCGAACTCGGAATACGCCGCGGCACTGCACGATTACCTGCGCGGCCGCCCCGAGCTGGATACCGCGATCCTGGTGTACGACGCGAACTCCGATATCAACGACGACCCGGGCACGACCTCCGGGGCGGACCTGTTCACCCGGTCGCTGCGCGACGATTTCAGCGCTCGTTTCGCCGATGTCATCAGGTTCCCCGCGCAGAGTTACGTGGGTATCTCCGGTCCGACGGCGGCGAGCCCGAGCCTGTTCACCAATATCGTGCAGAACATCTGCGCGGTGAAACCCGAGGTGGTGCTGTACGCCGGTCGCGTGGTGGACTTCGGCAACTTCCTCGAGTCGATGTATGCGCGGGTGTGCCCGGACACTCCGGTCACGGTGTTCGGGGCGAGCGCGGATTTCGGTGCGCTGCACCTGCGATCGCACGAGGCGAAGCTGCGGGACAAGAACATTCGCATCGCGTATGCCACGGAGACCGATCCGGCGGGCTGGTTGCGGAATGCGCCGGGGACGCCGCCGTTCTTCCGCGAGTTCTTCGACAAGTTCGGCGAGCTCGGATTCGATCCGGCGCATCTCGACGACGGTGGCGCCATCTCGACCCACGATGCCCTGCTCATCGCGGCGAAGGCGGCACGGCTGTCGGCCCGCGCCCATGTCGGGCAGGAGCTGCCGACGCACGAGGATGTCCTCAACCAGATGCTGAATCTGAACAGCCTGGACGAGGTCCCCGGGGCCTCAGGGCAATTGAGCTTCAGCTTCCGGGGTGCCGACAGCGGCAACCCGAGCAACAAGCCGGTTCCGGTGATCGAGGTGCCGTCGGCCGCGGTCGCGCAGACCGCCGAGGTACACCACACGAAATAGCCGCACTCATGAAAACCGTTGCCATTAAGCCGGGGTCGAGTTAGGATTGCCTAATGTCGAGCCGTGAGGTGGATCTGGTCGGTGTCCCGGTGACAATGCTGTGGACGTTGCACAATCGCGCGTCGGAGGCGGGTCGCCGCGACGGGAAGCTGCACGATCCGGACTGTGTGCGGATCTACGAGTCGATCGATTTCGATTACGACCGGAACTTCGGCACGCCGGACGGCACCCATGCCGAACGCTCCCGGATCTTCGACGATGCCCTGCGGCCGTGGCTCGCCGAGCATCCGGACGGCACGGTCGTGGAGCTCGGCGCCGGGCTGGAGACGCAGTTCCAGCGCTGCGACAACGGCCGGGTGCGCTGGCTGTGCGTCGATGTTCCCGATGCCGTCGCGGTGCGGGAGCGGTTCCTCCCCGCCTCCGAACGCTGCCGCCATATCGCCTGCAGCGCATTGGATCCCGCCTGGCTGGACGAGGTCGGATCCGGCGAGGTGTTCGTGACCGCGCAGGGCCTGTTCATGTACTTCGACGAGGAGCAGGTGCGAAATCTGGTGACCGCCATGGTGGATCGGCTGCCGGGCCTGCAGCTGATGTTCGACACCATCCCGCCCTGGTTCGCCCGCAAGACGATGTCCGGCTACTCGAAGACCGAGCACTACACGGCCCCGCCGATGCCCTGGGGCGTGCGCCGCGACGACATCGCCGCCCTGCTGCGCGGCTGGAGCCCGCGCATCCGCGAGGTCCACGTGCGCAACTACGGGCCGTCGCGGGGTCCGCTGGCGGTCACGATGCCGATCTTCGATCGAGTTCCGGTGCTGCGCAATATCCCGCCGACGATCACCCGGGTGCGTACCACGCGGGCATAGCGGGACTACATGCTACGGAGCGAATCTCACGCCGATTCGGCCAGCGCCGGTGTCGCGGCCGTCACGTAGCGGTCCAGCACGACATCGGTGAGCGCGGTGTGCGCTCCGATCGTCTTCGCGTGCAGGAGGTTCGGGCCCGCCCGGTGCAGGCGGTCGGTGAGCAGGCCCGGGGCCAGGAACCAGGGAGCGACCAGCACTCGATCGCATCCCTGCTCGTACAGGAGTGAAACGGCCTGCGGTAGCGACGGTTCCGTGGTGGCGAAGCAGACCGAGGTGCGCCAGGCGGTGCCCTCGGCCACCAGGCCGCCGATACGCAGCGTGTGGCGGTTCGCGGCGGCTGAGGACGAGCCGACGGCGGCGACCGCGATCCCGGTCCGTTCGTTTCGCGGGTCGGCGCCGGTCGACAGGATTCGGTCACGCAGCGCCGTGATCAGGCGCGGGTCGTCGCCGAGAACCTCGGCCTGCGTCAGGTGCAGCCGAGGGTGGCGGATGCGTGCGGCGGCCAGCATGCCGGGGAGGTCCACGCGGGCGTGAAAGGCATTGCCCAGCAGTAGTGGAACCACCACCGCCTCCGTATGTCCCTGCGCGGCAACGGCATCCACGACCTGCTCCACCGAGGGAGTGTTCAGATCCAGGAACGCCAGCCGGATATCGAGGTCCGGGCGGCGGACGGACAGGTCGGCGACCACCGCGGACATGGTTGCGGCGGAACGGGGATCGCGGCTGCCGTGCGCGACCGCGATCAGTGCGGGACGGGACGTGGGGAGAACCGCCCCGTTCCGCCCCATTCCTCGGCGGCGTGGGCCCGAACTCATCTCAGACCCCGACCTCGGCACCGACCTCGACGGCCGTCAGCACGTCACCCACCAGGCCCGCGGCCAGCGTGTTGCCGCCCGCCGGATCGATGAGCAGGAAACTGCCGGTGTGGCGGTTGGTGCGGTAGTCGTCGGCGACGATCGGGTCGGCGACGCGCAGCGAGATGCGGCCGATGTCGTTGAGCGACAGCGATTCCGGATCCGGATCGGCGGCCAGCTGCTGCTCGTCGAACCGCTCCAGCAGCGCGCCGACGATGGCCTGGGTGGTGCGGGTGCCGTGCTTGAGCAGCAGCCGCGCGCCCGGCCGCAGCGGCTTGTCGCCGAGCCAGCAGACGGTCGCGTCGAAGGCGTCGATCGGCTCGGGCGCATCGGCGGCCGCCGCGATGGTGTCGCCGCGGGAGATGTCGACGTCGTCGGCGAGCACCAGGGTGACGCTGCGCCCCGGCTGGGCGGCGGCCAGCTCGCCGTCGGCGGTGTCGATGCGCTCGACCGTGGTGCGAATGCCCGAGGGCAGCACCACGACCTCGTCGCCCTTGGCGACCACGCCCGCCGCGACCTGTCCCGCGTAGCCGCGGTAGTCCGGATGGTCGGCGGTGCGCGGGCGGATGACGTACTGCACCGGAAACCGCAGCCCGACCCGGTGGCGGCCGGAGCTGTCGGCATCGACCGGCACCGACTCCAGATGCTCGATGAGCGAGGGCCCGTCGTAGAACGGCGTCTGCTCGGAGCGGGAGGCGATGTTGTCGCCGTGCAGCGCCGATACCGGGATCTCCACCACGTCCTCCGGCGCCCAACCGAGTTTCGTTGTCAGCTCGGTGAATTCGGTCGCGATTCGGTCGAAGACCCCGGCCGCGTCGTCGACCAGGTCGATCTTGTTGACGGCGAGCACCAGCTTCGGCACGCCCAGCAGCGCCATCACGGCGGCATGGCGGCGGGTCTGCTCGATCACGCCCTTGCGGGCATCGACGAGCAGGATCACCAGCTGCGCGGTCGACGCGCCGGATACCGTATTGCGGGTGTACTGCACGTGTCCCGGGGTGTCGGCGAGCACGAAAGTCCGTGTGGGCGTGGCGAAGTAGCGGTAGGCCACATCGATCGTGATGCCCTGCTCGCGCTCGGCGCGCAGGCCGTCGACGAGCAGCGACAGGTCCGGCGTGGCCAGGCCCTTGTCGACCGACGCGCGGGTCACGGCGTCGATCTGGTCGGCCAGCACGGATTTCGTGTCGTAGAGCAGCCGTCCGACCAGGGTGGACTTGCCGTCGTCGACGCTGCCGGCGGTGGCCAGTCGTAACAGGTCGGACATCAGAAATAACCTTCTCTCTTCCGGTCTTCCATCGCTGCCTCCGACACCCGGTCGTCGCCGCGCGTCGCGCCGCGCTCGGTCAGCCGCGACGCCGCGACCTCGGCGAGAATGTCGTCATTGGTCGCGGCGGTCGAAAGGATTGCGCCCGTGGAGGATCCGTCGCCGACGGTGCGGTAGCGCACCGACTTCACCACCAGCTCCTCGTCGTCGCGCGGACCGCCCCAGGAGCCGGGCGTCATCCACATGCCGTCGCGCTGGTAGACCGGGCGCTCGTGCGAGTAGTAGATGGTGGCGAGCTCGACGTCCTCCCGGGCGATGTAGCGCCAGATGTCGAGCTCGGTCCAGTTGCTCAGCGGGAACACGCGCACGTGCTCGCCCGGCGCGTGCCGGCCGTTGTACAGGTTCCACAGCTCCGGGCGCTGCCGCTTGGGATCCCAGCGGCCGAACGCGTCGCGCAGCGAGAAGATGCGCTCCTTGGCGCGCGAGCGCTCCTCGTCGCGGCGGCCGCCGCCGAAGACCGCGTCGAACCGGTGCTCGGCGATGGCGTCCAGCAGCGGCACCGTCTGCAGCGGGTTGCGGATGCCGTCGGGCCGCTCGGTCAGCCGCCCGTCGGCGAGGTAGTCCTCGACCGACGCGACATGCAGGCGCAGCCCGTACTTGTCGACCACGCGGTCACGGAACTCGAGCACCTCCGGCAGGTTGTGGCCGGTGTCCACGTGCAGCAGCGCGAACGGCAGCGGCGCGGGCCAGAACGCCTTGAGCGCCAGGTGCAGCAGCACCGTGGAATCCTTGCCGCCGGAGAACAGGATCACCGGCCGCTCGAACTCGCCCGCGACCTCACGGAAGATGTGGATGGATTCCGACTCCAGGGCGGCCAGGGTGTCGAATCGCGTGTCAGTGGCTGTTGTCATGAGGCGTGTAACCCGCATTCGGTCTTGGCGAGGCCGGCCCAGCGGCCGCTTCGCGGATCGGATCCCGGTTCCGGCTTCCGCGTGCACGGAGCGCAACCGATGGACGGATACCCCTCCTCCACAAGGGGATTGACGAGAATTCCGTGTTCTTCGATGTAGCCGGTCATCTCGTCGTCGGACCAGGCGGCGATCGGATTGATCTTCACCAGGCCGAAGGCCTCGTCGAAGGAGATCAGGGGCGCGTTGGCGCGGGTCGGGGCCTCCACGCGGCGGATACCGGTGACCCAGGCGTTGTAACCGGCCAGCGACTTCTTCAGCGGCACCACCTTGCGCAGGCGGCAGCACTCACCGGCGTCGCGCGCGAACAGGTCCTTGCCGAGCAGCCGATCCTGCTCTGCCACAGTGTGTTCCGGCTGCACGTTGACGATGTTCACGCCGTACACCGTCTCCACGGCGTCACGCGTGCCGATGGTCTCGGCGAAGTGGTAGCCGGTGTCGAGGAACAGCACGTCCACGCCCGCGTGCACCTGCGCGGCCAGGTGGACCAGCACCGCGTCCTGCATGTTGGAGGCGACGATGTACCCGGAGCCGAAGGTGTCCTCGGTCCACCGCAGCAGCTCCTGCGCGGTGGCGTCCGGACCCAGTCGTGCCGCACCGTCTTCGGCGATCCTGCGCAGTTCGTCCTCGGACAGCTTCTCCAAAGTGGTTGCCATAGCTGAAATCTCCCGTTACCGAAGGTCGGCGTCGTCGGCGCGGACAGCCCACTGCGCGAACCGCTCGCCCTCGTCGCGGTTCTTCACGAAATTGCGCACCACACGCTCGATGTAGTCGCCGAGCTCGTCGCTGGTCACCTTGTGCTGGCGCAGCTTGCGCCCGAAGGCGCTGTCGAACCCGAGGCTGCCTCCCAGGTGAACCTGATAGCCCTCCACATGATTCCCGTCGCCGTCGTCGACCAGCTGGCCCTTGAAGCCGATATCGGCGATCTGGGCCCGGGCGCAGGAGTTCGGGCAGCCGTTGATGTTGATGGTGACCGGAACGTCCAGCTGCGCGTTGATATCGGCGAGCCGCTGCTCGAGTTCGGGCGCCAGCGCCTGGGAGCGCTTGCGGGTCTCCACGAACGACAGCTTGCAGAACTCGATTCCGCTGCAGGCCACCAGGTTTCGCCGCCAGATCGACGGCTTCGAGTGCAGCCCCAGCGGTTCCAGCTCGGCCTGCAGCTGCTCGACCTTGTCGTCGGGCACGTCGAGCACGACCAGCTTCTGGTACGGGGTGAACCGGACCCGGTCCGAGCCCGCCCGCTCGGCCGCATCGGCGACCTTGGTGAGGATGGTTCCCGAGACGCGGCCCGCGATGGGGGAGAAGCCGACGGCGTTGAGCCCGTTGCGCAGCCGCTGCACGCCGACGTGGTCGATGACCTGCTTCACCTGCTCCGGTGCGGGGCCGTCGATGAGTTTCCGCTTCAGGTACTCGGTTTCGAGGACCTCGCGGAACTTCTCGACACCCCAGTCCTTGATGAGGAACTTCAGCCGGGCCTTGGTGCGCAACCGGCGGTAGCCGTAGTCGCGGAACACCGCGACGACCGCCTCCCACACGTCCGGCACCTCCTCCAGCGGCACCCACACGCCGACGCGCTTGGCCAGCATCGGGTTGGTGGACAGGCCGCCGCCGACCCACAGGTCCAGCCCCGGCCCGTGCTCGGGATGGTCGACGCCGATGAACGCCACGTCGTTGATCTCGTGCGCCACGTCCTGCTGGCCGGAGATCGCGGTCTTGAACTTGCGCGGGAGGTTGGAGTACTCCTTCTTGCCGATGTAGCGGCTCACGATCTCGTCGATCGCCGGGGTCGGGTCGATGACCTCGTGCAGCGACTCCCCGGCCAGCGGCGAGCCGAGCACCACACGCGGGCAGTCGCCGCACGCCTCGGTGGTCTTCAGGCCGACCTCCTCGAGGCGTCGCCAGATCTCCGGGACGTTCTCGATCTCGATCCAGTGGTACTGGACGTTCTCGCGGTCGGACAGGTCGGCGGTGTCGCGGCCGAACTCGGTGGAGATGCCCGCGATGGTGCGCAGCTGCGCGAGGTTGAGCGCACCGGCGTCGCAGCGCACCCGCATCATGAAGTAGCGGGCCTCGAGGATGTCGATGTTCTCGTCGCCGGTCCAGGTGCCGTCGTAGCCCTGCTCGCGCTGGGTGTAGAGGCCCCACCAGCGGAACCGGCCGCGCAGGTCGGCCTTGTCGATGGAATCGAAGCCGCCCTTGGCGTAGATGTTCTCGATGCGGGCGCGGACGTTGAGCGGGTTGTCGTCCTTCTTGCTCTGCTCGTTCGGGTTCAGCGGTTCCCGGTAGCCGAGCGCCCACTGACCCTCCGACTTGCGGCGGACCGGTTTACCGGTGCGCTGGCCGGTGGCCTGCGGGCGCGGACGCGCGCGGCGTTCCCGCGCGGCTTGCTCGCGCTCGCGCGCGACATCCTGCTCGCGCGCGGCGCGCACGGATTCGGCTTTCTGTTCCCGCGCGGCGCGCACGGATTCTGGGCTGGGACCGGCGTCGGTACTCGACGTCATAGGGTCGCTCCTGCGGGTGGATCAGGCCTTGACGGCAGGCGGGAGGGGCTGGCTCACGCCTTCGGTGTGCAACGGCCGGGATGTGGGCGCCGAGACAGGGGCGCCGGAGTCGGGATGGGCCGCGCTACCGGAGGCAATCCGGCAGACAGCGGTCGCTGCAGACACGCTTGTAGTCGACGTGGCGTCGCGCCACCAGTCGTACTCCAAGCCCAGTCATGGAGCCTATTGTGCCATGTCAGCGGGGTCGTTCCGACCATGGGCCCATATTTTCCGCAGATTCGAGGGAAATTCCCTGGACGGCCGCTCAGTTTTGTGAAATAGCTCATAGATCAATGCGCCGAAACCGTCGCAGCGATCTTGGTGTTGACCTCGAGTCCAGTTCGGGTTGCAGGATCGTTCGCATGACAACCACGCAGACCGACATCGAGCTCGAGGCGATCCGCGACGTCGTCGCGACCGTCGAACACGCCCAGCAGAACGAACTCGTCGACGAGTTCGTGTCGCTGTTCCATCCCGACGCCATCTGGACCACCGGCCACGGGAAACTCCTCGACGGCCGCGACGCCATCGCCGAATTCACCGCCCGGGTCCTGCCCGGCGCCATGCGCGACGGCACCGCGACCTACGAGGTGGTCCTGGTGCGCTTCCTGCGCCCCGACGTGGCCGCCGTCAAGATCCGCCAGCGCTACTTCGACCTCGCGGGCAACATCACCGCCGAGGGCTCCCCCCTCTACGTCATGACCAAGGTCGACACCCGCTGGCTCCTCACCGTCTGCCAGAACACCGTCGTGCAGGACTGAACCGGGGGTGCGAGAAGGGGGAGTCAGGCGGTGGGGAGGTGGACGGTGACGTGGAGGCCGCCGGTGGGGCGGGCGGCGAGGGTGAGGGTGGCGTTGTGGGCTCGGGCGATGCTGTGGACGATGGCCAGGCCCAGGCCGGCGCCCGCGTGGTCGGAGTGGCGGCGGTCGGTGCCGCGGCGGAAGGGCTCGGCGAGCGTGGCGACCAGCCGGGGCGAGAGCACCTCGCCGGTGTTGTCGACGGTGAGCACGACCATGCCGGGGCGCGCGCTGGTCGTGACCCATACGGTGCCGTGATCGGGCAGGTTGTGCACGATCGCGTTGTGCACGAGGTTGGTGGTCAGCTGCAGCAGGAGCGCGGGTGAGCCGAGGGCCGGGGCGATGTCGCCGCCGGTCTCGATGGTGATGCCGCGTTTCTCCGCGAGGGGGAGCAGTGTTTCGGCGGCTTCTTCGGCCATGAGGGACAGATCGACGCGTTCGCGGGTGAACGATCGCCGGTCGGCGCGGCTGAGCAGGAGCAATGCCTCGGTGAGGTCGATCGCTCGGGTATTGACCACGTGCAGGCGTTCGATGAGTTCGGGGGTGCGGCTGTCCGGATCGCTGCGGGCCACGTCGAGCAGTGCCCGCGTGATCGCCAGCGGCGTGCGCAGCTCGTGGGAGGCGTTGGCCGCGAATCGCTGCTGCTCGATGACGTGCGCCTCCAGCCGGGCGAGCATCGCGTCGAAGCTGTCGGCGAGTTCGCGGAACTCGTCCTGCGGCCCCGGTAACCGGATTCGATGAGAGAGCGATCCGTGCTCGGCGGCGCGGGTGGCCGCGGTGATGTGCGTCAGCGGGGCGAGCATGCGCCCGGCCAGAATCCAGCCGCCCACGAGACCGAACACCAACAGGAAGACCAGGAGCGCGGCTGCCGCCGTGCCGAATACGCTCGGGCCGAAGTTGGCGGGGTCGACGATGCGCGGGAGATTGGCGGGGTCGGGAATCAGGGCGGAGGCGCGAACGGCACCGCGCAGCAGGAACGTCCACACGGCGGCGAGCAGCAGCACGCCCGCCAGCATCAGGAATCCGGCGTAGCTGAGGGTGAGTTTGAGGCGAACGCTCAAACCGGGCGCGCGGCCCGCGGTCGGATCCCTCACGTTCCGGTGTCGATGCGGTAGCCGACGCCGGGCACGGTCGCGATGAGCCACGGTTCGCCGAGCCGTTTGCGCAGGGCCGAGACGGTGATGCGCACGGCGTTGGTGAAGGGGTCGGCATTCTCGTCCCACGCCCGCTCCAGGAGTTCCTCCGCGCTGATGACACCGCCTTCGGCGGCGACGAGGATGTCGAGCACGGCGAACTGCTTGCGGGTGAGCGCCACATAGCGGCCGTCGCGATAGACCTCGCGGCGGAACGGATCCACCCGCAGTCCCGCGATCTCCCGCACGGGTGGCCTGTGGTGGCCGCGCCGACGGTCGAGCGCCCGGAGCCGGAGCACGAGCTCCCGCAGTGCGAACGGCTTGGTGAGATAGTCGTCGGCGCCGAGCTCGAATCCGGAGACCTTGTCGTCGAGCCGGTCGGCGGCGGTCAGCATCAGGATCGGCGTGCCGGTACCGGCCGCGACGATGCGCCGGGCGACCTCGTCACCCGAGGGCCCGGGGATGTCTCGGTCCAGGACGGCGATGTCGTAGGCATTGATGCTCAGCAATTCCATGGCCGTGTCGCCGTCACCGGCGATATCGGCCGCGATCGCCTCCAGGCGCAGACCGTCGCGGATGGCCTCCGCCATGTAGGGCTCGTCCTCGACGACCAGCACACGCATGGGTCCGATCCTACGAGGCGCACCCATTTCGTCGGCGTATCGAAAATCGCATACGGTCCGGCAACGCCGCGCCGCCTTGACTGAGCGCATGAGTCGAAAACCCGCAACACGAACGGTGACCCCCGGGCTGGCCGTGATCGGCCTGCTCGTCGCCGTTACCGCGATCACCGGAATCCTCGTCTGCCAGTCGGGGGCGTTGCCGGGTCGCTCGATCGGCGCCGTCCTGCGCGGTGACGACGGCGGTCAGGCGGCCCCGGACGAGGGTGGCCTCCCGAACGGCGTCACCGTGTTCGCCGACGAGTATCCCGGCGTAGGCAATCTCGCACCGGATCTGATCGACGCGCTGCGCGCGGCGGCGGCCGATGCGGGCGACGAGGGCGTCGAGTTCTACGTCACCAGTGGCTGGCGTTCCCGGGATTACCAGAACCGGCTGCTGCGCGAGGCGATCTCGAAGTACGGCTCCACGCAGGCGGCCGCTCGTTGGGTCGCCACCGCGGACACGTCAGCGCACGTATCCGGCGACGCGGTCGACCTCGATTCCGGTGCCGCGGCGTGGCTGTCCGCGCACGGCGCCGATTACGGACTGTGCCAGATCTATCGCAATGAGCCCTGGCACTACGAGTTTCGCTCCGACGCCGTCGAGTACGGCTGTCCTGCCCTGTATCCCGACCCCGCCCACGATCCGAGGATGCGGCAGTGACGATGACTGCGACCGATGTCACCGAGGCGGCGGAGTCGGCTCGACGAGCACAGTGGAATCCACTCACCCGCATCGGGTTCCGGTTCTGCGTGCTGTACTTCGGCCTGTTCTGCCTACTGATTCCGCCGATCGTGTTCGTGCTGACGGGCCCGCTCGGGCGCCGGTTGGGCTACGACGCGCAGTTCTGGCACATCCGGGCGCTGCAGCCCGTCCTGGATCGGGTGGGCCGGGAGCTGTTCGGTACCACCGTCCGGCTGTATCCGACCGGGGTCGGCGACCAGACGATCTTCTGGGTGCTGCTGTTGTGCATCCTCGTCGTCGCGGTGGCCGGAGCGGCGGTGTGGTCGGTACTGGACCGGCGCCGGACCCACTACCGCACGCTGGCGGGCTGGTATCTGCTCGCCCTCCGCATCGCGCTGGCCGGTCAGATGCTGAGTTTCGGCTTCGCCAAGGCGATTCCGACGCAGATGCCCGAGCCGTCGCTGACCACGCTGCTCACCAGATACGGTGACCTCACGCCGATGGCCGTGCTGTGGTCGCAGGTGGGTGTGTCCAGGCCGTACGAAATGTTGCTCGGCGCGGCGGAGATCACCGCGGGGATCCTGCTGCTCGTGCCGCGGACCGCGCTGCTGGGCGCGATGCTGGCGCTGATCGACACGCTACAGGTCGTCGTGCTGGACATGACCTTCGACGTGCCGGAGAAGATGCTGTCCATCCATCTGCTGCTCATGTCGTTGCTGCTGCTGGCGCCCGAGGCGCGGCGGCTTACGCACGTCCTGGTGCTCGATCGCGCCGCCGCTCCCTCCGCGGCGCCATATCCGTTCCGCGGCAGGAGATCTCGCCGCATCGCGGCGCTGACTCAGGCCGCGATCGGCATCTGGATCGTCGTGGCGCTGGTGTCCGGCGGCTGGCACGCCTGGCGTACCGGCGGGCCCGATCGCCCCAAGCCCGCGCTGTACGGCATCTGGTCGGTGTCGCAGTACATCCGCGACGGACAGCCGGTGCCGCCGCTGACCACCGACGAAACCCGCTGGAAGATAGTGGTGTTCGACTATCCGGATACCATCACCGTGCAGCGGATGGACGACACCCTGGTGAGTGTTCCCGTCGACGTGGACGCGGCGGCCCGTCGAATCCGGCTGATCGAGGGGACACCGCGGGCCAGGCCGGTGGCGACCTCCGAGGACGCTCGGAATCCCTTGGGCGCACTCGACTTTCGGCAACCGACTCCGGACACGGCCGTGCTGACCGGGGAGCTGGACGGCCACCCTGTCGCGCTGACGCTCGACCGGATCGACCCGGACAGCTTCCCCCAGCGCAGCACGCCGTTCCGCTGGGTGCAGAATCGCCCGAATTTCTGACCTCCTACGCGACCGATGCGCCCGTGCTGTCGCGCCGGGCCTGCAACTGGGCCGGACGGTGCTTGCCATCGGAGAACCAGCGGTGCTTGCCGGGCTTGCGGGCCTCGGTCGCCAGGTGGTTGATACCTGCCTCGCAGGCGAACTCCTTGAGCTTCTTGCCCGTGAAACCCTTGAAGTACAGCCGCATCGCGGTCTCGTCCTTGTGCCCGAGCTGGTAGATCCCGGCGTTGCGGCCGATGCTCAGGCACATGGCGGGGAACGCCATATCGATCGGCGTGGGCTGCTCCCCGGCGATGCGGTGCAGCAGGGTGTCGGCGGCGTGCGCGCCCAGGCAGTACGCGGTGTAGGCGCTCATCCGGAACGGCAGGTCCGACGGCGCCGACGAATCACCCGCCGCGACGATGTGCTCGTCGTCGACACTGGTGAGGGTCTCGTCGGTGAGCAGCCGCCCGGCGGCATCGGTGCTCAGCCCGCTGCGCGCGGCCAGGTCGGGCACGCCGAAGCCGGCGGTCCAGATGGTGACCGCGCTCGCCAGGGTCCGGCCGTCGGCGAGTTCCACGGCGTCGCGGGTCACCGCGGTGACGGCCGCGTCGGCGCCCTCGATCACGGTCACGCCCAGCCCGGAGAGGTATTTGTGGGCCGTGCGCCGCGCCTTGGGATGCAGGTACGGGACGAGCGCGCTGCCGCAGACCAGCGTGACCGGGCGGCCCTGCTCGGCCAGTTCGGCGGCGGTCTCGATCCCGGTCGGGCCGCCCCCGATGACGGTCACCGCGCCCGTCGTGGGCGTATCGAACAGCACCGACCGCAGCCGCTGCGCCGCCTCCAAAGTCGCTACCGGGTAGGCGAATTCGGCCGCGCCCGGCACCCACGGCGCGGGCGTGCCGCTGCCCACGGCGTAGATGAGGTAGTCGTAGCCGATCGTGCCGCCGTCGGCCAGTGTCAGGGTCCGTCCGGCCGCGTCGATCCGGGTCACGGTGTCCGCGACCAGTCGCACGCCCTCGGCCAGGACGTTCCGGTAGTCGACGACCGCGTCGTGGGTCCCGCCGACCAGCTGGTGCAGCCGCAGCCGCGGCACGAAGACCTGGCGGGGATTGATCACGGTCACGCGCACGTCGTCGCGCTGCGTCAGGCGGTTGGCCGCCATCACCCCGGCGTATCCGCCACCGATCACGACGACTTCGTACTTGGTGCTCATGGTGTTTCCCTTCATTCGGTGGGTTCGGGCACAAGACACCGGGCGCCACACCGGCGTGACAGTCGGTGACGCGGGTCACAGGGGAGGGTCGCCGCGTTCGGTGGTGTCACAGAACCGCGGTGTCCGGTGTCTGGTAGCCGGTACAGACACGAGCGAACAGGAGCCGCCCATGCCCGGCACGTCGGAGACCATGCCCGAACAGCGCGAAGGGAGCCTGACGAACCGGGCCGACCCCGCCACCGAGGCGTTCGTCGCCCACCGCAGGCTGCTGTTCACCGTCGCCTACGAGATGCTCGGGTCGGCCGCCGACGCGGAGGACGTGCTGCAGGAGACCTGGATGCGTTGGGCGGGAGTCGATCTCGGCATCGTGCAAGATCAGCGCGCCTACCTGGTCCGGATCACCACGCGCCAGGCGCTGATCCGGCTGCGCACGCTCGGGCGCCGCAAGGAGTCCTACATCGGCCCCTGGCTGCCCGAGCCGCTGCTCACCGCGCCCGACGTGGCCGAGGATGTCGAACTGGCCGACAGCGTCTCGATGGCGATGCTGTTGGTGCTGGAGACGCTCGCGCCGACCGAACGCGCGGTGTTCGTGCTGCGCGAGGTCTTCGACCTCGGCTACGACGAAATCGCCGAGGCCGTCGACAAGACCCCGGCCGCGGTGCGTCAGATCGCCCACCGCGCCCGGGGACACGTCGCCGCCCGCCGCCCGCGCGGAGACGTATCACCGGCCGAATCGCGGGAGGCGCTCGAGGCCTTCCAACGGGCGATCGACACGGGCGATCTGCAGGGCCTGCTCGACCGGCTCGCGCCCGACGTCGTCTTCCTCGGTGACGGCGGCGGGGTCCGGCAGGCCGCGCTGCGGCCGATCGTGGGCGCCGGTCCGGTGGCGAGCCTGCTGACGGGCTCGCTGCCGCGGATCGGTCGCGAGCTGTCGGTCGAACCGGCGCAGATCAACGGTTATCCGGCCCTGGTACTGCGGCGCGGCGGCGAGATCGACACCGTCATGGCGGTGCGGCTCGACGACGGCCTCATCACGGGGCTGTATTCAGTGCGCAATCCCGAGAAGCTGTCGCACGTGGAACATGAGACCGCACTGGGCCGTTGACGTCGTCCGGGGCCTACGCGGCATGCGGCGTCGGTCCTGGATCGCCGAGGAGTTCGGCCCGCAGGTCGCGGTGCGCCGCGCACCGATGGAACGGCCCGGGCGTGACGAAGGCGGGGTCCAGGCGCTGGGCGAAGGTGAGGTTGTCACGGCGCCAGCAGTCGATGCACACCAGCTTGTCCATGTCGCACTCCTCAGCTCTCATCGAACAAGAGTCCTGTGCGCGAAGGGTTCCCGTTTCCACCCGGCAATCGGACATCCGCGGCCATCCAGTGGCCGGATCGTTACCGGAAGCGTTGTCGAGCACGCCGGGCCGCTGCGGGCGGTATCGTGCGGGTGTGGCGAATCGGGGGATCGAATTCAAGCCGGACGCGCAGGATCCCAAGCGGGTGCAGCTGAACGGCGGCCTGCCGCAGGGGGTTTCACGGGCGGAGATCACCTTCCGCGTGGCGGGTGGTATGCGGGGGACCAGGGTGGTGCGGTGTTCCGAGGCGGAATTCGCCCACCTCCGCACCGCCGATCCCGTGTACGAGGGCGCGTGGAGCAAGCCGCAGCGGCTGCCGATACCGGACGCCCAGCGCTACATCGCCCAGGCGCAGCAGCGGATTCGGGAGCGGGACGACGAGATCCGGCGCCGCCACGAGGCCGTCGACCTGACCTGCCCGTGGTGCGAACGGCAGCGGACCTACATCGGCGTACTGGGCTTCGTCACCGGCCACCCCGGCCTGCTCACCGACCACCCGAGCGAACTGGGCCAACAGGTGATCAAACACCACGCCTACCGCTGCGACCACTGCGGTTCCCTGCAAATGTTCGCCGACGGCTTCCTCACCCACCCGCTGCCAGGCCGCCCGCCCACCAACGACTCGGTGTGATCCCGGCCAAAGCATGCCGGGAATGAGAGAGCGACGCTGGGAGTATGAGCGTGGCGTGCCGGGAGTGAGAGAGCGACGCTGGGAGTATGAGCGTGGCGTGCCGGGAGTGAGAGAGCGACGCTGGGAGTATGAGCGTGGCGTGCCGGGAATGAGCGGGTGGCGCTGGGAGTATGAGCGTGGCGTGCCGGGAATGAGCGGGTGGCGTGCCGGGAGGATGAGGCGAGGCGCCTGGAGTACGCGGGTGAAGCGTGCCGATAGCCTTCCCTTGTTTTCGGCGTGAGGCCCTCACTTGTTTCCGGCGTGCGCCCTTCCCTTGTTCCGGCGTGCTTTTGGCCGGAATCCATCCCCGATGTAGGTCACACCCGGGCCACCGGCAGACTGGGGCGGTGACCTCGATTGCCGCCGGAACTGCCGCGCCCGACTCGGCGGAGTTCGTGCTGCGCGACTTCGGTGGCGGTCCGTTCGGGATCTATGTCCATGTGCCGTTCTGCGCCACCCGGTGCGGGTACTGCGATTTCAACACCTATACGGCGGGGGAGTTGGGCAGTTCGGCCTCGCCGCAGTCCTGGATGGACGCGCTGCGCGGCGAATTGTCCACGGCCGCGGAGGTGTTCGGTGAACTGCCGAGCCCGCAACCGCGGGTGTCGACGATCTTCGTGGGCGGCGGGACACCCTCGCTGCTCGGCGGGGACGGCTTGGCGGGCGTGCTCGACGCGGTCCGCGCGAACTTCACGCTGGCCGCCGATGCCGAGGTGACGACCGAATCGAATCCGGAATCGACCTCGCCGCGGTTCTTCGAGCGCCTCCGCGACGCGGGCTTCACCCGGGTGTCGCTGGGCATGCAGTCGGCGGCCGAGCACGTGCTGCGGGTGCTCGACCGCACCCACACCCCCGGCCGCGCCGTCGAGGCCGCGCGCGAGGCCCGGGCCGCCGGATTCGACCACGTGAACCTCGACCTCATCTACGGCACACCGGGCGAATCCGACGCCGACCTGGACGCCAGCCTGGACGCCGTCCTCGCCGCCGGCGTCGACCACGTGTCGGCGTACTCGCTGATCGTCGAGGACGGCACCGCCCTCGCCCGGCGGGTGCGCCGCGGCGAACTGCCCGCCCCCGACGACGACGTCCTCGCCGCCCGCTACGAGCGCATCGACGCCCGCCTGGCCGCCGCCGGACTCACCTGGTACGAGGTATCCAACTGGGCCGCAACCGATTCCGCCCGCTGCCGCCACAACCTCGGCTACTGGGACGGCGGCGACTGGCTCGGCGCGGGCCCGGGCGCGCACAGTCATCTCGGCGGGGTCCGATGGTGGAATGTGAAGCATCCGTCCCGCTACGCCGACCGGGTGCGCGAGGGCCTCCCGGCGGCGGGCTGGGAGGCGCTGACCGCCGCGGAACAGCACACCGAGCGCGTGATGCTCACCGCCCGCCTGCGCACCGGCCTGCCGCTGGCCGAACTGGACGAATCCGAACGCCGGTCCGCCGACCGGGTGATCGCCGACGGCCTGGCGGTCCGCTGCGCCGACCGCCTGATCCTCACCGATCGCGGGCGGCTGCTGGCCGACGCGGTGGTTCGCACCCTGCTGACCTGATCCCGATCGCTCGTTGGGCCGGAACGACCGGGCTTCGGGGTGTAGCGTTCGAGGTAACCCCCGAGGAGTCTCATGTCCCAGGCACGTCGCATCACCCTTGTCCACGAGCAGAGCGAGTTCGCCGAGACGCGCGCCGCGGAGAAGGCCGAATCCGCGCGTCGCAGCGCGATGGCCGCCCGGGCCGTCGCCAGCTACGCCACCGACGCCGACGACTGCACGTCACTGCTGGCGATGCTGGGGCTCGACGCCGCCGCCGGCAAGCTCGCCGGGCCGCAGTAGCGGCCCCGCCCAATCCGCCCCCGGTACCCGGAGCCACACAGGTCGGGACGCATACGCGGGTGATCTGCCCGCGTGCAATTAAACTGGGATTCGGATGAACCGGGATCCGTGTGATCGTGCCATGCCTCGAGACGGTCGCGCACCCGGCGGACCGAAGGCGAAAGCGAGGAGGTGGGGCCGATGCCGAGTACGGAGCAGCGGCGGATCGAGGTCCTGCGAGCGATCGTCGCCGACTACATCGCGACCAAGGAGCCGATCGGCTCGAAGACCCTGGTCGACCGGCACAATCTGGGTGTTTCGAGCGCCACCGTGCGCAACGATATGGCCGTGCTGGAGGCCGAGGGCTACATCACCCAGCAGCACACCAGCTCGGGCCGCATCCCGACCGACAAGGGCTACCGCCAGTTCGTCGACCACATCGCCGAGGTGAAGCCGCTGTCCCCGGCGGAGCGCCGGGCCATCATGGAATTCCTGGAGAGCGGCGTCGACCTGGACGACGTGCTGCGCCGCGGGGTGCGGCTGCTGGCCCAGCTGACCAGGCAGGTCGCCATGGTCCAGTATCCGACCGCCTCGGCCTCGACGGTCCGCCATCTCGAGGTCGTCGCGCTCAATCCGGCGCGGCTGCTGCTGGTGGTGATCACCGATACCGGCCGCGTCGACCAGCGCCTGGTCGAGCTGGGCTCCGTCGTCGACGACGAGGACCTGGCGGTGCTGCGCGCGATGCTCGGCAAGGCCATGGACGGCAAGCGGCTCGCCTCCGCCTCCGCCGCGGTGGCCGAACTGCCCGAGAACGCCCCGCCCCGGCTGCGCGAGGTGCTGGTGCGCGTGTCGACGGTCCTGGTGGAGACGCTGGTCGAGCATCCGGAGGAGCGGCTGGTGCTGGGCGGCACCGCCAACCTCACCCGCAACGTCGGCGACTTCGGTTTCCCCGGTTCGCTGCGCTCGGTGCTGGAGGCGCTGGAGGAACAGGTCATCGTGCTGAAGCTGCTGGCCGCGGCGCAGCAGCCGGGCATGGTGACCGTGCAGATCGGGGAGGAGACCCAGGTCGAGCAGATGCGCGGAACCTCGGTGGTGTCCACGGGGTACGGTGTGCCGGGTACCGTGCTCGGCGGTATGGGAGTACTGGGACCGACGCGCATGGACTACCCCGGAACCATTGCTTCGGTGGCCGCGGTCGCCCGATACATCGGTGAGGTACTCGCCGAGCGTTGAGCCAGCCACGGCCGCGGGTCGTGAACGGAACAGATTCGGAACAGGACTAGAGACACAAGTGGCACGGGACTACTACGGAATTCTCGGCGTCGGCCGCAATGCGAGCGACCAGGAGATCAAGCGCGCCTACCGCAAGCTGGCGCGGGAACTGCACCCCGACGTCAATCCCGACGCCGACGCGCAGGAGAAGTTCCGCGACGTATCGACCGCCTACGAGGTCCTCAGCGACCCGGAGAAGCGGCGCATCGTCGACATGGGCGGGGACCCGATGGAGTCCGCGGGTGCCGGGGGCGGTTTCTCCGGCGCCGGATTCGGCGGCCTGGGGGATGTGTTCGAGGCATTCTTCGGCGGCATGGGCGCCGGTGGCGGCGGTCCGCGCCGGCCGCGCGGGCGGGTGCAGCCGGGCGCCGATTCGCTGCTGCGGACCCGGCTGTCGCTGGCCGAGTGCGCGGTCGGCGTCACCAAGCACCTGACCGTCGACACGGCGGTGCTGTGCGATCTGTGCCAGGGCGCGGGCACCAACGGCAGCTCCAAGCCGGTGCGCTGCGAGACCTGCGGCGGCGCGGGCGAGGTGCAGACGGTGCAGCGCTCGTTCCTGGGCCAGGTGATGACCTCGCGCCCGTGCCCCACCTGCCGCGGCACCGGCGAGACCATCCCGGATCCGTGCCGCAAGTGCGGTGGCGACGGCCGGGTGCGGTCGCGTCGCGAGATCGCCGCGCCGATCCCGGCGGGTGTCGCCAACGGCATGCGGGTGCGGCTGGCCGCCCAGGGCGAGATCGGCCCCGGCGGCGGCCCCGCGGGCGATCTGTATGTGGAGATCGTGGAGCAGCCGCACGACACGTTCGTCCGCGACGGTGACGACCTGCACTGCACGATCCGGGTCCCGATGGTCGACGCCGCGCTCGGCACCACCGTCGTCATCGACACGATCCTCGACGGCCCGACCGAGCTGTCGATCCCTGCGGGCACCCAGCCCGGCGAGGTGTCGGTGCTGCGCGGGCACGGCATGCCGAAGCTGCGCTCCAGCGCGCGCGGGGATCTGGTCGCGCACCTGGACATCGTGGTGCCGACGAAGCTGGACAACAAGCAGTCCGAACTGCTGCGCAAGTACAAGTCGACGCGCAACGGCGAGCGGACCGAGGTGCTGTCGGCGCAGTCCGAGCACAACAGCGGCCTGTTCGCGCGGCTGCGGGCCTCGTTCAGCGGACGCTGAATCCGCGGTGGCCGCAACCGTTTTCTACCTCGACGAGATCCCGGAACCGGGTGCGGTCGCGGTGCTGGACGGGCCGGAGGGCCGCCACGCCGCGACGGTGCGCCGGATTCGGGTCGGCGAGCCGATCACCCTGTCCGACGGGGCCGGTCTGGTCGCCGCGTCGGAAGTGGTTGCGGCGCAGAAGGATCGCCTCGAGCTTCGAGTGCTGAGCCGAACCGTCGCCGAGCGGGTGTCGCCACCGGTGACCGTCGTGCAGGCGTTGCCGAAGTCGGATCGTTCCGAACTGGCCGTGGAGTTGATGACCGAGGCCGGTGCGGACGCCATCGTCCCGTGGCAGGCGGCGCGCTGCGTCGCCAACTGGGAGGGCAAGGCGCGCAAGGGAGTCGACAAGTGGCGGGGCGCCGCCCGGGCTGCCGCGCGGCAGTCCCGCCGGGCCTACATTCCCGAGGTGGGGGAGCTGCACCGCACCCCGGATGTACTGGAGCTGGTACGGAACGCGAAGGCGGACAACGGGATTGTCGCGGCCCTGCACGAATCGGGTGACTCCCGGTTCACCGATCTGCCGTTCGCCCGGGCCTCCCGGATCGTGCTGATCGTCGGCCCGGAAGGGGGCCTGGACGACACCGAACTCGAGGCCCTGTCGTCCGCCGGTGCCGACGCGGTCCTTTTGGGCCCCACCGTCTTACGCACCTCCACGGCCGCCGCCGTCGCCCTGGGGGCACTGGGCGCCTTGACCTCGCGCTGGGGATGATGCCTGCGGGTCGCCCCGCCGCGCCGTTCACCTGCGAGCCGAGGAGTTCGGCTGCGCCCGTGAAGGCTTCGGCGGGGCGTCGCTGTCGCGGATTCGTCAGGCGCCGGGCGGCGGGGGCAGCGGCTTGCCGTCGGGGCCCAGCGGGGGCGGGCAGGGCTTGCCGTCCTCGCCGACCGGCGGCGGGAGGGGCTTGCCGTCCGTGCCCAGCGGCGGGGGCAGCGGCTTGCCGTCCGTGCCCAGCGGGGGCGTCGGGCATCCCGCGGGCGCGGTGTGGTGGTCGGTCTGGACCGGATGCGGTGCGGCGGTCGCCGCACCGGCCAGGCCGAGGCCCGCGACCGCGGCGGAAACGAGGATGGTGGCCATCCGAAGCTTCATGCGATTTCCTTCTCTCGAACGGTATTGCCCGTCAACGCATTAGACGTGGTGATCCGGGTGCGGTTCCCCAGCGCCGCGAGAAGTGATCCAAGCCACACGCGAGTTCCTTCGAATCCTGTTCTCGCCGCTGGTGGTTTCGCCGGGCCGCGGTGGCTACAGCCAGTTGTCGAGTGCTCCGAGGAAGGCGCCGACATCGTCGTTGTGGACGAAGTGGCCCGTATTCGGCACCGTGCGGACCTCGAAACCCGCTGCGCGGTACTCCGCGGCTCGCCGCGGCGGTGTCAGATCGCTGGGGTCGGCCAGTAGGAGCAGCGACGGCACCAGGGGAAGCACCGGCGCATAGGCGGTTTCGAGGTAGTCCATGCGCGTGGTCCCGGGGTCCCACGCCGCCAGTTCGTCCAGCCGGGCCCGCACGGTCTCGGCGCTCCAGCGTGGCGAGGCTGTTCGAATATCCTCGGCGGTCCAGTCTTTCATCGCCCTGACCGCCGGTTGTGCTGCGCCGTAACTGGTTCCGTCACCCGGATGCCAGGCGGGGTCCTCGTAGACCGCCCGCCGCGGGCGCAGCTGTTCCACGATCATCGCCAGCAGCACGCCGCCGAGGGAGTGCCCGATGGCGAGCTCGACCCGGTCCGGCGCCACATCGAGCAGATCGTCGGCCCAGCGCTCCCGGCTGTATCGCCCGCGCGCGCTCTGCCCGTGCCCGGCCAGATCCGGCGCGAGGACGCGATAGCCGCGCTCGGCCAGCGCCGGTCCGACCTGCCACCACGAGCGTGAACTCGCCGACAGGCCGTGTACCAGCAACGCCACCCGATCCCCGTCGCCCCACTCTTGCACGTGTATCCGAGTCACCACCGCACTCCGCATCAGTATTCGAGATTTCGTCAACCATCGAAATCATGAGCCAGATTTCGAACTCTGTCAAAGTCTCGAAATGCTGCTAGCCTTGCGGCATGCGGGCCCTGAACCATCCGACGATCGACTCGGTGGACCTGCCCACCGTCCTCAACGCCCTCGCCGACCCGATCCGCCTGCGCGTGATCGAGCAACTCGCCGAGGCCGGGGGCGTGGTCTGCGGTGGATTCGACGTCCCGGTCAGCATGTCCACCCTCTCCCACCACCTGAAGGTCCTGCGCGAAGCGGGCCTGGTCCGCGTCACCCCCGAAGGCAGCCACCGCCGCCACGAACTCCGCAGCACCGACCTCGAATCCCGCTACCCCGGCGTCCTCACCAGCATCATCGCCGCCACCCGCGACGACCGGATGTGAGGCTTACGTTCCCTCGGCACGGGCCGGGCGGGAGGTGAGGGTGGTGACCAGGGCTGCTGCGGCTAGGACGAGGATGCCCACGTAGGCCGCTAGTCCGGCCCAGCCGTGCCAGCTGTAGGCGAGGCCTGCGGCGGCTCCGACGACGGAGCTGCCGAGGTAGTAGGCGAACAGGTAGAGGGAGGAGGCGGCGGCGCGGTTTCCGGTGGCGGCGGCGCCGACCCAGCCGCTGGCCACCGAATGGGCGGCGAAAAAGCCTGCGGTGCACAGGAGTACGCCGAACAGCACCAGGGGGAGATTGTCGGGGATGGTGATCACCAGCCCGGCGGCCATGGCGCCGATCGAGAGTGCGAGGACCCGCGCGCGGCCGTGGCGGTCGGCCAGGCGACCGGCGGCCGCGGAGGTGACGGTGCCCGCCAGGTACATCACGAACACCAGACCCACTGTGGCGGCGGACAATCCGAACGGTTCCCGGGTGAGGCGGTAGCCGAGGAAGTTGTACATCGAGACGAAGCTGCCCATCAGGACGAAGGCCAGCCCGAACAGCGGCAGCAGCGTCCGGTGCCGCAGGTGTCCGGCGAAATCGGCCGCCAGCGAACGGATTCCGAGCGGCCGCGCCACGAACTGCCGGGACGCGGGCAGACAGCGCACGAACCACACCGTGCACAGCGCGGCCGCCACCGCCAGCACCGCATCACCCCAGCGCCACGACCCGATCTCCAGCGTGAACGCCGGAATCAGCCGTCCCGCAAGCCCTCCGATGCTGGTGCCCGCCACATACACGCCCATCGCCGCGCCCAGCCCGCCCGCGCCGATCTCCTCGGCCAGATACGCCATCGCCACCGCCGGGACACCCGCGAGCGCCAGACCCTGTAGCGCCCGCCCCGCCAGCAGCACGTCCAGCGTCGGGCTGAACGGCAGCAGCAGGCCGATCACGCTCGCCGCCACCGCCGACGCGATCATCACCCGGGTGCGGCCGAACCGCCCCGACAGCACGCTCACCGGCACGATCGCGAGCGCCAGCAGACCGGTGGTCAGCGATACCGCCAGCGCCGCGTGCGCGGGCGTCGCGCCGAACGCCGCCGACAGGCTCGGCAGCAGCGCCTGCGCGCTGTACATCGAGGCGAATGTGGTCAGCCCCGCGGCGAACAGCGCCAGCGAGATCCGGCGTTCGTGCGCGGCGGTATCGGCCGAGGTGGCGGCGGATGCGGTGGTCATGGCCTCAGCATCGGCCCGCCGCGCTTCGAAAGGAAATGCATAATGATCGGGAAGTTGATGCGAAGACAGCATTAGCGCAGCTACTGCCCGAAAGGTGCGCCGTGCCGAGTGACGATTTGCACTGGTTCCTCACCCTCGCCGAACTGGAGCGAGTCGGGGCCGCCGCCGACCGGCTGCACCTCGCGCAGCCGACGCTGTCGCGGATGTTGGCCCGGTTGGAACACCGCCTCGGTGTGCGGCTGTTCGACCGGCACGGAAAACGACTGACGCTCAACGACTTCGGGCGCGTCTACTACGAGCACGCCCGCAGGGCGCAGGCCGAGCTCGATGCCGCCGGACGGGAGCTGTCGGATCTCGCCAACCCCGCCAAAGGCGTTGTGCGGCTGACGTTCCTGCATTCCTTCGGGGCGCGGCTGGTGCCCGATATGGTCGCGGGCTTCCGCCGCGGCTCGGGCCGCATCACCTTCACGCTCACGCAGGATGCGGCCGAAGCGGTGACGACCCAGGTGCTCGACGGCGCCGCCGACCTGGGCCTGGTGTCGCCGAAGCCCGCCGCGCGCGGACTGGGCTGGCGGACCCTGCTGCACCAGCGGCTCGCGCTGGGCGTCCCGGCCGACCATCGGCTCGCCGGGCGGCGCCAGGTCCGCCTGGCCGAGGCCGCCGACGCCGAATTCATCGCCATGCCCACCGGTTTCGGCATGCGCGCGATCCTCGACGACCTCTGTGCCGCGGCCGATTTCCGCCCGCGCATCGGCCTCGAATCCAGCGATCTGGTGACCGTCGCGGGCCTGGTCGCCGCCGGGCTCGGGGTCGCGCTGCTGCCCCTGGAGGAGCCGCCGGTGCGGGGCCCGCAGCCCGGACCGGTGCTGATCCCGCTGGCCGATCCCGGCGCCGCCCGGGCGGTCGGGCTGATCTGGTCGGCGAACGCCGTCCCGTCCGAGGCGGTGCGCCGATTCCGGGATTTCGCCTTCGACCGGGCCCAGCGCTGAGCGCGGGCGGTCAGCCGCTCGCACGGCGACGGCTACCCCGTTCGCGGCGGGGAAAACCTTCCGGAACGCGCCCGTGACCTGGTGGTAGCCGCATATTCACTGGGCGGTGTCGGTGGTCCGCGTTAAACTTTCATCACACGAAACGACACGTTCGAGACCGGAAGCAGGCCATAGCACCTATTGCGAACCTCAGGCGACATCGGCGACCCGACAACTCCCCAGGCCGGCATGGCAGCCGGCGGCAACGGCACGGGCCCGGCCGCGCGGACCGTGCGTTCCAGCATCGAACTCGCTCCCGAATCCGTCTTCGGCTTCCTCGGCTCGGCCGACGAGAATCTCCGTGAACTCGAAGGACTGCTCGACGCCGACATCCACGTCCGCGGCAATTCGGTGACGCTGACCGGCGCGGCCGCCGATGTGGCGCTCGCCGAGCGCGTGGTCGAGCAGCTGGTGGCCCTGACCGGCCGCAATCGCGTCGTGACGCCGGAGGCGGTCCGGCACACCTACTCCATGCTCACCGAGGGCTCCTCGGATTCCCCGGCCGAGGTGCTGAGCCTGGACATCCTGTCGCGTCGCGGCAAGACCATCCGCCCCAAGACGCTGAACCAGAAGCGCTACGTCGACGCGATCGACGAGCACACCATCGTCTTCGGCATCGGCCCGGCGGGCACCGGCAAGACCTATCTCGCCGTCGCCAAGGCCGTGCAGGCGCTGCAGGGCAAGCAGGTCAACCGGATCATCCTCACCCGCCCCGCGGTGGAGGCGGGCGAGCGCCTCGGCTTCCTGCCGGGCACGCTCAACGAGAAGATCGACCCGTACCTGCGCCCGCTCTACGACGCGCTGCACGACATGATGGATCCCGAGGCCATCCCGAAGCTGATGCAGTCCGGCGTCATCGAGGTGGCGCCGCTGGCCTACATGCGCGGCCGTTCGCTCAACGACTCGTTCATCATCCTGGACGAGGCGCAGAACACCACGCCCGAGCAGATGAAGATGTTCCTCACCCGCCTCGGCTTCGGTTCCAAGATCGTCGTCACCGGCGACATCACCCAGGTGGACCTGCCCGGCGGCACCCGCTCGGGCCTGCGCGTGGTCAGCGAGATCCTCGGCGATGTCGACGACATCCACTTCGCCGAGCTGAACTCGAGCGATGTGGTGCGCCACCGCCTGGTGTCGGAGATCGTCGACGCCTACTCCCGCTACGAGGCCGAGGACCGGCCGCAGCTGTCGCACTACCCGGGCAACCGGGCGCAGCGCCGCGCCGCGGGGCGGGCACGCCGGTGATGTCGGCGCCGGATTCCGGCGCCGCGGGTGCTGCGCACCGATGCCCGGTGGTCGGCGTGCCGCCCATTAGGCTTAGGGCGTGAGCATCGAGATCGCCAACGAGTCGGGCATGGACGTCTCCGAGGAGGAACTGGTCAGCGTCGCGCGGTTCGTGATCGGGCGGATGGACGTGCATCCGGCCGCCGAGCTGTCGATGGTGCTGGTCGATCTCGACACCATGGCCGACCTGCACATGCGCTGGATGGATCTACCGGGGCCGACCGATGTGATGTCGTTCCCGATGGACGAGCTCGAGCCCGGCGGCCGACCCGACGGCAGCGAACCGGGCCCGTCGATGCTCGGCGATATCGTGCTGTGCCCCGAGTTCGCGGCCGCGCAGGCGACCAAGGCGGGCCATTCGGTCGACCACGAGCTGGCGCTGCTGACCGTGCACGGCGTGCTGCATCTGCTCGGCTACGACCACGCCGAGCCCGAGGAGGAGAAGGAGATGTTCGGCCTGCAGAACCGGCTGCTCGCCGAATGGTACGAGAGCCTGCGCGAGGCGCAGCGCCGTGCCGAACTCGCCGAACGCGATCGGCGGCTGCTGGGCAAGACCGGGTTCACCGCGCCCGGTGACCCCCTGGACCCGGCATGAGCGCGGCGTGAACTCACCCGTCCTGCTGATTCTGGCGGTCCTGCTGGTTCCGGTTGGTGGCGTGTTCGCCGCCATCGACGCCTCGCTGGCCACCATCTCGCCCGCCCGCGTCGAGGATCTGGTACGAGCCGACCGCGGCGGCGCCCGGCGGCTGTCGCGGATCGTGGTGGACCGCCCCCGGTACGTGAATCTCGTTGTGCTGCTTCGCCTGGCCTGTGAGATCACCGCCACCGTGCTGCTGGCGGCCGCCCTGAGCGACTGGCTCAGCACCGGCTGGGCGCTGGTGCTCACCGCGGTGGTGATGGTGCTGGTCGACTACATGGTCATCGGTGTCGGCCCCCGCACGCTGGGCCGCCAGCACGCCTATTCGATCGCGCTCGCCGCGGCGCTGCCGCTGCAGGCGATCGGGTCGCTGCTGGGACCGGTCAGCCGGCTGTTGATCCTGATCGGTAACGCGATCACGCCCGGCAAGGGATTTCGCAACGGGCCCTTCGCTTCCGAGGTCGAACTGCGCGAGGTCGTGGACATGGCACAGCAGAGCGGCGTCGTGGATTCCGACGAGCGGCGGATGATCCAGTCGGTGTTCGAACTCGGCGATACCGCGGCGCGCGCGGTGATGGTGCCGCGCACCGAGATGGTGTGGATCGAGGCGGACAAGACCGCGGCGCAGGCGATGTCGCTGGCGGTGCGGTCCGGGCATTCGCGCATCCCCGTGATCGGCGAGAACGTCGACGATATAGTCGGCGTCGTCTACCTGAAAGACCTTGTGCCGTACGCGGATCGGGGCAAGAAGGTGCGGGTGCGCGAGGTGATGCGGCCGCCGGTTTTCGTGCCCGACTCCAAGCCGCTGGACGCGCTGCTGGACGAGATGCAGCGCCGCCGCATCCACATGGCGCTGCTGGTCGACGAGTACGGCGGCATCGCGGGGCTGGTCACCATCGAGGACGTGCTGGAGGAGATCGTCGGGGAGATCGCCGACGAATACGACACCGACGAGATCGCGCCTATCGAGGAGCTCAGCGGCGGCAAATACCGGGTGTCGGCGCGGCTGCCGGTGGAGGACCTGGGCGAGCTGTTCGGCACGGTGATCGACGAGGAGGACGTCGATACCGTCGGCGGCCTGCTGGCGCATGCGCTGGGCCGCGTTCCGCTGCCGGGTTCCAAGGTCGTCGCGCACGGATTGCAGCTGCGCGGCGAGGGCGGTGCCGATGCCCGCGGCCGGGTGCGGGTGCACACGGTGGTGGTCAAACGCGCGCCCGAGAAATCGGATTCGGGGAAATCGGAGACCGATGCCGCCGATTCGGTCACCGCGGATACCACCGACGAGCATCCGCCCGTTCGAAAAGGTGATTCGAAACACAAGGGGCGCAACGGATTCAACGGATACGAGGACGGAGACAGCGATGACTGAGACCGCGGGGCTGGACGCCGAGGACAACAAGCTGCTGGTGCTGGCCCGCGGCGCGATGGGGCGCACCGGCGGCGGCAGCGGTGCGGCGGTCCGCGATACCGACGGCCGCACCTATGCCGCGGGTGTGGTGGAGCTGAAGGCGTTGCCGCTGACCGCATTGCAGGCCGCGGTGGCGGCCGCGATCTCCAGCGGCGCCGAGGGCTTCGAGGCCGCGGTCGTGTGCGGCGGGCTGCGCCACGACGCGGGAATCGCCGCCGTGCACGAGGTGTCGCCCGCCGCGCGGGTCATCCTCACCGATCGCAAAGGGACGGTGACCGATACGGTTTCGAGCGGCTCCGGCGAGGATCGGTACGGGGTGGAGAATCCGATCGGAGACGAGGGCAATACGGGGCACGGCCGCGGCGCCCCGGCGGGCTTCGACATCGACACCGAATCCGAGGTTTTCGAATGAGCTCCGGCTCGTCCGCCGACGGATTCCGTTCCGGCTTCGTCTGTTTCGTCGGCCGCCCCAATACGGGCAAGTCGACGCTCACCAATGCCATGGTGGGCCAGAAGATCGCGATCACGTCCTCGCGCCCGCAGACCACCCGGCACACCATCCGGGGCATCGTGCATCGCGAGCACACGCAGCTGATCCTGGTCGACACCCCGGGCCTGCACCGCCCGCGAACGCTGCTGGGCCAGCGGCTCAACGATCTGGTGCGCGACACCTATTCCGAGGTCGACGTCATCGCCGTCTGCATTCCGGCCGACGAGAAGATCGGCCCCGGCGACCGCTGGATCGTGCAGCAGGTCGGGCAGATGGCGCCGAAGACCACGCTGCTCGGTGTCGTCACCAAGATCGACAAGGTGAGCCGCGACCAGGTCGCCCAGCAGCTGGTCGCTGTCTCGGAGCTGCTGGGGCCCGAGGCCGAGGTGGTTCCGGTCTCGGCGGTCAAGGGCGAACAGGTCGAGGTGCTGGTCGACGTGATCGCCTCGAAAATGCCGGAGGGCCCGGCCTTCTACCCCGACGGCGAGCTGACCGACGAGCCCGAGGAAACGCTCATGGCCGAGCTGATCCGCGAGGCCGCGCTCGAGGGCGTGCGCGACGAGCTGCCGCATTCGCTGGCCGTCGTCATCGAGGAGGTCCTCCCGCGCGAGGAGAACGACGAGATGCTCGACGTGCACGCCCTGCTCTACGTGGAACGCCCCAGCCAGAAGGCCATCGTCATCGGCAAGCGCGGCGCCCGCCTCAAGGAGGTCGGCACCGCCGCCCGCAAACAGATCGAGCACATCCTCGGCACCCGCATCTACCTGCACCTGCACGTCAAGGTCGCCAAGGACTGGCAGCGCGACCCGAAACAACTGGGGAAGCTGGGCTTCTGAGCGCGATGTGAACGGTCGACAGATTTCGACATAACCTGGCACACTCGGGCTTTCGACCGCATCTGATGGGGGCCCGAGGTGCAGGAAATCGTCACCCTATACCAGCAGCTGCTCCGGGTGCTGTTCGTGCCGGACGAGCGGCCGCGAGTACTGCCGCAGCTGGCCCGCATCCGTCGGCGCCGCCAGCTGCGGCCGCCTCCGATCGTGTGCCTGGTCGCCGACGATATCGACGACGCCACCGTGCTGGAGAAGACGCGAGATTGGCTGGAACCGCCGCGCGACCAGCAGCTGCCGCGATGGAAGCGATACCGTGCTGCGCCGCGGGCCATGGTCGACCTGATCCGCCCGGACGAACGGCGGCGCGCCGCCGGCGACGACGCATTGTCCGGCTGCCTGTGGATCCTCGATTGTCTGCGCAGCGGACTGGAGGCCGACGATACGGGCATGGGGCCCATCGTGTTTCCTCGCTATCGCACCGCGTCCTGGCTGGTACGGGTGGGTTCCGGGCGGGATGCGAAGACCGGCGCGGATGCCGGTGAGCAACTGCAGGAGCAGCTTCCCAAGCTGGTGCGTGCGAGCCGGCGCCCGGTACGGGCGGGTCAGGAGACGGGGCCGCAGGTCGGGCAGGCTGTCCCGGAATCGGTTCCGTGGTACCTGCGGCTGTTGTTCGCGCTGTGGCCGATGGTGCGCGGCATGTTCGGGAATCGTCTCCTGGAGATGTCGAGGCAGGCACGGTGGTTCATGGGGCAGCGGTATCTGACCCCGAGGTTGTCCGACAGTTTTCTGGGGTTCGCCGATCGGCTCGCTGCCCACAAGACCAGAGAAGACCCGGAACAAGTCGCGAAGCTGCTGGTGCACTCGTTCCTCGAGGATCTGCGTAAGGCATACGGCCCCAGGATCTTCCGGCCTGCGACGTGGCGGCACACGGCGTATCCGGTGATCTTGTTGCACGGCGTTGCTCCGGACAATTTCGGTGGCGCGCTGCTACGCCGGGTGAGTGACGTGCGCAACGAGACGGGTCTGTTCGATCCGCTTGTCACGATCACCACGATGAATCGCGCGTCCCACACCGCCATGTGGATTGCCGCGCAGGCCGCCATGAGAAACGCTTCGAAGCGACCGGAGACGAATACACCGGACCCCGGCGAGATCGGCGAGATCAATATCGGGCAGGCCCGTTCCGAGGAGCCCGGGTTCTGGCGCGATCCGTGGGCGGCCTGGAAGTCCACTGTCCGGATCAAGCGACATCAGCGCGACCCCGGCGCCTGGTACCTGCCCCTGGACCTTCCGGGTCAACTCGCTCGCCCCGGCAACAAGCTGCTGGAGCCGCCGAGCCCGAAGCCGCCGAAGCCGCCGTTCTCCACAAGGCGGTGGGTAGTCGCCAGTGCCGCAACGGCATTGGTCGTCGTGCTGGCGTCGCTGTCGGCGGTGTATGTGGAGCCACGCCTCACCGGGGGCTGTGCGACCTGGCCGTGGGATTCCGGAGTCGGTGTCGCCGTGCGGGACGGCGAATGCGTGGGCTACAGCGACAACAGCGGCCACACGTTCGCCGACGACGAGGCCCTGATCGAGTTGCAGCAGTTCGTCTTCGAGCAGAATCGGACGGCGGAACAGGCACTTCGCAACAATCCCCGGCGAACCCTGGTGTCGCTGATCTACTTCGCCGGGCTCACCTACACGGTTCCGAACGTGCGATACCCGCGCGCCCAGGTGGAGGAGCTGGCGGGACTGGCGATGCAGCAGCGCGCGGCGAACGAGAGCCAGGACGAATCCGTGCCGCTACTGCGGATCATCGCCGTCAACGGCGGAACCGTCATGCGCCATGCCGTGTGGGTGACCGAGCACCTGCTGCGCCCGCTGATCCGCGACGATCCCAGCATCGTCGGGGTGGTCGGTCTGGACCGCAGCAGTACGGAGACGCGGAGAGCGATTGCGCTGCTGGGGGAGTCGGGCGTGCCGGTGATGACGACCACCCTGTCGGCCGACGGGCTCGGCCTGACCTCGCCGCTGTATTTCCAGCCGATCCCGAGCAACAGCACCCAGGCCCGTCTCGTCGCGGATTACGTTCAGGGAGCACGTGATCCGAGTTCGGGGCAGGCTCGCTACGACAAGGTGGCGATCTATTATCCCGACGACGATCCCAACGATCTGTACGTGCGGACACTGGCCGACTCGATGCGGAAGGAACTGTCCGGCAGGGATATTCCCTTCCGCGAGGAGACCTGGAAGCAGCAGTCACAGTTGAACGGTCTTCCGAAACCCTGTGCGGCTACCCGCCCGGATCGACAGGAACTGCACTTCTTCGCCGGTCGGAACTACGATTTCGGGGCCTTCATCCGGGTGCTCATCGACGGGTGCAGCAACGAGAACGTGCCCGCGATCCTCGGCGACGACGCCGTTACTCGATACATCACCGATCCGGAGGCCCAGAGGTCCGCGCCTGCGGGGGTTCCGATTCGCTATGTCGCCAAGGGGGTTCCGGTTCTGCTCGGTGGCCGCACCTGCGTCGGGGGAGTCGGCAGGGTCGGCAATCAGGTGGTGAGCCCGGGTTTCAACACGATGTGCGTGCAGCTGGCGGCGCTGGTCGAACGATTGCAGAAATACAAACCCGAGCGGCCGGGTGACCGGACCGGCCTGGCGTACGATATCGCGGCGGTCTTCCTGCAGGCGGTGGGGCAGAACCGGGCCCGTACCGACGCCACGGCCGGTGGGGTGGTGCCGAATCGCGGTGCGATCGCCAGCGAGATCAGGGATCACGACTATGTCGGGGTCACCGGGCCGTTGCATTTCAAGGCCGGTCGGATCACCGACGACGCCACCATCGGGATCCTGCGCACCGACGACATTCGCAGCGCGGAGGTCACGCAGCACTGCCTGCTGCTGTTCGACACCTCCGCGGGCCCGGATTCCGGTCGCGGGTCCGACGGTTGTCCGGTCGGAACCCGGCCGGGCGACGAGGATTGGGCGCGCTGAGACGCGGCGGGTCGTCCGGGTCTACCGCTCCCACCACGGCTCGGGGCGGTGGCGCTCCCAGTGCAGCTCCGATTCCAGTTGGGAGGCAACCGAAACCAGCGTCGGTTCGGAGTCGGCCGGGCCCATGAGCTGGGCGCCGACCGGTAGTCCGGCGTCGGTGAAGCCCGCGGGGACGTTGATGCTGGGCCAGCCCAGCACATTCCACGGCCAGGTATAGGGGCAGGCGGCGGTGATGAGGGCGTCGGTGGCGGCGACACCCAGGCCGTCCATGGCGTCCACCGGCGGGGGCGGGGTGGCGGTGGTGGGTGCCAGGACCACGTCGTAGGCGTCGAAGAAGCGGCCGATCTGCCGGTGCAGCAACGGTTCTGCGGTGCGGGCGGCGTACAGGGCCGGGCCGCTGAGCAGCAGGCCCAGCGCGGCGTTGAACCGGGTTCGCGAATCCACCTGGGCACCGGGCATCTTCGCGAGCCGCTCCCGGATCCCGGCCATGGAGCGGGGCAGGAAGCTGGCCCCGAGGGCGATGCCGTAGTGCAGGTCCGCGACGGTCACCTCGTGTCCCAGTCCGCGCAGGGTGTCCGCGATCGCGCGCACCCGGGCGCCCACCTCGGGATCGAGTGCGGTTCTGGTGGCGGTGAACGGAATGCGCAGCGACAGTGCGATTTTCAGTCGTCCCGGATCGCGCCCGACGGCATCGGAGATCGCGAGCGGGGGCGGTGTGTGCTTGTCACCGGGGTGAGGTCCGGACGCTACGTCGAGCAGCAGCGCGGCGTCGGCGACGGTGCGCGCCAGCGGGCCGTTGACGGTCAGCCCGTGGAACGATTCGGCCTGCGGCCAGGTGGAGATGCGGCCGCGCTGCGGTTTGATCCCGACCAGATTCGTCCACGACGACGGGATGCGGACCGAGCCCGCGCCGTCGGAACCCAGTGCGGCAGGCACCAATCCGGCCGCCACCGCCGCCGCCGAACCGCCCGAGGAGCCGCCGGGAGTGCGCCCGGCATCCCAGGGATTGCGGGTGTAGCCGAAGGCCTCGGCGTCGGTGAAGGGCCACTGCCCGATCTCGCAGGTGTTGGTCTTGCCGACGATCACCGCGCCCGCGACCCGCAGCCGGCGCACCGCCTCGGCATCCTCGGTCTGCGCCGGGAACTCGCCGCCGCAGCCGAATGCCGTTGGCTCCCCGGCCATATCGGTATCGTCCTTGATCGCGATCGGGACGCCCAGCAGCGGCGGCCGGGCCCCCGCCGCCAGCTGCCGGTCCGCCTCGGCGGCCTCGGCGAGGGCGCGTTCGCGGCGGACCACGCGGAAGGCGTTGAGCGTCGGCTGGCTCGCCTCGATTCGATCGAGGGCGGCGGTGGTGGCGGCGACCGAGGTGGTCGCGCCCTGTGCGATCGCGGCCGCCAGCTCGGCCAGCCCGAGGTCGCGTGTCGAGGCCGTGGTCATGGTGATCTCCGTCTCGTGGGTCTGCTGGAAAGGTAGCGCGCATCTGGTCGCACGTCCAGGTTGCGGGGAACCGTCCCGGCGATGAACGCTCGAATCGGCCGCTGACCTGCGCCGGGCCGAACGCGGGCGGCCGCCGGTCTTCGACGACCGAGCGTCGTATTCGAATTGTGATGTCGGCGGGTCGGCATTTCCGCAGGTCGGTCGTCCAGCGCCATCGACGCCGAGGGTGTAGTAGACCTACGATGCTTCTTCGTGAAGTGGATGTCCCGGGCGTTCGGCTCGAAAGAGCTACCGCTACAACTGCGTTCGGATCTGGAGGCGGAGGGGATCGTCGTATTCGGCCCCATCAGTGGGTCGGTCGCGCACCGCAGTTATCGCACCGCGCTGCACTACGCCTCGTCGAGCTGGGAGAACGTCGCCGCAGGAACCATCGCGATGAGCAACCGGCGGCTGATCGTCTGGGGCAACCGCACGGCGCTGGTCGATGTCCCGCTCGGGCACCCGGCCGTCAGCATGGAACTGCAGGGCCCCGAACGCATGCTGCTCGAGGCGGACGACTTCGCCATCGACCGCTCCCGCACCGGCTGGACCACCCTGCTCCTGCGAACCCTCCACGCCCCCCGCATCATCCAGGTATACAGCGAGAGCGGCCAGCGCATCCGCCCCTGAGCCCCTGACGGGCACGGTCTCGGATTCGGCGCGCCGTGTGTCGGTGTCGCCCGCGCGTGGGAGGATGGGGCCGTGCGTTTGTATCGTGATCATGCGGTGGTGCTGCGCCAGCACAAGCTGGGGGAGGCCGATCGCATCGTTACGCTGCTCACGCGGCAGCACGGGCTGGTGCGGGCGGTGGCCAAGGGGGTGCGGCGCACGCGGTCGAAGTTCGGGGCGCGGCTGGAGCCGTTCGCCTATGTCGATGTCCAGCTGTATCCCGGGCGCAATCTCGACACCGTCACCCAGGTGCATACGGTCGAGGCGTTCGCGGCCGATATCGTCGCCGACTACGGCCGCTACACCACCGCGTGCGCGGTGCTGGAGACCGCCGAGCGGCTGGCCGGTGAGGAGCGCGCACCGGCGCCGCGGCTGCACACCCTCACCGCCGGTGCGCTGCGCGCCATCGCCGCCCAGCAGCGCCCGCACGAGCTGATCCTGGACGCATTCCTGTTGCGCGCCATGGGTTTCGCGGGCTGGGCACCGGCGCTGGACGACTGCGCCCGCTGCGCCACCCCCGGCCCGCACCGCGCCTTCCACGTGGCCGCCGGGGGAGCGGTGTGCGTACATTGCCGCCCCCCGGGCTCGGCCACCCCGGCGGTGGGTGTGCTGGACCTGATGAGCGCCCTGTGCCGCGGCGACTGGTCGGGTGTCGAGGCCGTCTCCGAATCGGTGCGCCGCCAGGCCAGCGGCCTCACCGCGGCCCACCTGCAATGGCACCTCGAACGCCAGCTCCGCACCCTCCCGCTCATCGAACGCACCCGCCCGCACGGCGCGGTACCCGAGCCGGAGGAAACCCGGGTCGGCTGATCCGGACGCACCACGGCGGTTACGCCGAAGATAGGCGGAACCGCCGCTGCACGGGTACTTCCCTCAGCGCAGGCGGCGGTAGATGATCGGTTGTGCGGCAATGCCGTTCGCGGAGAAGTTGGCGAGCACGAACGAGCGGAACTGCGGATGGAACAGCAGGGTCGGCAGGAAGGTGCGCAGCGTGGGCCAGCTGGCATGGTTGATGATGCTGAAGTCGGCCGGATTCCCCGCAAGCGGCTGCATCGGAACGGAATCGGGCAGATCGGTATTGCGCTGGAACCAGCCCGCGGTGTACTCCCAGACGTCGTAGTTGGTGGCCATGTCGTCGCTGTGGAAGTAGTTGAACAGGAACCAGCTGTCCGGCCCGTGATCGACGTCGGCGATGCGGGCCGGGCTGGACGCGCCGGTGACGTACACGCGGTCGGATTCCCGTTCGGCCAGCGCAACGAGTTCGAGCCAGGCGGGATCGGTGCGCACCGTGGCGATATCGTCGATGGTGCCGGTCCGGACGAGCACGACGACGTCGAACCGCGCTGGCCGCACATTGTGACGGCGCAGCACCCGGGCGCCCTCGCCCGGCGGTCGCAGCGCGGCGCGGAAACCGGTGACCTCGACGACGTCCGCCCTGCGGCCGAGCCGCTCACACACCTGTTCCACCCGCCGAAGCAGTCGGCGCCGCGCCGGGGACGGCAGGGGGAGCGGTCCGGCCCACCCGCCGATCTGCGCTGCCAGCAGGAGAAACCCGTTGTCGGTTGGCGTGGTGAGGCGGACCTTGACAGCAAGGTGGTCGTTGACGATCTCCATCATGAATTCCTTTGCGAGGGACTGCTTTTCGTTATGACGCTGTGCCACAGGGACTGCCATGGAACGGCAGGGTTCGGGCGGCGGCCAGCGCGTCGGCGGCCGCCCAGACGGGGGCGAGCCCGAATTCGGCCATGCCAACACCTGTTGGCATAACTATCGGCCAGTCGGGCGCAGAAGTCAACACATGTTGGCCTACAATTGTGGGCATGGCTAGATCCGCAGACGCAACGAAGACCGCGATCCTGGCGGCGGCCCGCGCGCGCTTCGCCGGCGATGGTTACGAGAAGGCCACCATCCGGGCCGTCGCGGCCGACGCGGGTATCGACCCGTCGATGGTGATGCGCTATTTCGGCAACAAGGACGGGCTGTTCGCCGCGGCGGCCGAGTTCGACCTCGGCCTGCCCGACCTGACCGATGCGCCGCGTGACTCGGTCGGTGCCGCGCTGGTCGAGCACTTCCTGGCGCGCTGGCAGGAGGACAACGCGCTGCAGATTCTCCTGCGTACGGGGGTGACCAATGCCGGGGCGGCCGACCGGATGCGTGCCATCTTCGCCGCGGAACTCGCGCCGCTGATCGCCGCACTCTGCGAGGATCCGGACGAGGCCCCGACCCGCGCGGCGCTGGTCGCCTCCCAGATTCTCGGCATGGCACTGTGCCGATACGTCTTGAAATTCCCGCCCGCCGTGGACATGACCGACGCGGAGATCGTCGCCTGGTTGTCGCCGACCGTTCAGGGCTATCTCACCGGTCGACGCCCCGGCCGCTCGGGCTGACGCTCAGTCGTTCAACAGTTCGCGGGTGAGGGTGTCGGCCCACCAGCGTTCGACTCGGTCCGGGGGCCAGCCGCGTTCGACGGTCAGGGTGAGGTAGACGTCGACGTTGCACAGGGCGGCGAAAATGTCTACGGCCGTGGGGATGTCGAGGTGTGGGCGCAGCGTGCCCCCGGGCCACGATTCGAAGACCTGGATGCGGGTCTGGTCGGCCAGTTCCCGTGCGCGGCGGTAGGTGTCGGCGAGGTCGGGCTCGGTGCGGGCCGCCTCGCGGATCAGGGCGATCAGGTCCGCGGAGTGTTCGAACAGGCGGCGGTCGTACCCGGCCATCGCGGCGAGCTGGTGGCCGGGGTCGGTGGTGCCCTCCAGTTCGGTGAGCATCCGGGACATGTCGGCGGTCAGGTCCGCGGCCTCCACCAGCGCCCACACCAGGCCGGTCTTGTTGGTGTAGGCGGCGTAGACGGTCGGGACCGAGACCCCGGCCTCGCGGGCCACGTCGCGCACCGTCGTCGTCGCCCAGCCCTGGGCGACGAACAACCGGCGGGCGGCGTCGGCGATCTCGGCGCGGGTGCGATGGGCCTGCGCCTGCCTGCGGAGCGAGTCGTAGCGCCGGCGTTGCGGCTGTGCCTCGGTCATTGCCCTCCAGTCTACCTCTGTCTATATTTAATATAGGACGCGTTAAATCAAATTCGGGAGGTCCTCCCGGGCCGTCGCCTCGATCGGCGGCAGGTTTCACCTCGGGAAGGGGTGTTCGGATGAGTTTCACCGATCTGGCGGGATGGGGCGGCATCGGGTTCGTCGTGCTGGCGGTCGTCGTCAACGCCTTCTATGTGCGCGGACGGCTGCCGATGCCGATGTCGGGGCAGAGCCCGGACGCGGTCGTGGAGTCCTTCGCCGCCGTCGGCGATGCGCTGAAGCGGCCGTCGGTGTTCGCGCCGCTGACGTGGGTGTGTACGACGGTGTTCGCGGCCGGGCTGCTGGCGCAGCTGTGGCGCGGCGGGACCGGTGTCGAGGCGTGGGCGCTGGTGGGGTTCGCCGGGGTGCTCATGCAGAACGTCACCTTCGCCGTCGTCGAGGCGCTGCGGTTCGCGATGTCCGCGGCGGCGCGGCACGATCGGGGTTCCACGGTGGCGCTGTGGGCGCTGAGCAATGTGCTGTTCGGGTTCAATCAGCTGTTCCTGGCCGTGGCGCTGCTCGGCTTCTCCGCCGCCGGGGCCGGTGCGGGATTCATTCCGGATTGGCAGGTGTGGCTCGGATATGCCAGCGCCGCACTGCTTTTCGTGTCCTCGTCGGCCAGTCCGTACAACGTGGACGGGACCAACCGGATCGCGGTGGCGGGCCTGGTCGGCTGGCTCGGCTGGGCCGCGTGGATAGTCGCGTACGGCATCGCGCTACTGGGCGCGTGATCGAGAAGGGGTATCCGCTTCGTGGTGACGCCACGGCCCGCCGGGGCAGCGAATCCGGCTGCCCGGCCACGAGCGCTGGGCTACGCTCGCGGCATGCGTCTGGCCCTGCCGTATCACCTCGATGAGTATCGGCCGGATATCGATCTCCCTGTGGACCCGGATGTCGTTGTGCGTCAAGAACTTCCGGACGTCGACGATCCGTGGGCGCGGATGGCCGTGCTCTACGAAGCGGTCGCCGAACGGGTGTCCGAGGCCGTGCGCGGCGGCGATCGGCCGGTGGTCGTCTCGGGGGACTGCACCACCTCGCTCGGGACCGTGACGGGACTGCAGCGCGCGGGACTGGCACCGGGCATCGTGTGGTTCGACGCGCACGGGGATGTGCAGACGGCGGAGACCTCGGCCTCCGGCTATCTCGGCGGGTTCCCCCTGCGCATGCTGGTGGGGTACGGGCGGCACCTGATGGCCGAGCGGATCGGGCTGCGCGATGTCCCCGAGGAGCGGGCGGTCCTGGTCGACGGCCGCGACCTCGACCCACCCGAGGTGGAGTACCTGCGCACCGCACGAATCCGGCAGCGCCCGGTACACGATCTCGGTGACCTCCCGGACGCCCCGCTCTACCTGCACCTGGACTGCGACGTGATCGACCCGCAGGACCTGCCGGGCCTGCTGTTCCCGTCCCCGGGCGGCCCCCGCCTCCCCGCCGTCGCCACAGCCATCCGCCACGTCCTCGACACCGGCCGCGTCGCCGCCCTCGGGATCGCCTGCACCTGGCGCGACGGCAGCGGGGCGGCGCAGCGTATGCGGGCGCTCACGGACCGGCTGTGAGTGGGACACGACCGGCGTGATTTGTGGAGATCCTGTGGCCGTGGACCGATGCGCGGCGGCCGTGATGCAGGATGGACCCGTGATCGGTAATCGCACACCCACCACGGCTCGACCCGCCCGCGCGATTCGCCCGCCGTCGCCGCATCCGTCGGGCGCCAAGGCGCCGGAGTTACCGGCGCAGTTCGTGCCCAGGCATGTGGCGCTGGTGATGGACGGCAACGGGCGGTGGGCGCAGGAGCGCGGGCTGCCGCGCACGGCCGGGCACGAGCGCGGCGAGGCGGTGCTGATGGACACCGTCGAGGGCTGCATCGAGATCGGCGTGAAATGGCTGTCCGCCTATGCCTTTTCGACCGAGAACTGGCGGCGCAGCCCGGAGGAGGTGCGCTTCCTCATGGGCTTCAACCGCGACGTGATCCGCCGCCGCCGCGACGAGATGCACGAGATGGGCGTGCGGGTGCGCTGGGCGGGACGGCGACCGCGGTTGTGGCGCAGCGTGATCAAGGAACTGGAGATCGCCGAGGAGCTCACCAAGGACAACACGGTGATGAACCTCACCATGTGCGTCAACTACGGTGGCCGTTCCGAAATCGCCGACGCCGCAAGGGAAATCGCGCGTCGGGTGGCGGCGGGGGAGCTGGATCCGGAGAAGGTCGACGAGGCCACCTTCGCCAAGTATCTCGACGAGCCGGACATGCCCGATGTGGACCTGTTCCTGCGGCCGTCCGGGGAGTTGCGCAGCTCGAACTTCCTGATCTGGCAGTCGGCCTACGCCGAGTTCGTCTACCAGCACACCCTGTTCCCCGATTTCGACCGCCGCAACCTGTGGGAGGCCTGCGTGGAGTACGCCAAGCGCGATCGCCGATTCGGTGGGGTGAAATGACCGAATTGAGTTCGGCGCAGGAACTGCAGGTACGCGCCGGTGCCTGCCTGGGCCAGTACGACATCGACGTGCGGATCGAGGACGGCGGTTTCGGCTTCGAGTACGAGGGCGCGCTGTGCTCGCTGCGCGGGGTGAACCTGTCACCGGGCCTGGACGTGCTCACCCTCACCTGCGTGCTGGCGTGGGACCGCCCGCTCAAGCCGCAACTGCACAAGCGGGTCGCCGACCGCAACAGCGCCCTGCAGTTCGGCTCGATCACGATCATCAGCCACGAGAAGCTCGCCGACGTCATCCTGCGCTACACCTTCCCCGCCGCCGGACTCGACGACGAGGCCCTGACCACAATGCTGCTGCTGGTGCTGTCCGGCGCGGGGCGCGCCCGGCAGGGGCTGGTGCCCTGAGGATCCGCATCCCGGCGCCCTCCTCCAGCATTCCCGGCGTCGTTCTCCGACATTCCCGGCGTGCTTTCGGCCGGGATCCGCAGCGCTACGCCGGGCGCCTGAACCCGGGCAGGAGCAGCTCGACCCCCCGGGCAATGGACTCGGACGTGATGTCGTCGAGGATCAGATGCTGCAGGACGAAACCCGGGAGCACCCCGAGCAGGACCTGCGCGACGGCCCGGGTATCGGCGTCGGCGGGTAGCCAACCGGCCTCGACCATGCGCTCCGCGTATTCCCGCCAGCGCTCGCGCAGCATACCCATGGCGGTGCTGACGTACCCGTGGACGGTGGCGTCGGTGAGCGCCAGCGCCCAGGCGTGCGGCGCCAGCCGGACGCGACCACCGGCGGCGCTGAGCCGGGAGATCTCCGCGGTGAGCGCCCTGACCACCTCCGCGGGCTCCGGCAGCGGGTCGGCGTGGATGACGCCCTCCATGACACCGCGCAGCAGGGCGGTGGAATCGGCGGCCAGGGCCGCGATGAGTTCGTCCTTGCTCTTGAAGTAGCGGTAGACCGCGCCCGCCGACAGCCCCGACTCGGCGAAGACATCCTGCATCGACGTCGCGTGGAACCCCTTGCGGGCGAAACACTGCTGCGCGGCGTCGAGGATCTGCTGGCGGCGGCGTTCGAGGTGTTCCTCGCTGACTCGGGGCATGATCCAAAAATAAAACGAATATCCGTTCTTGACAAGACGGGCCGCCGATGCGACCGTAGGTGCACCAAAAAGAACGACTATCCGATTTTCTGGGAGTACGTCATGAACGCCACGTCGCGCGCCGTCGCGGTGGGCCTCGCCGCCGCGCTGATCCAAGCCGTCATGCTGATCGCCTTCGCCTGGCCGGCCGCCAACCTGAAGCCGCACGATCTACCGATCGCGGTGGCCGGACCGCAGGCGCCGATGGTGGCGGGCAAGCTGGCCGAGCACGATCGCGATGCCTTCGAGATCACCACCGTCGCCGACGAGGCCGCCGCCCGCGCGGCCATCGAAGACCGCGACGCCTACGGCGCGATCGTCACCGGTGGCGGGGCGCCGCGGGTGCTGGTCGCCTCGGCCGCGAGTCCCGTTGTGGCGCAACAACTCACGGCGATCGCGCAGCAGCTCTCGGGCGCCCCGGCCGCGCCGGTGCAGGATGTCGTGCCCGCCGATCCGGATGATCCGCGCGGTACCGGGTTCGGCGCCATGGTGCTGCCGCTGGTGATGGCGGGCCTCGCCGCCGGTGTGCTGCTGAGCCTGCTGGTGAAGACGGCCGGTGCGCGGCTGCTCGGGTTGGTTACCTTCGGCATCGCGGCGGGGCTGCTGAGTATGGCGGTGGCGCAGGGCTGGTTCCAGCTGCTGCCTGGCTCGTACCTCACCCTGTCCGCCATCGCGGGCCTGGTGTCCTTCGCGGTCGCGGGCACGGTCGCCGGGCTGTACACCGTGCTCGGCGAGGCGGGGATCGGCCTCGGCGCACTGGTCATGCTGCTGATCGGCAACCCGTTCTCCGCCGCCACCTCCGCCCCCGAGATGCTGCCGCAGCCCTGGGGCACGATCGGCCAGCTGCTGCCGCCGGGCGCCGCCGCGACCCTGCTCCGCTCGGTCGCCTTCTTCGACGGCGCGGGCGCCATGACCCCCCTGCTGGTGTTGCTGTGCTGGGCGGCCGCCGCCCTGCTGCTACTGGCCCTCGGCGCCCTGCGCCCCAGCCGCACCACACCAGAGCCCCAGCCGGTAGCCGCCTGATCCCGCACGAATCCACTACCCGCCGTCCGGGCGCCAGGACGCCCGCACGGCGGGTAATCGAACTGAGCCGAGCCCCGCACGGCGGGTAATCGAACTGAGCCGGGCGGGGCGCAGCTATTCACGCACTCTTTGTTCGACCTCGCACTGCTTGCAGGGCCATGTAGGGGGTGCGGGGACTGGTAGGGGGTGCGTGAGGTGGGTCAGGCTCGGGCCGTGTGGCCGTCGCGGACGGCGGCGCACTGGCGGCAGGTGCCGAAGACCTCCATGGTGTGGCTGATGTCGGTGAAGCCGTGCGAGGCGGCGACGGATTCGGCCCATGCCTCGACGGTCGGGCCCTCCACCTCCACGGTGCGGCCGCAGTGGCGGCAGACCAGATGGTGGTGGTGGCCCTTGGAGCACTGGCGGTAGACCGACTCGCCGGTGTCGGTGCGCAGCACGTCCACCTTGCCCGCCTCGGCCAGCGACTGCAGGGTGCGGTAGACGGTGGTCAGGCCGATGCCCTCGCCGCGGCGGCGCAGCTCGTCGTGCAGCTCCTGGGCGGAGCGGAACTCTTCGATATCACCGAGCAGCGCGGCGATCGCGCTGCGCTGGCGGGTACTGCGAATCCCGACAGTCTTCTCGGCTGTGCCCGTGTGGTCCGGCACGAATCACCCTTCCTCGGCATGTGCGACGGCGTCGACGACGATACGCGCCAGGTGGTCGTCGACGAGTTCGTAGATCACCTCGCGCCCGGTGCGCTCACCGCGCACCACGCCCGCCGACTTCAGGATGCGCAGGTGCTGGCTCACCAGCGGCTGCGTCACGCCCAGGGTATCGACCAATTCGTGCACGCAGCGCGGGGACTCGCGCAGCTGCAGCACGATCGCGATGCGCACCGGGGCGGCCAGTGCGCGTAGCAGCTCGCCCGCGTTGTCCAGGACGCCTCGCGGTGGCACCTCCGGAGCGCTGGGCGCGCGGTACGGATACGGGTCGTGCGGGATCGGGGTGGGTGCCTCCACGGCGACGCGGCTACGCCGTGCGGGGACACCACTGTCGGTGGTCATCGAACCAACTCCTTATTGGAAACCGATGCCATTATTGATATGCAAACGTGCGCATGTCAATCCGACACGCTCACCCCCCCGCCGATACTGCTTCGACCAGCCATGGCCAGTGCCTATACCCTGGGTCGAATCACCTTTCACACCCATCCAGAGGGAGAGCTTCAGTCGTGGCACCCAAGTCGAAGGTCGACACCGTCGCCAATCTCGCCAAGCGCCGGGGTCTCGTGTTCCCCAGTGGTGAGATCTACGGAGGCACCAGGTCGGCGTGGGACTACGGCCCGCTGGGTGTGGAGCTGAAGGAGAACATCAAGCGGCAGTGGTGGCGGTCCATGGTGACCAGCCGCGACGACGTGGTGGGCCTGGACTCCTCGATCATTCTGCCGCGCCCGGTGTGGGTCGCCTCCGGCCACGTCTCGGTATTCAACGATCCGCTGGTCGAATGCCTGAACTGCCATCACCGGCACCGGCAGGACCACCTGCAGGAGGCGTACGCGGAGAAGAACAAGATCGAGGACCCGGACACGGTCCCCATGGCCTCGGTCGCCTGCCCGGACTGCGGCACCGTCGGCCGGTGGACCGAGCCGCGCGACTTCAACATGATGCTCAAGACCTACCTCGGCCCGATCGAGACCGAGGAGGGCCTGCACTACCTGCGCCCGGAGACCGCCCAGGGCATCTTCGTCAACTTCTCCAACGTGATGACCACCGCGCGCAAGAAGCCGCCGTTCGGCATCGCGCAGATCGGCAAGAGCTTCCGCAACGAGATCACCCCGGGCAACTTCATCTTCCGCACCCGCGAGTTCGAGCAGATGGAGATGGAGTTCTTCGTCAAGCCGGGCGAGGACGAGCAGTGGCACCAGTACTGGATCGACACGCGCCTGGCCTGGTACACCGACCTGGGCATCGACCCGGAGAACCTGCGGCTCTACGAGCATCCGAAGGAGAAGCTGTCGCACTACTCGACCCGCACGGTCGACATCGAGTACCGCTTCCACTTCCAGGGCAGCGAGTGGGGTGAGCTGGAGGGCGTGGCCAACCGCACCGACTTCGACCTGAAGACGCATTCGGAGCATTCGGGTCAGGAGCTGAACTACTTCGACCAGGCCACCGGCGAGCGCTACATCCCATACGTGATCGAGCCCGCGGCGGGCCTGACCCGCTCGCTGATGGCCTTCCTGATCGACGCCTACACCGAGGACGAGGCGCCGAATGCCAAGGGCGCCATGGAGAAGCGCACCGTGCTGCGCCTGGACCGCCGCCTGGCGCCGGTGAAGGCGGCCGTACTTCCGTTGTCGCGCAACGCCGATCTGTCGCCGAAGGCGCGCGACCTCGCCGCGCAGCTGCGCAAGAACTGGAACGTGCAGTTCGACGACGCGCAGGCGATCGGCAAGCGCTACCGCCGCCAGGACGAGATCGGCACCCCGTTCTGCATCACCGTCGACTTCGACACGCTCGAGGATCAGGCCGTGACCGTGCGCGAGCGGGATTCCATGGCGCAGGAGCGGATCGCGCTCGATCAGGTCGAGGGTTATCTGGCGCAGCGGCTGGTCGGAGCATAGGGGCCGGGGTAGGCGATATCGATACCGTAAGAATCATTTTCAGATTTTCGGTGTCGTTATCGGCTACATGGTCCATTAGCGCGGCTCACGAAGCCCAGTCAATTCGGGTCCCCGGGAATTGGGGTAGCCGACTACTCGTGAAACGTATCGCCTCGCTCCGGCAATATGAATATTGCAGGGGTGCATCGCCGTAATCACGGCGTCAGTCGTCGCATCCTGCCGCGAGGTGGAAGCAATGAGTGAGAGTGTTGTCGGCCCCCGGTCGGGGCTGCGGTGGGTCTCGTTGTCGGAAATCGAAACGGTCGGTTCGGCCGAGAGCCGATCGGCCGGCGTATTCCGGGTGTGGGCGGACTGGTTCCTCACCCTCCCATGCGATGAGCTGGGCCGGGACGGTCCGGTGTGCCCGTTCGTGCGGCCCTCGATGACGCGAGATCTGTTGTGGATAGGGCATATTCCCGGCCCGCGGCCGCGGCTGGACCTGATACGCACGATAATCGCCGACGCGCTCGAGGTGTATCCGACGCTGCCGACGGGCAACGGAAGTTCCACTTCGGTGCTGCGCGCAATGATCACGGTATTTCCGGATCTGATCGACTGTGCCGTGATCGATGCGATCCACTCCGAATTCAAGAGCAAATTCGTCGAGCAGGGGAACATGCTCGGTCAGTTCTATCCCGGATGTGAGCAACCGGGATTGTGGAACAAGGACTTTCGGCCCCTTGACGCGCCGCTGCCGATGCTCGTCGTGCGGAGCATGATGACGACGGATTTTCCCTTTCTCCTGGAACGACCGGAGTGTCGGATTCGGCCACAACCGGCTCACCAGCCCCGAGGCGCTCGAGGTGATCGGCCCGATCCTCGCGGATTACCTGCGCCGCCGCGAGTGACCGCCGAGTTCACCCGTGGGAATTATTCTTGCGTGGTCGACTGTTCGCTCCCACGAGATGCCCCGGACAGGAAGGTGCAGCCATGGCGCAGGCGGTCAGGTTCGATGAGTACGGCGATGTCGATGTGCTGAACGTGGTGGAGGTCCCCGATCCGGCGCCTGGCCCGGGGGAGGTGGCCGTCGCGGTCGTCGCGACCGCCGTCAATCCCGGCGAGGGCAAGATCCGCAGCGGCGCCCTGCACGACATCTTCCCGGCCACGTTCCCGTCCGGGCAGGGCAGCGATTTCGCGGGCCGCATCGCCGCGGTCGGGGCGGGCGTCAGCGGGATCGCCGCCGGTGCCGAGGTGGTCGGTTTCACCCACGGCCGCGCGGCCCACGCCACGCATGTCGTGGTGCCCGCGGAGCAGGTGGCGCCCAAACCGGCCGGCCTGTCCTGGGATGTCGCGGGCTCGCTGTTCGTGGCCGGGACGACGGCCTTCGCGGCGGTGCGGGCGGTCGCGGCCAAGCAGGGCGATACGGTGGCGGTGTCGGCGGCCGCCGGGGGAGTGGGTTCGATTGCGGTGCAACTGCTTCGGGCGCGCGGCGCGACGGTGATCGGCATCGTCGGTGCCGACAATCACGAGTGGCTGCGGTCGCTGGGCGTGGTACCCGTTTCCTACGGCGACCGGCTGGCCGAGCGGATCCGCTCGGTCGCGCCCGAGGGGGTCGACGCCTTCATCGACCTCTACGGTTCCGGATACGTCGACCTGGCGATCGACCTCGGCGTCCATCCCGACCGCATCGACACCGTGGTCGACTTCCCTGCCGTGGCGAGATACGGCGTCAAGGCGGAGGGCAATGCCGCCGCCGACACCATCGACGTCGTCGCCGAACTGGCCGACCTCGCCGCGGCGGGCACGCTGGAGATCCCGATCGCCGCCACCTACCCCCTCGCCCAGGTCCGCGACGCCTATCGCGAACTGGAGCGGGGTCACATCCGCGGCAAGATCGTCCTGCGTCCCTGACACCGGACCGCCGCGGCGAATTGCGGCCAGGGGATGCCGAACTCGTGCGTTCGCAGTATTGTGTTCGCCAAAGTTGGTGCTGCGCGGGGGGATCCGCGCGATGCGGCGTGAGTTACGGCTAGGGAGTAGTGGTGACCCCGGGGGACTCTGCGCGCACGGCCCGGGACCGGCTCGGGTGGCTGTTCGAATTTCGCGTCGCCATGGTGGCGCTGTGCGGGCTGGTGCTGTTCGGCGCCGCGGCCGTCACCGCCGGGCAGTCCCGCGCGTGGGGCTACACCGTGCTGTTCGTCGTGGTGGCGGTGCCGTGTGCGCTCGTCGTCGCGCTGAATATCGTTGTGGAGACGGCGAGTTACGCCTACACCTGGCTGATCCTCGCCGTGGGCCTGGTGCTCCTGCCGCTGTTGCTGATACCCGACGTGCGCCGACGGTTCGGCCGAATGTGGTTGCGCCGCCGCCGTTCCCGGGACCCGACGGCGGCACGACGGTGTTAGTGGCAGGGCACCGGGGGTGAGTCGTAGCGATCGCGATGCACCCGCTCGCCGACATGCATCCCGCGGCCCAGCGGGGTGAGGTCGAGATAGTTGTGGGTGCCGATGAGGACGTCGCCACCGCGGGCATAGGACGAGAACGTATGGAACACCGCGCCGTCGTCATCGCGCCAGAACACGCTGGTGCCGGGCTGCTCGCCGTCGACGAACCACGGCATCTCGCGGTCCAGCAGCTCGGACTTGGTGAGGTAGTTGTATTCCACCGGCGCCACGGACTCGTCCATGGTGACGTGGAAGTCGTAGTTGAAATCGCTGCCGTAGGAGGAGTACATGGGGAACGCCCACCCCATCCGCTCCCGGTAGCGCCGCAGGGTGTCCCACGGCCCGCGTGACACCGCCGCGAAGGTGGTGTCCACGGCGTTGAGGTGGGCGACCGGCCCGACGTTGTCGAGCAGCAGCGCGCAACTGGGGCAGCCCGCGTCGAGGTCCCAGCGCCACATCATGTGATAGACGATGAGCTGACGGCGGCCCTCGAACAGATCCGCCAGGCCGACTTTGCCTGTGGCGCACTCGAATACGTACTCCTTGTCGATCTTCACCATGGGTAGTTCGCGCCGCCGTTCGGCCAGCGCGTCCATGCGGCGGGTGAGTTCCTTCTCCTCGGCGAGCAGCCGCTTGCGCGCGGTCAGCCACTCGTTCCGGGACACCACGGCCGGACGATTCATCGTGAACTCCTTGTTCGGAATGGACGGATTCATCAGGTAGGGACTCGGGCCCGGCCGCAAACTCATCATCGGCACTCGCGACCCCGGTCCGGTCGGTGCCGCGCGCTACGATCGGGCAGATGATCACGATCGAAACCCCGTACACCGGCCACGTTTCGCCGGGCTCGCACCCGCAGCAGCGCGAGGTGCCCGGTGCGCGCATCGTGAAGATGTCGGTCGGCCCGATGGACAACAACTGCTATCTGGTGCAGGACGCCGCCACCGGCGCCGCGCTGCTGATAGACGCGGCCAACGAGTCGGCTCGGATTCTCGAGCTGGTGGGCCAGGAGGTGTCCGGGCAGGTGCGGCTGATCGTCACCACCCACCAGCATCCCGACCACTGGCAGGCGCTGGCGGAGGTGGCGGCCGAGACCGGCGTCCCCACCGCCGCCCACGAACTGGATTCCGCCCCGCTCCCGATCCGGCCCGACAGACTGCTGGCCGACGGCGACACGGTGCACGTCGGCGACCTGGCGCTCGCGGTGATCCACCTGCGCGGCCACACACCGGGCTCGGTGGCGCTGGCGCTCACCGACGGTGCCGGGCGCACCCACCTGTTCACCGGCGACTCGCTGTTCCCGGGGGGTGTCGGCAAGACCGGGTCGCCGGAGGCGTTCGACTCGCTGTACGGCGATGTCACCGGCAAACTGTTCGATCGCTACGGCGACGACACGGTGGTCTACCCGGGCCACGGCGACGACACCACGCTCGGGGCGGAGCGTCCGCACCTGGGCGAGTGGCGCCGCCGCGGTTGGTGAGAAAGCGCTGGATGCCGCACACGTCACACCGCAACCTCGGCGTGACCGACCGCTGGCAGACTCGGGGAATGCCATCGGCCCCCACCCGCCCAGCAACGACGCGTCCACCCAACCCCGCGCCCGCCGCGCGCCGGGGCGGGTCCGGCGCACTGCGGTGGGCGCGCCGGTTGATCCTGGGCACGGTGCTGATGGCGATCGTGCTGGTCGGCGGCACCGCGGTGCGGGTGTGGCAGGTGGCGCGCATCGACGACTATTCGCGCGCGGATGCCATCGTGGTGCTGGGTGCCGCGCAGTACAACGGCACGCCCTCCTCGGTGTTCCAGGCCCGGCTCGAGCAGGCGCACAAGCTGTTCGGGCGCGGCGTGGCGCCGCTGGTGATCACCGTCGGCGGCAAACGCGTCGGCGACAACTACACCGAGGCCGCCGCCGGAAAAACCTACCTGGAGGACCGCGGCGTGCCGGGGGACCGGATCGTGGCGGTGGAGTCCGGATCGGACACGCTGCAGAGCATCGAGGCCGTCGCCGACGCGATGCACGAGCGCGAGCTGTCGTCGGCGGTCCTGGTCAGCGACCCCTGGCATTCGCTGCGCACCCGCACCATGACCCGCGACCAGGGCCTGGAGGCGTGGACCGCGCCGACCCGCACCGGTCCGGCCGTCTACACCCGCGAATCGCAGCTGCACGGCATCGCCCGCGAGACGGCCGCCCTGCTCTGGTACCACCTCACCCACTTCTCCGCCGACTTCAAATACACTGCGGAACAGTGAATTTCGTACCTGCCTACGCCGATCCGGACCGAGAGCGGATGGTGCCGGAGGCGACGTCCACGGCGGGGCTGCGGTGGTCGCCCGCCCCGGCGCGCCGCACCGACTTCGCGCGCGATCGAGCGCGGGTCCTGCACTCGGCCGCGCTGCGCCGCCTCGCCGACAAGACCCAGGTGATGGGCCCGCGCGACGGCGACACCCCGCGCACCCGGCTGACCCATTCCCTCGAGGTGGCCCAGATCGGCCGCAGCATCGCCGAGGGGCTGGGCTGCGATCCGGACCTGGTGGATCTGGCCGGGCTGGCGCACGATATCGGCCATCCGCCCTACGGCCACAACGGTGAGCGCGCGCTCGACCAGTTCGCCGACGAGCACGGCGGCTTCGAGGGCAACGCCCAGAACCTGCGCATTCTCACCCGCCTGGAGCCGAAGGTATTCGACGGCGCGGGCGAGAGCTTCGGCCTGAACCTCACCCGGGCCGCGCTGGACGCGACCGTCAAATACCCCTGGGGCAGAACGGCTTCGAACTCGAAGTTCGGCGCCTACGAGGTGGATCTGGCGCGCCTGGACTGGGTGCGCGAGGGCGCCCCGCCGCGGCGGCAGTGCCTGGAATCGCAGGTCATGGACTGGTCCGACGACGTCGCCTACTCGGTGCACGATGTCGAGGACGGCGTGATCGCGGGCCGCATCGATCTGCGCGCCCTCGCCGATCCCGTCGAGCAGGCGGCCCTCGCCGAACTGGGCCGGGCACAGCACCGCACCCTGACCCTCGACGAACTGATCGGCGCGGCCGAACGCCTCTCGGAACTGCCGGTGATCGCCGCGGCGGCCGGATACGACGGCACCCTGCGCGCCTCGGTGGAGCTGAAGCGGCTGACCAGCGACCTGGTCGGGCGGTTCGCCACCGCCGCGGTCGAGGCGACCCGGGAGGCGTGGGGCGGGCGGCGGCTGTCGCGCTACGCCGCCGACCTCGAGGTGCCGCGCATCGTCGCCGCCGAGGTGGCGATGCTCAAGACGGTCGCGCTGCGGTATGTGATGTCGGATCCGGAGCACAACAAGCGGCAGGCCGCCCAGCGCGAACGCCTCCTGCGGGTCGCCGCGCATCTGCTGGAGTCGGCGCCGCGGAGCCTGGACGCGGTGCTGCTGCCCTGGTGGGAGGAGGCCGCCGACGACACCGCCCGCGTCCGGGTGATCGTCGACCAGATCGCCTCCTACACCGAAAGCCGCTTGGAGCGGGTGGCGGCGGCCGTTCCCTGAGGCCACCCGGCGGCGCCGTCCAGGTCGGAGACACGCCGAGCACGCGGCTACACTCGGTGATCGTGGCCGGACGACTCCCAGATCGCGATATCGCGGCAATACGTGAACGCGTGCGCATCGAGGACGTCGTCGGCGAGTACGTCTCGCTCAAGCGGGCCGGTGCGGATTCGCTGAAGGGGTTGTGCCCCTTCCACGATGAGAAGACGCCGTCGTTCCACGTGCGCCCCAACCACAGTCATTTCCACTGCTTCGGTTGCGGCGAGAGCGGCGACGTCTTCGCGTTCCTGCAGAAGATCGACCATGTGGGATTCGTCGAGGCCGTCGAGCAGATGGCCGACCGGATCGGCTACCAGATCAACTACGAGGGCGGCGGCACCTCGGTGCAGCGCGACCGCGGCACCCGCTCGCGGCTGGTCGCCGCCAATGCCGCCGCGCACGAGTTCTACGCCGCGCAGCTCAACGAGCCGGGCGCCGAGGTCGCCCGCAAATATCTCACCGACCGCAACTTCGACGGCAACGCCGCCCGGCAGTTCGGCTGCGGTTACGCGCCCGCCGGGTGGGACAGCCTCACGAAACACTTGCTGCGCAAGGGATTCGACGTCAAGGAGCTGGAGGCGGCGGGGCTCGCGAAGCCCGGCCGCCACGGCCCGATCGACCGGTTCCATCGGCGGCTGCTGTGGCCGATCCGCAATCTGGGCGGCGACATCATCGGCTTCGGCGCGCGCCGTCTGTTCGACGACGACCAGATGACCGCGAAGTACATCAATACGCCGGAAACGGTGCTGTACAAGAAGTCTCAGGTGCTGTTCGGGCTGGACCTGGCCAAGCGGGAGATCGCCAAGAGCCATCAGGCGGTCGTGGTCGAGGGCTACACCGACGTGATGGCGATGCATCTGTCGGGCGTGAAGACCGCCGTGGCCTCCTGTGGCACCGCCTTCGGCGACGAGCATCTGTCGGTGCTGCGGCGGCTGCTGATGGACGACAACTTCTGGCGCGGCGAGATCATCTACACCTTCGACGGTGACGAGGCCGGTCAGGCGGCGGCGCTGAAGGCCTTCTCCGGGGATCAGAAGCTGGCCGGGCAGACCTACATCGCGGTAGCCCCCGACGGTCAGGATCCGTGCGAGTTGCGGCAGCGCTCGGGCGACGGCGCGGTCCGCGATCTGGTGGCGCGGCGGGTGCCGTTGTACGAGTTCGTGATTCGCGGCCTGCTCGCCGACCACAACCTGGACACCCCCGAGGGCCAGGTGGAGGCGCTGCGCCGGGCGGTGCCGGTGGTGGCGCAGATCAAGGACAACGCGCTGCGCAAGGCGTACGCGACCAAACTGGCCGGGTGGGTCGGCTGGGACGACATCCAGCTGGTGGTGCGGCGCGTGGGGGATGCCGCGCGCCGCGGTCCCCGCAAGGGTGGCGCGCCGGTGCGCGAATCCGCTCCCGCCGCAACGGTTTCCGAGCATCCGGCGGCTCGCCCCAATCCGAACGATCCGGTGCTGGTGCCGCAGCGGCAGGTGCTGGCGGCCGCGCTGCAGTACCCGGCGCTGGCCGGGCCCATATTCGATGCGCTCGAGCCGGAGGCGTTCACCCATCCCGCCTATGTCGCGGTGCGGGCGGCGATCGCCGAGGCGGGCGGGACCGGCGCGGGCCTGGGCGGTTCCGAGTGGGTGACCCGGGTCGCCGACCACACCGACGACCTCACCCTGCGCGCCCTGGTGTCGGAACTGTCCGCCGAGCCGCTTCCGGTCAAGTCGGTCGACGATATCCAGCGCTTCATCACCGGCGTGCTGGCCCGGACCCAGGAGGCATGGGTGGGCCGCCAGATCGCCGAACTGAAGTCCAAACTCCAGCGCGTGTCCTCCACCGAACAGCCCGACGCCTACATGGCCCTGTTCGGCGACCTCGTCGCCCTGGAGCAATACCGCAAGAGCCTCCTAGCCCAAGCCATGGGCAACGGCGGCGACTTCGCCGTGGGCTGAGCGGGACGGTGACGCGCGCTCAGCGGCGCAGCTGATCCTGCGGGATCATGATCGTGGTGCGCTCGTCGAGCGGCTCCATGGGCTCCAGCCTGGGCTGGGTGTTGAGCTTGTCGGACAGCTTCTGCCTACCCACCTGCAGGACCTTGCGGGTGACCGGGCTGGCGGTGATGGCGCGGGTGGTCTTGCTGATCTGCTCGTAGCGCGCCCGCCCGGCCTTCGTCCCGAGCACGTATCCGGCTGCGAGGCCGATGATCAACCGCAGCATTCCTTGGGCTCCTCCCAGTCGCTGTCCGCGCCGTATATCCTGCCCGACGCCGGGGCGGGCTGTCGATCCGGGCCGGTCCGGCCGCGGTGTGGGGTTCACCTTGCCAGACGGGTCCGACATGTTGCCCGGCAGCGGAATCGGTGGTGCGCTCAGCCCAGGGCGTCGCGCACCTGCTCGGGGACCGGTGTCGGCTCGTAGGTGTCGTGCGCGATGCTGATCAGGACCAGCTCCGCGCGGCCCACCGCGCGATCGCCGACCGCCAGCCGCACCGCCACGTCGAACGATGTGCGCCCCCAGCGCGTCACCTCCGGCGTCAGCTCGACCACCTCGCGCAGCCGCGCCGGTGACGACCACTCCATCGCCGCCTTCTTGACCGAGTAGTCGAAGCCGCCGAGGTAGTCCGCGCCCAGGGCATCCTGGAGCCACATGTCGATCGTGTCGTCGACGAACGCGAAGTAGTTGGCGTTGAACACGACTCCCTGCATATCGCAGTCGCCGTACCTGACTCGGATCCGATGCGTGAAGCCCATGGGGGCGAGCGTATCGGCCTACGAGCCGAGGGCGTCGAACACCTGCTCCGCGCGGGTGCGGGTGCGATACATCTCCCACGCTGCCTCGGCGAGCCGGTCCGGGTCGAGCGTATGTCCTTCGGCGGCACCGAATTTCGCCGGATCCGCGGTGACCATGGCGTGGATGTCGCCGCGTTCCACCAGGCCGCCGATGGTGAGGGTGCCCGCGTACACGCCGCGGTCGGCGAGCGCGGCGTGCAGGGTGAGCGCGTAGTTGCGCAGGGCCGCGACCGGCAGCACGAGCTGACCGAGCATCGGCATCGGCCGCACGCTGGACAGTCCACCGGCGAACATCAGCCCGCCCGCGCCCCGGTCGAGCATGCCGGGCAGGACGGCGCCGACGACCCGCACGGCGGGCCAGACCCAGTCGAATGCCGATCGCGCGACCTCGACGTCGATATCGGTGATCGGGACGATCGGCTGCGCCGGGCCCGGGCCGTAGTAGGCGAACTCGACCGCGCCGATCTCGGACAGCACCGTCGTCAAGCGCTCCGCATCGGTGACGTCGGCGGCGTGGGCGGTCGCGTCGATGCCGTGGGTGGCGAGGTCGGCGAGGTAGGCGCCGTGGCGGTCCGCGCTGCGCGAGACCAGGGCGACGCGGTATCCCTCGCGGCCGAAGCGGCGGGCCATGGACATGCCCAGGCCCGGTCCGGCGCCGATGATCGCCGCTGTTGGGGTGGTCATTCGATCTCCTCCAAATATTGAGGGGTGCCTCAGTTTCGATTTCGACGCTATCACTAGATTGAGGGGTGCCTCAAGTTTTGTAGAATGACCGCCGTGACGAAACCGATGCGCCGCGACGCAGCCCGCAACCGCGATCGGCTGCTGCACGAGGCGGCGGGCGTTTTCACCGAGCAGGGTTTGGCGGGCTCGCTGGAGGAGATCGCCCGGCGGGCCGGAGTCAGCATCGGCACCCTGTACAACCACTTCCCGACCCGCGACGCCCTCATCGACGCGCTGCTCCCGCCCCGCCTGACCGCCCTCGACGAATTCGCCGAACAGGCTGCGGCCGAACCGGATCCGTGGACGGCGTTCACCGGCTTCGTCGAGAACATGCTCGGTCGGCTCGCCGCCGACCGCGGCCTGCTGGAGGCGTTCACCGGCGACCACCCCGCCGCGGCCGTACTGGCCCAGGCATGCACCCGGGGCATGACCCACTTCTCCGCCGTCCTCGACCGCGCCCGCACGGCCGGCGCGATCCGCCCCGACGCCACCGACCACGACGTGGTGAACCTGCTCTGGGCACTGTCCCTACTCGGCGAGCACGCCGGAACCTCCGCCTGGCAGTCCGCCCTACCCTTCGTCCTCGACGGGCTCCGCGCGTCACCATGAAAGATCGATCCGGCGCGCGGTAGTGCGCCATCGCCCACCGAACGTGGCTCGGGCGGTGTAGATTTCGGCATCGTTCGCGCTCGAGGGTTTTTCGGGCGTGATCGGCGCAGCGGATTCGGGATCGATCGACCGGCAGGGACGTGAACGGCAATGGCCAACAGCGATTTTCGGAACAAGGCTGGCTGGGTGATCGCCACGGTGGTGGTGGTGATCTTGGCGGTGACCGGAATTCTGCTACTGGTGCCACGGCTCACGGCCGATGAGCCACCGTTCGACGCGGATGCCGTTCCGGGCACGCAGGTCCTGTGGGTGACGGCGCCGCGCGGCGCGGACCACGGAACGCTGGAGCTGTGGCAGCGTGGCAGCCGCTGGAAGCGCACGCTGTCGACGTCGGCATGGGTTGGCAGGGAAGGGATTTCGCCGCAGGCGCGGGAGGGGTCGGCCTTCACGCCGGAGGGCACCTTCACCGTGTCGGAGGCATTCGGCCGCCTGGCCGACACGCGGTCGCGGCTGCCCTATCTGCCCGTGGATTCGTCGAATACCTGGTGGTGGGTGTCGGATACCGCGAGCCCGCTCTACAACCAGAAATATCAGTGCCTCGCGGACGAGTGCCCGTTCGACACCTCGGCCAGCGAGAATCTCGGGGAGACCGACCCGCAGTACAACTATGCGCTGGTCATCGACTACAACCGGGCGCCGGTTGTCGAGGGGCGGGGCTCGGCGTTCTTCGTCCACGTCGCGGTAGGCAAGCCCACCCCCGGGTTGGTCGCGGGGCCCGGGGAGGGCATGCGCACGCAGCTCACCACCCAGGAGGCCGCGAGGTAGCCCGGGATCGGGGTGTTCGGCACCTT
>NZ_JARWQD010000159.1 GCF_029869545.1 Nocardia wallacei | reverse complement strand
GGGGTCTTTTACCCTTTTGGTCTAACCGCGACGAATGCGCACTTTGTGCTACACCACGGAACGTAACTTGCACCCTGGGCGGCACCCACGGTCGGGGCTGCCGCCTTTCAACAGCTATCCCACCCCGCGGCCGAGGTAGGCCAGGAGGCGAGTTTGGTCGTCGGCGCCGGACGGTGGGGTGGCTTCGGGGCCGAAGAAGCCGGGGGCGCGAACGACATTGGCGTGGGCCCACGCGGAGGCCCGGGCGACGAGGTCGGGTGGGAGCTGGATGTCCATCCCGAGCGGATGGGCCATATCCCAGGCATGGGTGATCGAATCGGTCAGCAGCAGCGGAAGTACCGCCGAGAGCGGGATCTCACCCAGGCCCGTGATCTGGGTGGTCCGGGCCAGCGCCTCGGCCGTGAGCGCGGCATCGCATGCGGACCGCGCCGATCGGAAGGCCTGCACCGGGTCGTCGCCCGCCAGCGCACCGGGATGCGCGGACCCGGGCGCCCCACTGCGATCGGTGAACTCCTCCTCCACCGCCCAGGCCCGCATCTGCCGCTGCGCCCAAGTAACGTGCCCGGCGACGTCGCGGACCGTCCACTCGGCACAGGCCGACGGCGAATCCCATTGGCCCGCCCCGACTTTCGCCAACACGGCCTCCAGCTCGTCCACCGCCCGGCGGTACGCCTGCAGAGTCTCGTCCATTGCTGTTCCTCCAGATCGAGGGTCGATGTCACAGCAAGGACGATCAGCCCACCCCGATCTCGACACTCAGCAGCGGATTGCGGAGCCCAGTTTCCGAATTCGGCGTGAAGCTGCTCTCAGCTCGTACAACATGTAGGCGGTATGGTCCGCCGGATATGCGAAAGCGGTGGTCCGTTGTTGGACGGACCACCGCATTTGCGTTCAGATATGGAGCGGTGCTTACCAGCTGGACTTGTGGACGCCCGGGAGTTCGCCGCGGTGGGCCATTTCGCGCAGGCATACGCGGCACAGGCCGAACTTGCGGTAGACCGCGTGGGGGCGGCCGCAGCGCTGGCAGCGGGTGTAGGCGCGAACGGCGAACTTCGGCTTCGCGTTGGCCTTGTTGATCAGAGCTTTCTTAGCCATGTGCTCAGTTCTCCTTGAACGGGAAGCCGAGGTGCTTGAGCAGGGCGCGCCCCTCCTCGTCGTTGGTCGCCGTGGTGACGACCGTGATGTCCATACCGCGCGGGCGGTCGATCTTGTCCACATCGATCTCGTGGAACATCGACTGCTCGCTCAGGCCGAACGTGTAGTTGCCGTTGCCGTCGAACTGCTTCGGCGACAGGCCGCGGAAGTCGCGGATACGCGGGAGCGCGATGGACACCAGGCGGTCCAGGAACTCCCACATGCGGTCGCCGCGCAGGGTGACGCGGGCGCCGATCGGCATGCCCTCGCGCAGCTTGAACTGCGCGATCGACTTGCGGGCCTTGCGGATCTCCGGCTTCTGACCGGTGATCAGCGCCAGGTCCGCGACGGCGCCGTTGATCAGCTTGGCGTCGCGAGCGGCGTCACCGACACCCATGTTCACGACAACCTTCACCACGCCCGGGATCTGCATCACGTTGGCGTAGTTGAATTCCTTGTTCAGCGCGTCCTTGATCTCGGCGCGGTAGCGCAGCTTGAGACGGGGCTGAATGTTCTCGGTGGTCGTCATCAGATGTCCTTCCCGTTGCGACGGGAGATGCGCACCCGCTTGCCGTTCTCGTCGGTGCGGTAACCCACGCGGGTCGGCTTGCCGTCGGAGTCGACAACCATCACGTTCGAGACGTGGATGGGCGCCTCCTGGGTCACGATGCCGCCCGAGCTGGCACCACGCTGGTTCGCGGAGTTCGCGACGTGCTTCTTGATCCGGTTCACGCCCTCGACCAGGACCTTCTCGGTCTGCGGGTAGGCCTGGATGACCTTGCCCTTGGCGCCCTTGTCCTTACCCGAGACGACGATCACGGTGTCGCCCTTGTGCACCTTCATGTCAGAGCACCTCCGGGGCCAGCGAAACGATCTTCATGAAACGCTTGTCACGCAGCTCGCGGCCGACGGGGCCGAAGATGCGGGTGCCGCGCGGATCGTTGTCCGGCTTGATCAGCACCGCGGCGTTCTCGTCGAAACGGATGTAGGAACCATCCGGACGACGGCGCTCCTTGGTGGTGCGCACGATGACAGCCTTGACGACATCGCCCTTCTTGACGTTGCCGCCGGGGATGGCATCTTTCACGGTGGCGACGATCACGTCGCCGATACCGGCATAGCGACGCGACGACCCGCCGAGCACACGGATGCAGAGGATCTCCTTGGCACCCGTGTTGTCGGCGACGCGCAGTCGCGACTCCTGCTGAATCACTTCAGCTCCTCCTAGACCTGGACGATATGCACGCCGGATTCCGACCCGACGGGCATGGCCGGTTGCCCTCCGCACGCGCGCCTGCCAGCGGTTTCCTGATCTGGATCGATCCACCACTGTGGGTTCGCGGCCGGAGTGCGGGCACAGTTGTCCCGCAGGCAACCGGTTCAGTGTAGCGAAGCCCCAGGTCCTACCCAAATCGCCCCGGCCAAAAGCATGCCGGGGATGAGGAGGGGCATGCCGGGGATGAGCGAGGGGCATGCCGGGATGAGCGAGGGGTGGTTTGGCGTGGGTTCAGCTATTACTCAGTCACCTCTACTAACGTCGGCGCGAGCTACGTCACCGCTGATGAAGAGGAGACCGAGTGACCGCGCCCGAGCGCCCGTCCAGACTCGCCCGCCGCACCTTTCTGACCGCCCTCGGCCTGGTACCCGCGGCCGCGGCGCTGGCCTCGTGCGACACCTCCGATTCCGGGGCCACCGCGCCGCTGGCCGGGCCGGACATGTCGGGCGCGGATCCGGCGATCCGGCCGCAGGACGATCTGTTCCGGTCGGTCAACGGCACCTGGCTGCGGACGTATCAGCTGCCCCCGGACAAGACCTCCTTCGGCAGCTTCGACGAGGTGAACGACCGGGTCGAGGGCGAGCTGAAGGAGATCATCGAGGGCATCGAGGACCCCGAGGACGGGGCCGCCGACCAGCAGATCCGCGATCTGTACGACGCACGCATGAACGAGGACGAGCTGAACCGGCTCGGCATCTCACCGCTGCAGGACCTGTTCGCGCAGATCGACGGCGCGGCGAACAAGACCGACCTGGCCCGGGTGATGGGTTCGCTGCCCGATGTCGGGTTGATCGGGTTGGGCGTGGCTGCCGATCCGATGGACTCGAACGCCAACCTGCCGATGGTCGCCCAGTCCGGGCTGGGGCTCGGCGAGCAGTACTACCGCAAGCCCGAATACGCCCAGAAGCTCGACGCGTACCGCACCTTCATGCAGCGCATCGCCGCCGCCGCCGGATTTCCCGAACCCGCCGCCTACGCGCAGCGCGTGGTCGATCTGGAGACCCGCATCGCCGCCGGGTTCTGGGACAACGTCCGCGCCCGCGACGCCTCGGCCACCTACAACCTGCGCAGCTGGGCCGAATTGACCTCGCTCGCACCGGGATTCGCCTGGGACGCCTGGCTCGCGGGCAACACCGACCGGCCCAGGGAACTGTTCGCGACGGTGAATGTCGCCGAACCGTCGTTCGTCACCGAGGCCGGAAAGCTGTGGGACGAGGTCGATATCGCTACCTGGCGCGACTATCTGAAGCTGAGCCTGGTCCGCGAGTACGCGCCGTATCTCACCAGGGAGATCTCCGACGCCAACTTCGAATTCTTCGGCAAGGTCATGCAGGGCATGCAGGAGCGGCCGGAACTGTGGCGGTCGGCGGTGAACACGGTCAATTCCAATCTCGGCGAACAGCTCGGAAAAGTGTATGTGGCCAAGTACTTTCCGCCCGAGGCGAAGGACCGCGCCAACCAGATGGTGTCGGATCTGATGGCGGCCTACCGCGACAACTTCCGCACATCGAGCTGGATGTCGCCGCCCACCCGGGATGCCTCCATCGCGAAGCTCGACAAGATCAATGCCAAGATCGGCTACCCGGACAAGTGGACCGACTACTCCGGACTGCGGATCACCCGCGGCAAACTGGTCGAATCCCTGCGCGCCGCTACGGCTTTCGAGGCCCAGCGCATGTTCGACAAGCTCGGCAAGCCCGTCGACAAGTCCGAATGGGCGATGCCGCCGCAGACGGTGAACGCCTACTACAACCCCTCCGGTAACGAGATCGTGTTCCCGGCGGCGTTCCTGCAGCCGCCGTTCTTCGACCCCGGCGCCCGGGCGGCGGTGAACTTCGGCGCGGGCGGTGCCGTGATCGGCCACGAGATCGGCCACGGCTTCGACGATCAGGGCTCCAAGTACGACGGCGACGGCAACCTGAAGGACTGGTGGACGCCGCAGGACAAGGCGGCCTTCGAGGCCAAGACCGAGCAACTCATCGCGCAGTACAACGCGCTGGTGCCCGCGGGCCTCGCGCCGGATCAGCACGTCAACGGCGAGCTCACCGTGGGCGAGAACCTGGCCGACCTGCGCGGCCTGATGATCTCCCTGGCCGCCTACCGGATCGCCGAAAAGCGCGACGGCACCGACAATCCCGACTACCACCCGGTCTTCGAATCCTGGGGGCGCACCTGGCGCACCAAGCAGACCCCGCAGGCCACCGAGTCCCAGCTCGCCAGCGACCCGCACTCCCCCGCCGAATTCCGCTGCAACCAGGTCGTGCGCAACCTGCCGGAGTTCTACGCCACCTACGGTGTGCAGGAGGCGGACAAGTTGTTCCTTCCCCAGGACCAGCGGGTGGCGTTGTAGGACCCTTTCGCGGTCTCGTACCGGTAGCCTCTTGCGCAGCAAGTCGGCTACGAGCATGGGTGCGGGGTCAGCCCGCCGGGGAGTGGGTTTTGGTGACATCGTCGGGTTCGGTGCGCCTCGGGCGTCGTACGTTTCTGGTTGCGATGGGGCTCGTGCCCGCGGCGGCGGCCCTCGGGGCGTGTTCGAAGGACGAGGCGCCGAAGCAGTTGCACGGGGCGGATGTGTCGGGCGTCGACGAGGCGGTGCGACCGCAGGACGATCTGTACCGGTACGTCAACGGCAAGTGGCTGCGCGACTATCAGCTGCCGCCGGACAAATCGGGGTACGGCTCGGGTACCGAGGCCGCCGAGCGCACCCAGGACCAGCTGCGCGAGATCATCGACGGCATCAAGGATCCGGAGGAGGGCACCGAGGCCCAGCACATCCGCGACCTCTACGACGCCCGGGTGGACTGGGACGAGATCGAGCGGCTGGGCATGACCCCGCTGCAGCCGATGTTCGACCGGATCGACAGGGCCGCAACCAAACCCGAACTCGCCCGCGTGATGGGCGAACTGCCGCTCGGCGGGCTCATCGGCCTCGGCGTCGGCGTCGACCGCAAGAAGACCGACAGCTATGTGCCCTCGATCGGCCAGTCGGGCATCGGGCTGGGCGAGGAGTACTACCGCAAGCCCGAATACGCCGACAAGCTCGCCGCGTACCGCACGTTCATGGAGCAGATCGCCGCCGGCGCCGGACTTCCCGATCCGGCGGCGCTGGCCGGGCGCGTGGTCGACCTGGAGGTCCGCATCGCCGCCCACCACTGGGACAACGTGCGCATGCGCGACGCGAACGCCACCTACAACCGGATGACCTGGGCCCAGGTGACCGATCTCGGCAAGGGATTCGACTGGGACCCTTGGCTTTCCGGCAACACCGACCGGCCGAAGGACCTGTTCGCCGAACTCGTGGTGGGTCAGCCGTCGTATATCCCGGCGGCGGCGCAGCTGTGGACCGAGGTGGATATCGCCGTCTGGCGGGAGTACTTGAAGCTCAGCCTGATTCGTTCCTTCGCGAAGTACCTGCCCAAGGCGATCAACGATGCCAACTTCCATTTCAACGGCACCGTCATGTCGGGGCAGAAGGAACGGCCCGAGCGCTGGAAGTACGGGGTCGGCATCGTGCAGGAGTCGCTGGGCGAGCAGCTCGGAAAGCTGTACGTGGACAAGTACTTCCCGCCGGAGGCCAAGGACGAGGTCAAGAAGATGGTGGCCGACCTGATGGAGGCCTACCGCGAGGACTTCCGCAACTCCAGCTGGATGACCCCGGCCACCCGGGACGCGGCGCTGGTCAAGCTCGAGAAGATGACCGTCAAGCTCGGCTATCCGGACAAGTGGACCGACTATTCCGGCCTGAAGATCACTCGCGGCAAGCTCATCGAATCCCTCGTCGCCATCAACAATTTCGAGGCCAGGCGGGCATTCAACCGCCTCGGGACGCCGGTGGACAAGGCCGAATGGAACAGCACACCGCAGACGGTCAACGCCTTCTACTCCCCGCCCAACAACGAGATCACCTTTCCCGCAGCGTATTTGCAGCCGCCGTTCTTCGACAAGGACGCCCTGCCCGCGGTCAACTTCGGCGCGGTCGGCGCCACCATCGGCCACGAGATCGGCCACGGCTTCGACGATCAGGGGTCCAAATACGACGCCACCGGCAATCTGCGCAACTGGTGGACGCCGGAGGATCGGGCGGCCTTCGACGCGAAATCCGAGCAGTTGGTAGAGCAGTTCAGCGTGCTGGTGCCCGAGGGCCTGGAACCGCACCAGCACGTCAACGGCGAGCTGACCCTGGGCGAGAACCTGGCCGACCTGCGCGGCCTGCAGATCGCGCTCGCCGCCTATCGCCTGGCCGAGCGGCGAGCCGGTCGCGAGCCCGACTTCCGCAGCATGTTCATGTCCTGGGCCCGCAGCTGGCGCGGCAAGCAGACCAAGGAGCTCACGGCCGAACTGCTCACCGATACCCACTCCCCCAACGAATTCCGCTGCAATCAGGTGGTGCGCAACCTGCAGGAGTTCTACGACACCTTCGGGGTGAAGGAGGGGGACAAGCTGTTTCTGCCGCCGGATCAGCGGGTCACGCTGTAGGGGCGCACCGCGAAACCCGGTAACGCTCTTGTACCGCCGATATACTGCGAATCCAGCGGGGACGACAGGACACGGGAGGCCGCTCGATCATGCGCAGTTCGTTTTTCGGCAATATGGAGCAGGGGCAGCAGCTACCCGGGCACTTCGCCCTGCAGAACGCCAAGATGCTCCGGGTGCAGCTCAACGGTGACGTGCTGGCCAAGCAGGGCTCCATGGTCGCCTTCCAGGGCCAGATGGATTTCGACTACGAAGGTGCCGGGGGCATCGGCAAATTCATCAAGAAGGCCGTGACCGGCGAGGGCGTGGAATTGATGCGCGTCAAGGGCCAGGGTCTGCTGTTCCTGGCCAACGACGCCGACGATGTGCACCTGTTCTTCCTGGAGAACGAGGGCATCACGGTCAACGGCGCCAACGTCCTGGCCTACGACGCGAGCCTGAGTTCCAACATTCAGCGGGTGCAGGGCGCGGGCATGGCGGCGGGCGGGCTGTTCAACACCACCCTGCAGGGCACCGGCTGGGTCGCCGTCACCACGCACGGCGCACCCGTGATGCTGGACGCGAGCCGCGCCCCGACCTTCGCCGACGGCCAGGCCGCGGTCGCCTGGAGCACCAGCCTGCAGGTCGGCGTGAACCGCACCTTCAAGGCCTCCGCGCTGATCGGCCGCGGCAGCGGCGAGGCCATGCAGCTGGCCTTCCGCGGCCAGGGTTTCGTCCTGGTCCAGGCCAGCGAGGGTCCCACGGTTCCGCCGCACACGCACTGAGCGCGGGCGATACGGGCTACGATCGGGGACGGAACGACAAGATCGAGGGGGTTTCGATATGGGCGACTCCGCGCCATCGGTTTCCGCCGACCATCGGTTGCGGCTGGCCCGCGTCTATGACGGGCGTGATCCCAGCGGACGCCCGACCGCCGACCGTGCAGCAGTGAATCCCGAACTGCGCGAAGCGCTTCTGACATATCTGGAGGCCGCGCCGGTGGTGCTCGCCGCCCGCCACCTCGACGTCGACGAGTTCGCCCCCGACGAGCACGACGTCCCCCTGAACTACCGCACCGACGGCACCTGGATCTGGGCGGGCTCGGTCCCCCACTACCTCCGCAAGCACGGTCTACCCCCGGAACCGGGCCTGGTTCAGCACATCGTGGCGCGCGACTTTCGCACACCCGAGGTCGATGAGGAGACGAAAGACCTTGCGGTATCGGTGATTACCGGGACGTGAGCCGCTCCCGCATCCACGCCGGAATGAACTCGGCAGCGCGCGGATACAAGTCCAGCTCCCGAGCGCAGTCCGCGTCGGTGGGGGGATCGTCCCACAGTGGCATCTGCTGCCGGTCGTACTCCACGGTGGTGGCGTCCGGATATTCGAGCCGGTAGGTCGCGTGCAGCCAGGCCCCGCTCTCCGGGTTCGCCATCCCCGCACGTAGCGCCGCGAAGCGCTCGTCGACATCCTCTGGCAGTGATACGCCGACCATTCCACCGTTCTCCATGCGCAGCAGACCGCCGCTGATCACGGTGTCGCCGACCGCGGTGTAGTCGATTTGCAGATGATGCCACCCTGCCGGTAACACCGTTTGCAACCGCGCGGTGATCGCGGATAAAATCTCGGATTGAGCCTCGGGGCCAAGCGGTTTCGTCACCGTAGTCAGTATTCCTCTTCACTCTACTTCGGGCAGTTTTGCGCGAAGCCAGTCCGGCACATGCTCTGAGTCGCGAGGGTACGCTCGAAGATCCTTCGCCCATTCCTCTGCCGCGATCTCGGGCCACCACTGGGGGTCGTCGTCGTAGTTGAACAACACGCGATACTCCATCGGCGGATCGATCGTGTAGCGCAGCGAGAACCACGTGCCGCGACCGGGCTCGTACATTGTTGCGCGCAACTCGCGGAGTGCTCCGACGACCGAAAACGGCACGCGCACGGCGCGCGTCGCACCGTCGCTCTCGACCACCGTCAACTCCGACTGAGCCGTCGTGCCGGTGTTCCAGAAGCGGAGATCGATCCGCAACCAATTCCCCGGTACCGCCGCCACCAGATCGCGGCCGACAGTGCCGAGCAGTTCCCCGTGAGTTTCACGGACTCGGTGGGGGTGGGTGGAGGTAGATGGGGTGTCTCGCTTGCTCGGGGACATTGTAGAAACTCCTCAAATACACTCGAATCGACGCCGGGTTCCGGAGAATCAGTTGGAACTGAGCATGCAGAACATCCGGTGTGTGCACGCCCGGTGTGCGACGTTCCGCCCACACATCGATCCTGTCCACATCGACATTCGGGTCGGCACGAAGATCGGCCTGATCCGACTCCATTCTCCGCCACGAATCCGACGTCGGTCGCTCATCCAGGCGCCAGCCACTGTTTTCGTAGGCCCACTGCGGAATATGGTTGATGCGCTCGCCGGGACCACCCGATTCATAGGAGGCAAGGTGCCCACCGGCGAACCGGTACATCCGACGATCCGCCGGTGGCTGGCTGTCGCGATCGTATTCGCCGCCGATGCGCGTGCCCGTACGATCGTTGCCGCCGCTGGCGATCTGCCCCACGTCGGTCTGCAGGTTACCGGTCTCGTCGAACCCTCGCCGTGAACCGAAGTAGTCGGCCGCCCTGGTTCCCGGCGGCGGGTAGTGCGGGCGAATCGACGCGGCAACGGTATCGCCGTGCTCGTCGGTCCGATACAGCTGCCGCGGCTCACGCGCGTCGAAGCCGTCCAGATACCGCGGACCGACCGCATAGGTGGTGTTCGGTCTCGGAACCTGCAATCCGCTGTCCCAGGTCGCTCCCGTGCCGAGTTCCGGATTGAATCCGTGGTCGCGGTTGCCCGACCACGTATGAATGTGGGAGAAGTTGCCGCGTGCGTCCGTGTAGAAGGTGCCGTGCCAATCCCCCCTGGTGTCGTATACATCGTACCGAGTGTGCGGTTCCCTCGGCTCGCTCAGTGAGAACGGCCCGGACGTCGCCGGGTCGTAGTTCCGCACCGGCTCCGCCGTCCGGTACAGACCGTTGTGATCGCCCGGCGGGTTCCAGTCGACCGCCGGCGGCACGTCCCCGCGGTTGAACTCGTCGAAACGCTGCGGTGGCTCATGTGTCGGCTCTCGGGAGGGTAGCGACGAATCGTGCGGAGGGGGCGCGGTCGCGTCCGGCTCGCGTCCGGCGGGCAGCGGATCGTGGGTCGGCTCGGGACCCATGAAGATATGCCTGAGATTGGGACCCGTCGACACGTTGTATTTGACGCCAGGAGCGGGCCGGGCGGTATCGGGATTGACCGGCGCTGCGATCGGATCACGGCTCAGTCCCACATTCGGCACGGCCGTCTCGACGTGCGTGACATTTCGATTCGCGTCGGTATAGAAGACGCCCCGCAGGTTGCCGTCGGTGTCGGTGACCCGCATCCGGGAATTCGGTTGCAGAGGTTCCCGGCCGTTGAAGTCGAGCACCCTGACGTCCCTGCCGACCGTCAGCGGCACCTCCGGCAGCGGTGTGCCGTCGGGGCGAACCGGGGGGTCCCAGGTTTCCCGCTGCTGCGGGGTTCCGTCGCGATCCGGATCGTCCCGGACCGGGTCGACGGGGCGCGCGCGTTCGGCCGCGTCGTCGGGGGTCAGCCCCTGCTTGTCGGCATCCCGAGTCCCCGGGACGAAGCCGTCGTCGCCGACCTTGGTCGTGGTGCCGTTGGGACGATGTGTCTGCCACTCACCGTCCGGGGGGATGCGCGGGCGGCGGTTGCCGTCCGGGCCGATTTCGGGGGTGCTGCTGTAGACGCGGCCGCGGCCGTCGGTCCAGGCGGACTTGGTGGGGGCCAGGACGTCTACGCCGAGGTGGGTGGCCAGGCGGGCGGCGAAGCCGTTGGTGGCGGCGTCGCAGCCGATCAGGCGGATGGGGGACTTGCCGTCCCAGCCGTGGTTGCGCAGGAGGTTGCCGTATTCCTCCGGGGTGTACCTGTGGTTGCCTATGCGGGCGTGGCCGTCGGGGGTGACATGGACGTCGGCGGTGAAGCGGCCCTCGTCGCGCGGGACGCGGTGCGGCAGGTCGCCCATGGAGGTGTCGCCGCGATGGTGGGAGATGCCGGCGGGAGTTCGTTCGCCGTGGCGGGCGTGGGCCTCCTCGATGCTCGGGCGGGGTTCGGACGAGCCGGGCTCGTGCGACTCGGGCCGATCCCGCTGCGGATCGAAGTCACGCGAATCCTTCGGTGGCGCTTCACGATCCGGGCTCGTGCCGGAGCGTTCGGTATCGCGTTCCCGCACGCCACCGGGCTCCGCATCACGATCACGCGGCCCGCCATGTTCCCCCTGCCGTTCGGTACCGGCGCCCGCGCGGTCGGCGGGCGTTGTGCCGCTGCCGGATTCGGGGCCCGCATGCGTGCGCGGAGCGGCCTCGGCCCCGGTGCTGCGCGCATGCATCGGTGAGCCGGACGGCCCCGCATCGCCGGGCAAGCCGGTGCTGCGCGAAGCGTCACCCGCGCGCGAAGAACTGCTGGTATCGCTTGGGCGGGCCGGGCTGCTCGTATCGGCCATGCGCGCTGGGTTGCTCGTGTCTCTGACTCGCGTAGGACTGCTGGCATCGACTGGCCGCGCCGGGGTTGAGGTGTCCGGGCGGGCGGGGGTGGTCGAATCAGGTCGTGCTGCAGGTGTGTTCGCCGCGGGGCGAGGTTCGGGGGGTGGAGCGAACGGGGCGGGGTCGGTGGGGCGGTCCGTGCCGAGGGGTGGTGTTCGGTCGGGCGGTGGTGCTGCCGGTGAATCTCCCCTGGCGGCAACAGGTTCGGTGCCCAGGGGTGTCGCACCGGCCGGGTGGGTGTCGGGTGATACGAAGGGGCGGTCCACCGAGGGTGGCGTGGGTTCCGGGACATCGTGGGCCTCGGGTCGGGAATCGCTTACCGGATCGGTGTCGCCGATACCCCGGTCGCCGACGGAGGCATCCGGACCGGAGCCCTGACGCGGAGCGCTGCCGAATTCCCCTTTCCCCGTGACCGATCCGTTGTCGCCGGGGACCGTCTCCGGCGGCGGGGGCCGCCCGGTGGAGCCATCGCCGCTCGGCGGCACGCCGGGTCCGTCGTGCGGCATTGTCGCGCCGGAACCGTAGGGTGCGGGCTGTTCACCGGTGTCCGGCTGAACTGCCCGGTCACTAGGGCCGTCGTGCACGGGCTGTCCGCCCATCCCGTCATGCATCGACAGCTCGTCCCCCACGTCGCGCACGGACCGCTCGCCCGTGCCGTCGTGGGCCGGGCGCTCGCCCGTCGAACCGCCGTAGCCCTGATCGCCGGGATCGGTCCGGGAGGAGCCGTCTCCGGCGCGGGCCGGCGGGGAGTGGTCGGGTGATCCTCCGGGATCGGCTGCCGCGGGGCGGGTTTCGGCGGGCGGGGGGCCACCGCGGTCGACGGGACCGCTACCGCCGTCGTGCCCGACCGGCGCGACATCCTGTCCCGGTGCGCCGCTGTCGTCCGGAGTGGAGCGGGGATTGGCCGCCGCGCCATCGGAAAGTGGCGACGCCCCCTCGGGACGCATGGCACCGCCGTCGAAATTCGTCTTGCCGAGCGGACTCGGAGCATCCCGCATGCCCGGCCCGAGACCGTGTCCGGCGCCGTGCATCGCGCCCGGCACCATACCCGCGGTGACCATCCGGGGATCGAAATGCCACTGGCCGGTCATCGCCCCGGTCGCCGCCCAGGCCCCCATCGCGTTGGCGGCGCCGCCGAGCGCACCGGCCGCGCGGTCGGCCATCGAACGCTTACCGAGCATCTTGTCGCCGAACACTTTTCCCATCGGCCCCAGCGCCGCCTTGCCGACGCCCGCCCCGAGCATCCCGCCCGCCGCGCCCGAGACTCCGGAGACCGCCACCTGACCCCAGTCGACCTTGTCGCGACGCCCGAACATCGTCTGGTAGCCCTGGATCGCGGCATCCGGCACCGCGTTCATGCCGCCGTCGATCGCCATGTGGATCATCAGTCGCTTGGTGAACTGCGATTTCAACGCCGCCGCGATCGAATTCTTCAGTCCCAGTTGGCCGATGCGCGACAGCAGCTGCCGGATCATCACCCGCACACCGACGCGGGTACCGGCGATCAGCGCCGCCTCGGTGGCCGGAGCGGTCGGCGGAAACAACCACGCCGCAGCGATTTCCAGCGCCAGCAGCACCAGCGTCGAGTGGAACATCAGCTTGGTGTACTCGAGCTCGGTGCCGGTCGAGTCCGCGGTCTCGGCCACGCTGTTGAACCATTTCACCAGCTCGTCGACCGAGCCCTCACCGTCCCGCATCGCCTGCAGCTGTTTGATCATCGCCTCCCCGCCGGAGCCCTGCGGGTAGGCGGCCCGGATGGCCGCGATCGCGGTGTCGATATCGGAATCTATGTCGGACAGCGAAGTTGCCGCCGCGCGCCAATCGTCGGCGAGCCCCCACATCAGGTCCTCGTTACCGTCCGGCCATTCCATTCCGACCAGCCAGCCGAGTCCGTCCGCCAGCGGCGGTTTCCAGATCACCACGGCGAACCCACCATTCCGACCGGACTCACAGACACCCCCTGGCGAACAATTTCCGCCCGAAAATCGACTGTGGCACAAGGATGTCGGAGATTTCAACCCCCGAGAAATCGCGGCACACATCCGTCATCTCCGGCATTGCCCGTGCGGTGAATCGGAGTTATGGTCGGAAATTACTTCAGGGGAGGAGGGTCCACCGTCATGACCGGTAGGAACGTCGAAACAGATCCCGAGCTGCAGCGGCAGGCGGCCGAGAAGGCCAAGCTGGTCAGCGACCGGATCGCCGATGCGCTCACCACGCTGCAGACGGCCGCGGAGGGCAAGGGCACCCCGTGGGGCAGCGATCAGTACGGTGATCGATTCGCGAACGGCGAGAACAACAACGGATACGAGGCCGCACGCCGGAATCTGAAGAAACTTACGGGCAATCTCGCGGATCATTCCTCGGAACACGGTGACGGCCAGCAGAAATCCTCGAAACTGCACGGCGATACCGACCGCACCAGCGCCGACGGTTTCCGGTAGCAACCGTGTCGAATGAACATGCCAAAAGGGAACTGGCCGAACTTCTGACGGCATTCGATGATCAAGTACAGACCATTGCCGACATCCACGAGCGCCGGGCACGGCTGACCGCGACCGGAACCGCTCGCCGCAAGAAGATCATGGTGACGGTGAATGCCGACGGCGTCGTGATCGAGACCCGATTCGCCTCCGATATCGGCGATCTCGATTACCCCGAAATAGCTCGCGGAGTCACCGAGGCCGCACAGCAGGCCGCCGCGGAAATGACACGGAAGACCTCCGAACTCATGCAGCCGCTGCAGGCCCAGCGTGCGCGGTTGCCGAAGCTGTCGGATCTGATCGAGGGCCTGCCCGACCTCACCCAGCGCATGCCGGTTGCCCCACCGGTATCGACGGCACCGCCCGACTCACCCGAACGGCGTTCCGGCACAGATGATTCCGATATGCAGTTCACCGATGTGGACGAGATCGACTTCGACAGTGGCAGCAAGGGCATCACCGACAGCGGCTGGTGATCGGCTCAGTGCGTGATCAGCCGCCAATCGTCGGGCAGGTTCGAGGCGGTGATGTGGTCGCCGTCCACCGCCAGGTCGATCACCGAGCCGCCGAGGCGCAGATCGGTGAGTTCGACGCGGCCCCAGCGGGGCGGCAGGTGCGGGAGCACGGTGAGGGTGCGGCGCGGGGCATCCGGATCCAGGCCGAGGAACGAGCGGACCAGCAGCAGCGGGGCGGCGCTGGCCCATGCCTGCGGGGAGCACGAGGTCGGATACGGCACCGGCGCCGCGAACTTGGAACGCGGGAAACCGCAGAACAATTCGGGCAGCCGCCCGCCGAAGGCCGCGGCGGCGTCCAGCAGCCCGTCGGCCAGCCGGGTGGCCAGCTCGACCGCGCCCGGGATGTGCCGGTAGCGCAGCAGCCCGGCCACCGCGATCGCGGTGTCGTGCGGCCACACCGAACCGTTGTGGTAGCTCATCGGATTGAACGCGCCCATATCGGAAGCCAGTGTGCGCAAACCGAATCCGGAATCCATCGCCGGTGTCGCCAGCCGCCGCACGATCTGCGCGGCCTGCTCGTCGGTGGCGATACCCGACCACAGGCAGTGCCCGACATTGCTGGTGAGCGCGTCGACGCGGCGCTTGCTCCCGTCCAGAGCGACCGCGTACCAACCCCTTTCGGGCAGCCAGAACGCCTCGCCGAACTTGGTGCGCAGCTGCGCGGCGTGCTCGCGCATCCGGGTGGCGGTGGCCGCGTCGCCGAACTCGTCGGCCAGCTCGGCGCGCGCCAGTAACGCGCCGTACACGTAACCCTGTACCTCGCACAGCGCGATCGGCGCCTCCGCCAGGTGGCCCGCGGCATCGTTGATGCCGTCGAAGCTGTCCTTCCAGCCCTGGTTGATCAGGCCGCGATCGGTGGCGCGCTGGTACTCGACGAACCCGTCGCCGTCGCGGTCACCGAAGTGCGTGATCCAGTCCAGCGCGGCGTCGGCGGCGGGCAGCAGGGCCTGCACCGCCTCCGCGGGCGCACCCCAGCGCCGCACCTCCGCCAGCAGCATCACGAAAAGCGGTGTGGCGTCGACGGTTCCGTAATAGGTCTCGCCGCCCAGCGCCAGCCCGCCGGAGGGCCCGCGCCGGATCTCGTGCATGATCCGGCCCGGTTCCTCCTCGGTGAGCGGATCCACCCGCTGCCCCTGCAGCTCGGCCAGCCGCTGCATGGTGCCCATCGCGAGGCCGACGTCCAGCGGCAGCGCCATCCACGCCGTGAGCAGGCTGTCGCGCCCGAACAGGGTCATGAACCAGGGGGCACCGGCCGCGACGAAGGTGCGACCGTCGTGGGAGTCGTCGTGGATCTGCAGGGCGCCCAGGTCGCTCTCGGTCCGCTGCAGGACCGCGGTGAGCAGCGGGTCGCCCGTGGTGAGCTTGGTCGCGGTGTCGCGCCATGCCTCGATCTTGCGGCCGGGTTCGCTGCGCTCGTAATGCTCGCCGGGCCGCAGCGGCAGGCTGACGCGCTGGTTGGCCAGGGTCGGCTGGGCCAGGATCTCGGTGCTCCAATGCCCGCCGGCCGGGACCACCACCCGCCACAGCAGCGACCCCGGCAGCACCGAGGGCGGCTCCGACGACGAGATCGCCATGCCGCGGGACCGGTCGGACCGATCGTTGAGCAGCAGCTCGCTGTCGGTGACCATGACCTCGGCCCGCCCGTGGCCCTCGCGCCCCTCCTTGACCGCGAACAGGTCCACGAAATCGGCGTCGGCATGCAGTTCGAGCGTCACCGCGGTGGGCTCGCGGCCCAGATTCTCGACGCTGACCGTTTCGCGCAGCCCGTCGGCGACGAGCCGCTCCCGCACCACCAGCAGGCTGCTGTCGGCCGCCCCCGCCCGGGGCGGCCGCCGCCGCGGGGTACCCCCCGGGGGAGCCCCCCGGCGGCCCGCCCCCCGCCGCGCCCGGGGCGGGGCCCGGCCCCCCCC
>NZ_JARWQD010000158.1 GCF_029869545.1 Nocardia wallacei | reverse complement strand
GGCCGCGCCGGGCGGGCCGCCCCCCCCCCGCGGTTTGTTTCTTTAATGGGTGCCCCCCGGCATAAATCCGGGTGGGCGCCCCCCTCTTTCCTTGCGGGGGGGGGCGGCGCCCCCCCCCCGCCCGACGCTGGTCGACACGCGCCTGGGAGGCGCCATCCCGGGCGAGCCGCCGGTTCGGCGGCAGCCGCCGCGCCGTCGGCGCTCGATCGTCAAGACGGCGACGATTCTGGTCGGGGTCGGTGTCGCCGGGTTGGCCGCGATTGCCGCATGCACGGCGCTGCTGACCGAAACCGGTGGCAACCAGCCGAGTCAGCGCAGCACCGTCACCGCCACCACGAACAACGCACCGAACACCCGGCCCCAGACCACCCCGAGCCCCCAACAGACCGGAAACAACTGGCCACCCCCCGGTTGGACCCCGCTACCCAGCCAAACCTTCCAGATCCCCTTCCCCACCCAAACTTTCCAGATCCCCTTCCCAACCTTCGAGATCCCGGGCCTACCTTTCCCTCCCCCGAACGGCAACAGCCCTCGGTAACCACGTACCGCCTTCATACGCCCGCTACGACCACCACAGCCCGGGTCGCGTAGCGATGCGGGCACGGAGAAAGGCGGGAGTCTGCCGGGCGATGCGGGTTCGGATATGACACGAGCCCGCTCGCTCGGGGGAGCGGGCGGGCCCGTGAAAAGCGGTGTGGTCTACTTGATTTCGGCCAGGACGGTGCCCTGGGTGATGGCGGCACCGGCCGCGATCGTCAGGCCGGTGACGACGCCCGCCTTGTGGGCGTTGACCGGATTCTCCATCTTCATGGCCTCGAGGACCACGATCAGGTCGCCCGCCTCGACGGACTGCCCTTCCTCGACGGCGACCTTGACGACGGTGCCCTGCATGGGCGCGGTCACCGAATCACCGGACGCCGCGGAGGCTCCCGCCCCGCCCCGCTTGCGCGGCTTGGGCTTCTTGCGGATGACACCCGCACCGTTGCCCGCGGCACCGGCCGCGCCCGCACCGACGGTGAACTGCCCGGGCAGCGACACCTCGAGGCGGCGTCCGCCGACCTCGACGACCACGGTCTGCCGCGCGGCGTCCTCGTCCTCCTCGATCGGCTGCGCGCCGGCGTAGGGCTCGATCGGGTTGTCCCAATCGGTCTCGATCCACTTGGTGTAGACGTCGAACTTGGTGCCGTCGCCGATGAACGCCGGGTTGGACACGATGTGGCGGTGGAACGGAATCACCGTCGCCAGGCCCTCGACCACGTACTCGTCCAGGGCGCGCCGCGCCCGCTCCAGCGCCTGCGTGCGGTTCTCGCCGGTCACGATCAGCTTGGCCAGCATCGAATCGAACTGCCCGCCGATCACACTCCCGGCCACCACACCGGAATCCATCCGCACACCCGGACCCGACGGCTCCTTGTATACCGTCACCGGCCCCGGCGCGGGCAGGAAGTTGCGGCCCGCGTCTTCACCGTTGATCCGGAACTCGATCGCATGCCCGCGCGGCGTCGGATCCTCGGTGATCGTCAGCTCACGCCCCTCGGCGATACGGAACTGCCAGCGCACCAGGTCGATCCCCGAGGTCTCCTCGGTCACCGGATGCTCCACCTGGAGACGGGTGTTCACCTCGAGGAACGACACCGTCTCGCCCTGTACCAGGTATTCGACGGTGCCCGCGCCGTAGTACCCGGCCTCGCGGCAAATCCGCTTCGCGCTCTCGTGGATCTTCGACCGCACCTCGTCGGACAGGAACGGCGCGGGCGCCTCCTCGACAAGCTTCTGGAACCGCCGCTGCAACGAACAGTCACGCGTCCCGGCCACGATCACGTTCCCGTGCTGATCCGCCAGCACCTGCGCCTCGACATGACGCGCCTTGTCCAAGTACTGCTCCACGAAGCACTCACCACGCCCGAACGCGGCAGTGGCCTCACGGGTCGCGGACTCGAACAGCTCGGGAATCTCCTCGATGGTGTGCGCGACCTTCATGCCGCGACCGCCACCACCGAAGGCGGCCTTGATCGCCACCGGCACGCCGTACTTCTTCGCGAACTCCACAACCTCGGTCGCGTCCTTGACCGGATCCTTCGTCCCCGCCGCCATCGGCGCCTGGGCCCGCTCGGCGATGTGCCGGGCGGTCACCTTGTCACCCAGATCCCGGATCGACTGTGGCGACGGCCCGATCCAGATCAGCCCCGCGTCGATCACGGCCTGCGCGAAATCAGCATTCTCCGAAAGAAACCCGTAGCCCGGATGAATGGCGTCAGCGCCGGACTTGCGCGCGGCGTCGAGAATCTTGTCGAACACCAGATACGACTCCGCCGACGTCTGCCCACCGAGCGCGAACGCCTCATCCGCGAGCTTCACAAACGGCGCTTCGGCATCCGGTTCCGCATACACCGCGACACTCGCGATACCGGCATCCTTGGCGGCCCGGATCACACGCACCGCGATCTCGCCCCGATTGGCAATCAGAACCTTGGTGATCTGCGCGTTGGCATGGCTGGGCACTGCGCCTCCTGTGCTTTGGACAACTTTCGTCTGGAGCGAGTGTAGGCAGTCTGCCAACAGACGCCGAACCGGGCTAGGGGCTACCGGGCAGTAGCGACACAATCACACCATCAAGACGGTGGTTTACACCGTCAATGGGGATGTACTTCCGGGCTCGACTCCCGTGACGATCGGCGTCCGCACGGCATTACTCCATTCCGTCCACGACCCGTCGTAATTGCGCACGCTGTCGCAGCCCAGCAGATAGGTCAGCACGAACCAGGTATGCGCCGAATGCTCGCCGATCCGGCAGTAGGCGACCGTTTCGGCCGCGTCGAGAGCGGCCGCGTAGATGCTCTCCAGCTCCGCCCGGGACCGGAATCGCCCGTCCGCGGCGACCGCGGCCGTCCACGGGATGTTCACCGCCGTCGGAATGTGGCCCGCACGCAGCGACTGCTCCTCGGGGCGATCGGTGATGCGAGCCCGCTCGCCGCTGTACTCCTCCGCCACCCGCACATCGATCAGCGACTGCCCCAGCCGCGTCCGCACCTCGTCCAGAAACACCCGCGCCCGCTTGTCGTCGCGATCGACCACCGGATACTCGCCCAGCCCGACATCGGGCACCTCGAAGGTGGTGTCGCGCTCCTCGGAGATCCACGCGTCCCGCCCGCCGTCGAGAAGCCGCACGTCAGGATGCCCGAACAGGTCGAATACCCACAGCGTGGCGGCCGCCGTGCCATTGGCCTTGTCGCCGTAGACGACCACCGTGTCCTCGCGCTCGATACCCTTAGCTCGCATCAATTCGGCGAAACGGGCACCGTCGATGACGTCCCTCGCATTCGGGTCGGTAAGCTCAGCCCGCCAGTCGATCTTGATGGCGCCGGGCACATGCCCGATGTCGTACAGCAGTACGTCCTCGTTGGACTCCACGATCTTGAGCCCCGGCGCGCCGATGTTTGCCGACAGCCATTCCGTGGTTACTAGTCGGTGAGGGTGTGCGTGGGAGCCGAAGGATGGATGAGGGTCCGGGGCGACGGGCACGGTGTTTGGTCCTTCACGCGTGGTTGACGGGTGGTCAGCAGTTCCACTCCGATCGTAGGTGCGAACAGTTACAGCAACCGGTTTCACATCACGAATCGGGTGAAGAGCGAATAAGTCGCAGCCTCATCCGATAAAGTCTCCCGGGAGGAGGGGTGAGCTATGTCTGATTCTTGGCCACGACGGCGCCTGCTCGCGATCCTACGTGGCGCCAGCGAGCCTCTCGATGCCCAGGAACTCGCCAGAGTTACCGGGCAACATGTCACGACCGTCCGCTTCCACCTGGACGTATTGACCCGCGAGTCGCTGGTTCGGCAATTCCAGCAACCGCCGCGCGGTCGCGGCCGTCCGCGCATCGGCTACACCGCCGTCCAGCGATCGGTCGGCTATCAGGATCTCGCGCAGGTGCTGGCCGATCAGCTCGGCAGCGATCCGCGCCGCCGCTCGGATGCGGCCATCGCCGCCGGGCGCGCCTGGGGCGCCAAGCTGGAGTCGCTCGATCAGCCGATCGCCTCGCTCGACGACGCCAAGGACGTCACGGTGACGACGATGTCCGAACTCGGCTTCGCCCCCGAGCGCGATCCCTCGTCCGAGACCGACGAACAGGTCACGATCCGCCTGACCGCCTGCCCGCTGCGCGATCTGGCCCGCACCCACTCCGAGGTGGTGTGCGGCGTACACCTGGGCCTGATGCGAGAGATTCTCGACCGCAACGGCGGCCGCGACACGGTGAACGTGCGCCTGCATCCGTTCGTGGAGCCGGAGATGTGCGTGGCCCGCCTGGAGGCGCTGGAGAACACGCTGCTGCCGGATCCGGCCGAACTGCCGGATATGCGGCAGGACGGCGAACCGCGGCTGGCAGCACCGGCCGGCGGCCGGGTCGCCCCGCAGCTACGTGCCGACCCACAATTGCGCAACCCCGACTCCCACGCCGGCAAGCAGTCGACGCAACAGCGGTAGCCCGATCCCGATCACGCTCGACGGATCGCCCTCGATGCGGTCGACGAACCAGCCGCCGCGACCGTCCAGGGTGAAGGCGCCCGCCACCTGCAGGGGCTCACCGGAGGCGAGATAGGCCTCCAGCTCCTCGGGTTCGGGCTTGGCGAAATGCACGGTGGTGCCACTGCAGTCGACGGCCTCCGCCGTCACCGTGCCGTTCTCGAGCCGCAGCACGCTGTGCCCCGTCAGCAGATCCGCGCTCCCCCCGGCCATCTCGGCCCAGCGCGCCCGGGCCACCTCCGGCGTCAGGGGCTTACCCTGCAGCACGCCGTTCACCAGCAGCATCGAATCACAGCCCACCACTACGCAATCCGCGACGACATCGGCGGACTCCGCGATCAGCGACGCGGCGACGCTCCGCGCCTTCGCCCGCGCCAGGGCGGTGACGACCTCCTCGGGTGCGGTATCGGGCGGCAGCGCCGCGGCCACCGCATCCTCGTCCACATCCGAGACCCGCACCAGCGGCGCCAGACCCGCCGACCGCAGCACCTGCAGCCGCGCGGGCGAGGCAGAGCCCAGGACGAACTCGGTCACGTCAGTCGCGCAGGTGCGACAGGTACGGGAAGGCGTACGGCGAGAACGGCGACGTCCCGCGGTGCATGAGCGTCGGCCTGCCCCACTGGTCGGCCGGGCCCGTATCGCCGGGTGTCGCAGCGGAGTTCGCCGCGGCGGCGGCCAGCACGCACACCAGGGCGGCGACCTCGTCGTCGGTGGGCGAGCCCTTCAGGATCCGGATGACGGGTCCCGCGTTCGATTCGGCATCGGCCGCCACCGGTTCCATCGCGACGAGCTCGTCGACCGACAGATCCAGTTCGGCAGCCCGCAATACCTCTTCATCAGCTACAGCCGTCACAGCGCCAGCTCCTCCTGTCCTGCGCCGGGAACCCCGCAGGGCCTGTCCTTACCATCTTTGCTCGGATGAGGCACTTACGCGCGAGATGCTGTTGTTTCTCACAACTGCAGTGTGCCTCCGCTGCCTCGCGTATCGCTGGATCAGAGCGGAATGTTGCCGTGTTTCTTCGGCGGCAACGTCACCATCTTTCGTTCCAGCAGCCGCAGCGCCGAGACGATCTGGCCGCGGGTGTGCGAGGGCGGGATGACCGCGTCGACATAGCCGCGCTCGGCCGCCACGTACGGGTTGACGAGGGTGTCCTCGTACTCGTTCTGCAGCTCGAGCCGCAGCGCATCGACGTCGGCGCCCTCGGAGGCGGCCTGCGCCAGCTGCTTGCGGTAGACGAATCCGACGGCGCCCGAGGCACCCATCACCGCGATCTGGGCGGTGGGCCACGCCAGGTTGACGTCGGCGCCCATGTGCTTGGAGCCCATCACGTCGTAGGCGCCGCCGTAGGCCTTGCGGGTGATGATGGTGATTTTGCCCACAGTGGCCTCGCCGTAGGCGTAGAGCAGCTTGGCGCCGCGGCGGATGATGCCGTTGAACTCCTGATCGGTGCCCGGCAGGAAGCCCGGCACGTCGACCAGCGTGATGATCGGGACGTTGAACGCATCGCAGGTGCGCACGAACCGCGCGGCCTTCTCCGAGGCGTCGATATCCAGGCATCCGGCGAACTGGGTGGGCTGGTTGGCCACGATGCCGACGCTGCGGCCATCGATGCGGCCGAAGCCGACGATGACGTTCATCGCGCGCTCGGCCTGGACCTCGAGGAATTCGTCGTCGTCGAGCAGACGGCGGATGACCTCGTGCATGTCGTAGGGCTGGTTCGGCGAGTCCGGGATCAGCGTGTCGAGCTCGAGATCCTCCTCGGTCAGCGAGTCCTCGATCGCACCGTCGATCGGGTCGCTGGCGGGGAAGCGCGGCGCCTCGGCGCGGTTGTTGCTGGGCAGGTAGCTCAGCAGATCCTTGACGTAGTCCAGCGCGTCCTGCTCGCCGGAGGCAACGTAGTGCGCCGCACCGGATTTCACCATATGGGTGTGGGCGCCGCCCAGCTCCTCCATGGTGACTTCCTCGCCGGTGACGGTCTTGATGACGTCGGGGCCGGTGATGAACATCTGGCTGGTCTGGTCGACCATGACCACGAAGTCGGTCAGCGCGGGCGAGTAGACGTGGCCGCCCGCCGCCGGGCCCATGATCAGCGAGATCTGCGGGATCACGCCGGAGGCCTGAATGTTGCGGTGGAAGATCTCGCCGTAGAGGCCGAGCGAGACCACACCCTCCTGGATGCGAGCCCCGGCGCCCTCGTTGATGCCGATCAGCGGGCGGCCGGTCTTGAGCGCCAGATCCTGCACCTTGACGATCTTCTCGCCGTACACCTCGCCGAGGCTGCCGCCGAAGACGGTGACGTCCTGGCTGAAGATGCACACGTCGCGGCCGTCGACGGTGCCGTAGCCGGTGACCACGCCGTCGCCCAGCGGGCGGTTGTTCTCCAGGCCGAAGTTCACGCTGCGATGCCGCGCCAGCGCGTCCATCTCGACGAACGAGCCCTCGTCCAGCAGCGCCAGAATGCGCTCGCGCGCGGTCATCTTGCCCTTGGCGTGGACCTTGTCGACCGCGGCCTCACCCATCGGGTGCTGTGCCTCTTCCAGCCGATTGCGCAGATCAGCCAGCTTCCCAGCGGTGGTGTGGATATCGGGGGCGCCCGCCGAACCCGGCGAAGGCTGCTGCTGGACACTCGTCATGCCCCGGAGTGTAACCAGTGCCAGAGCGGCGGGAAATTCCAGTAGGGGCTACTCGCGAGTACTGCTATTGGCCGTCCGCCAGTAGAAAACCGCTGGTGAGAGGCGGTGAGTGGCAGGAAAACCCTCTTCTGTCACGCCGCGGAAATTCGGATTCCAGGTGCACGGCCGGAGAGGTTCACAATTGCGCCGGGCGGACGATCAGCGCATCACCCCGGTGTGCCCGGTCGAATAGCGTCCCGGCTGCGGCCACACCGTCAATCCGTGCGGGCCGTGGCCGACGGGGATGCGCGCCAACAGCTTCCAGTCGACGATGTCGATCGCGTACACCTCGTCGTGGTGGCGCCCGGCGACCCAGAACACCCGGCCGTCGGCGGAGAGATTCCCCATATCCGGACTGCCGCCGCCGGGAATGTGCCACTTGTGCACGAGCCCGCGGGACGCGAAATCCCACACCGACAGGCTGCCCTCGCCGCGATTGGTGATGATCATCTGGCGCGAGTCGCGGGTGACGTACAGCCCGTGCGCGCCCTTACCGGTCGGGATGTGGCCGGTGACGTCGAAGGTCTTGGCGTCGACGGTGTACATGCCGTCGGCCATCATGTCGGCGATGAAGAAGGTCGACCCGTCCGGGGACAGCTTCACGTCCTGCGGCATGCCCTCCCGCCCGCCCGGCAGGTCGATCATCCGCACCAGCCGCAGCGCGGCGATGTCGATCACCGCCATGCGTCCGGCGAATTCGCAGCTGGCCAGGGCGAAGCGGCCGTCGGCGGTGAAGTCCATGTGGTCGACCCCGGCGCAGTCGGGCACGGGGATGGCGTTGACCTGCTGCCAGGTGCGCGGGTCGTAGAAGTCCAGGGACTTGTCCGCCTCGGCGACCACGAGGGCGTAGCGGCCGTCGGGCGTGAAGTACATGTTGTACGGGTCGCGCACGGGCAGCGGGTCACCGGCCTGTCCGGTGCGCGGGTCGATCGGCATCAGGCTGCCGCCGCCGATCGGCAGGTCGTTGGTCGCGTACAGCGTCTGCATGTCGTAGGAGGGCACCACGTGCTGCGGTTCCTCGCCCTGCGACGAATAGGTGTCGATCACCTCGAAGGTGGCCGGATCGATCACGGATACGGTGTGCGACTTGCTGTTGGGCACGTAGACCCTGGGCAAATGGTCGGCCACCGTGGGGCTCAATTCCCGGGCACCGGCGTAGACATCGGTGGCCGACACCGGCGGCGGCATGCCCGGCAGCAGGTTCGCCGCGATCGGCGACGCCTCGGCACCGGAGGTGGCTACCGACGCGGAAGTGGGCTCGTCCGGCCCTTTCTTGTCCACCTCACTCGATGAGCAACCGGCCAGTACGACTACGGCGGCAAGGATTCCCAGGCGCGCTCGGGGTGCGGTCATGCGCCGCACCGGGCCGAAACGTCGTCGCGGCAAATCGACATGCGGCGAATAGTAGAGGGCCGCATCGCCTTTGACAGCAACTTTTCAGCGATGTCGCGCTACGAATCTGTCACGGTGGCCGCTCGGCCGTGCGGCATCGTTCAGGAACCCAGCACGCGGTCCAGCGCGTCCACGGCCTCGTCGAGTTCGTCGACGGTGACCGTGAGCGGCGGGCGGAAGCGGATGCCGCGCTCACCCGTGCCGAGGATCAGCACGTGCTCGCGCTCGCGCAGCGCGGTCACGACCGCGTCCCGCCGCCCCGCCGAGGACAGCGTGACCGCGCACATCAGCCCGCGCCCGCGCGGGTCGGTGACCTCCGGATGACGCCGCGCCAGCTCGGTGAGGCGGTCCAGCAGGTGCGCGCCCAGGCGACCGGCGCGTTCGGGCAGGTCCTGGCTCTCGATCACCTCGAAGATCCGGCGCGACCGCACCATATCCGTAAGATTTCCGCCCCAGGTGGAGTTCAGCCGGGAACTGACGGCGAAGACGTTGTCGGGAACCTCATCGACGCGCCCACCGGCCATCACGCCGCAGACCTGGGTCTTCTTACCGAAGGCCACCACGTCCGGACGCAGGCCGAGCTGCTGGTAGGCCCACATGCTGCCGGTGAGGCCGACGCCGGTCTGCACCTCGTCGAGCACGAACAGCGCGTCGTGGTCGTAGCACAGCCGCTGCATCGCCCGCAGGAACTCCGGGCGCAGGTGCCGATCCCCGCCCTCGCCCTGGATGGGCTCGGCGATGAAGCAGGCGATGTCGTGCGGGAACTCGGCGAAGGCGGCGCGGGCCTGCGCCAGCGCCCGCGCCTCGGCCGCCTCGATGTCGACGCCCTCGGACAGGTACGGCGTGTCCAGGCGCGGCCAGTCGAACTTCGGGAAGCGGGCCGTCTTCACCGGGTCGGTGTTGGTCAGCGACAGGGTGTAGCCGGTGCGGCCGTGGAACGCACCGGTCAGATGCAGCACGCGCGTGCCCAGTTCGGCTGGGCGCCCGTGCATTTCGTTGTGCCGACTCTTCCAGTCGAAGGCCGCCTTCAGCGCGTTCTCGACCGCGAGCCCGCCACCGTCGACGAAGAACAGGTGCGGCAGCGCGGGATCGCCCAGCACCCGCGCGAAGGTATCCACGAACCGGGCCATCTCGACGGTGTAGATGTCGGAGTTGCTCGGCTTGTTCAGCGCGGCGGTTGTGAGCTCGGCCCGGAAGTCCGCGTCGTCGGCCAGCGCGGGGTGGTTCATGCCCAGCGCCGAGGACGCGAAGAAGCCGAACATGTCGAGATAGCCGGTGCCGTCGCGGGCGTCGATCAGTCGTCGGCCACGCGAGGCGCGCAGATCCAACACCAGGTCGAACCCGTCGGCCAGGATGTTCGCGGACAGGATTTCGTGGACCCGAGAGGGGGTGACCAGCGTGTTGTCGGCAACCGTCCCGGGGCGCTCCAGTTCGAGGGTCACATCAGCAGGTTACGTAAATATTTACGGTTTCGCTACGGGTTTCCGGAAAGATTACGATCGAGCATCATCTGTCGTAGAATGTCTGCAGAATGATGGTGCTTCGGGTTCTGACGTTGGCGGTCGCGCGGATCTCCTGCAACAGCTGCTCGAGGTGCCGCGGTGAGGCCACCCGCACCAGCAGCACGTAGCTCTCCTCGCCGGCCACGGAGTGGCACTCCTCGATGCCGGGAATGTGCTGCAGCAGCGCGGGCGCGTCGTCGGGCTGCGAGGGGTCGAGAGGAGTGATCGCGACGAATGCCGACAGCATCTGCCCCAGCGCCTCGGGATCGACCTTGGCGGTGTAGCCGCGGATCACCCCGCGCGCCTCGAGCCGCCGCACCCTGGACTGCACCGCCGACACCGACAGGTTCGCCTTCTCCGCCAGATTGGAGAGCGTGGCCCGGCCGTCGGCCATCAACTCGCGAATCAGCAGTCGATCGATGTCGTCCAGGGCAGGTTTCGCCGGTGCATCAGCCATCAGCGAAGGCTAACTCAGCGACCCGGACTCGTGGCAGAAACGCCAGGCACGCACACCACCGTCGAATACGGAGCATCGCATGACACCCGCACTCACCGCCCCCGCAACTCGCGAATTGCGCTCCCGCGCCGAACATCTGCTCGCGGCCCTGGGCGCCGCCCGCCCGGAACCCGGCCCGCTGACGGTGCGCACCCCGATCACCGGCGGCGAGCTGGCGAGCCTGCAACCCAGTTCGGGCAGGGCGGTCGACGAAGCGATCGGCAAGGCGGCCAACGCTTTTCGGTCCTGGCGCACGGTACCCGCGCCGCAGCGGGCCGCCGTGGTGCGACGGCTGGGACAGTTGCTCGCCGAGCACATCACCGAACTCGGCGAGCTGGTGACGCTCGAGGTCGGCAAGATCAGCGCGGAGGCCCGGGGCGAGGTGCAGGAGATGATCGACATCTGCGAGTTCGCGGTGGGGTTGTCGCGCCAGCTCTACGGGCGCACCATGCCCTCCGAGCGGCCCGGGCACCGGCTCATGGAGACCTGGCATCCGCTCGGCGTGGTCGGGGTGCTGTCGGCGTTCAACTTCCCGGTGGCGGTGTGGTCGTGGAACACCGCGATCGCGCTGGTGTGCGGGGACACCGTGGTGTGGAAGCCTTCGGAGACAACGCCGTTGACGGCGCTGGCCTGTCACACGCTGCTGCGTCGGGCGGCCGTGGAGGTCGGCGCGGACCCGGATGTTCATCAGCTGATCCAGGGCGCGGTGGAGGTCGGCGAGCGCCTGGTCGACGACGAGCGGGTCGCCCTGGTCAGCGCCACCGGGTCGGTCCGGATGGGGCGCGCGGTCGGGCCGCGGGTAGCGGGCCGGTTCGGCCGCTGCCTGCTGGAGCTCGGCGGCAACAACGCGGCGGTCGTCACCTCCTCCGCGGATCTGGAATTGGCCACGCGCGGTGTCGTTTTCGCCGCCGCGGGCACCGCGGGGCAGCGGTGCACGACGCTGCGGCGGCTTATCGTGCACGCGGATATCGTCGGCCCGCTGCTGAACCGGATCGAGCAGGCGTACCACCAACTGCGCGTGGGCAATCCGCTCGACGACGGCGTACTGGTGGGTCCGCTGATCAACGAGCGCGCGTACCGGTCGATGCAGGACGCGATCGCCCGCGCCGTGCAGGACGGCGGCGAATTGCTGTGCGGCGCGGAGCGTGTGATGGTCACGGGCGAGGACTCCTACTACGTGCGCCCGGCGATCGTGCGCATGCCCGCCCAGACCGCCGTGGTGCGCGAGGAGACCTTCGCACCCATCCTCTACGTGCTCACCTACCACGATCTGGACTCCGCGATCGCCCTGCACAACGGTGTGCCGCAAGGGCTTTCGTCGGCCATCTTCACCGGCGACCAGCGCGAGGCCGAGCGCTTCCTGGCCGCCGACGGCTCCGACTGCGGCATCGCCAACGTCAATATCGGCACCTCGGGCGCCGAGATCGGCGGCGCCTTCGGCGGCGAGAAGCACACCGGCGGCGGGCGCGAATCCGGCTCCGACTCCTGGAAGGCCTACATGCGCCGCGCCACCAACACCGTCAACTACTCCCCCGACCTACCCCTCGCCCAGGGCATCCGGTTCGGCTGACCGCTCAGCTCTCGTCCGGAGCCTTGGCGATGGCGCGGACCTGCGCCTCGTAGGCGGCGCGGGTCCGCTCGTCGGAGGGGTGCAGGGCGCGGTCGCCGTCGAAGAGGCGGCGGACCAGGCGCACCGCGGGTTCGGGGGCGGCGGCCAGGGCGACATCGATGGGGTTGAGGTAACTCGGGACGGCGACCTCGGCGCGGCGGGTTCGGCAGGTCTTCACGATGGCGGCCGCGACGTCCTCCGGATCGACCGTCGGCAGGCCGTGGCCGAGGGTCAACCCCGAGGACAGGCGGGTACGCACGGCCGAGGGCAGCACGCAGCTGACGCTGACGCCGTGTTCGGCGAACTCGAGCCGTGTGGAGGCCGAAAGGCCCACGGCGGCAAACTTACTCGCGTTGTACACGGCCAGTCCGGGCAGCGGGATCTTGCCCGCCAGCGACGCCACGTTCACCACGTGCCCGCGACCGCGCTCGATCATCCCCGGCACCACCGCCCGCATGCCGTGGATCAGCCCCCACACGTTGACATCGATCGTGGTGTGCCCCACCGCATCCGGTTCGTCGAGGAAGGCACCGGCGGGCATCACGCCCGCGTTGTTGACCAGGATGTCCACCCCGCCCAGATCGGCGATCACCTTGTCCCACTGCTCGCGGTCGCGCACATCCAGCTCGTGGGCGCTGCCACCGAGCGCCGCGGCGGCGGCCTGCGCGGCGGCCACGTCGACATCGGCGATCGCCACCCGAGCGCCCTTGCCCGCGAACAGTTCCGCGGTTGCCTGACCGATGCCACGCCCGGCACCGGTAATCAAGATTCGCGCGCCCCGCAGGTCGATGGCTGGGTAGTCGGTTCCGAAGAGGCTCATACTGGTGTCCTTTCGTACCCGCGCGGCTGTGTCGCGCGGACGCTCATACGAAAACGCCTTGCTCCACGGCGCGGCGCGTACTGCGCAGGCTGTGCTCGAACGTGGACTTCCGGCGCCGTCCGTCCATGAAATTGGGTCCCATCACCGCCAGGTCGTCGGCGGTGGCGTCCACCCGCAGCACCTTGGTACCGGCCGCGCGCACCGCGGCGATCTCCGCATCGAGCTTGGCGCTCATGCGATTTCGCATCTGCCGCTCCAGCAGATGACCGGGGCCGGTGGCCGGAATGCGGCCGGTCGAGGCCATCGGCGCCACTACCACCAGCTCGTCCAGCTCGCGCGGCACCAGGAGGTCCACCGAGGCGGTGGAGGCGGCGCCGCCGTCGATGTAGCGGCGACCACCGATCGATACGGGCGGGAACCAACCCGGCACCGCCCACGAGGCGCGCAACGCGGCACCGATCGGCGCCGCGGGAGCGCCCGGCGAGCCGAAGGCCACTCGCGCACCGGTCGAATAGTCCATCGCGACAAGCCAAGTCGCCGGATGCGAGACCCACGACCGGCCCGGGTTCAGCTCCGTCGCCAGTCGCTCGAGCCATCCGGCGTCGCCGCCGCCGACCGGCAGCAGGCCGCTTCCCGCGGTCAACAGGCCCTGCCCGGAACGGTTGCCGCGCAACGCCATTCGCACCGAGCCCAGCGACGGTCGGGGCAGCGGCGGGAACCTGCCCGGCTCGTCGCGCAGGTGCCGCACCAGCACCGGATTCGTGGTGCTGCCGTCCTGCATGGCCACCAGGTCGTCGACGCCCAGCCCGCTGCCGAGCATGGTCACCAGCTCCGCACCGGCCGACGTGCCGACCAGCACGTCCGCGGTCCGCGGATCCCAGTCCAGCGCGTCGCGCACGGCGGCCAGCGCCGCGATGATCCACGCCGCGCCGAGCGTGCCGCCGCACCCGATCGCGAGGCCACGCCGCTGTGGCCGATTGCCGTTACCCATAGTTGCGAACATATCAGAATGTAAATACCGACGGTATCCGGAATCCATCGGTACATAGAATTGCCGCATGGCACGACTGACCCGGTCCGAGAGTCAGGCCCGCACCCGGGCCGATCTGCTGGCCACCGCGCGCGAGCTGTTCCTCACCGAGGGCTACGCGCGCACCAGCCTGGAGCGGGTGGCCGAGGCGGCGGGCTACTCCAAGGGCGCGGTGTACTCGAACTTCCGCACCAAGTCCGAGCTGTGCCTCGAGGTGCTCGCCGATATCCACGAGACCAAGTTCGCCGAGGTGAGCGAGCTGCTCCGGGACGGCGAGGGCCTCGACGAGCGGCTCGCCCGATTCCAGGGCTGGGCCGAGCGCACCCTCGGCGACGTCGGGTGGACGATGCTGGAATTCGAGTTCGCGATCGTCGCGCGGGAGGATCCGCAGCTGCAGGCGGCGCTGGTGTCGAGCCTGTCGCTGGTGCGCGGGACGGTCGCCGCACAGCTGCAGACGCTGTCCGAGGCGGTCGGCATGCGGCTGCCGATGCCGCCCGAGGACGCGGCCACCACGGTGTTGAGCATGGGGTTGGGACTGGGCATCCAGCGGGCGATCGATCCGTCGCTCTCGGCGGGGCTGATCACCGACGCGGTGCGGGCGCTCGTGCAATCCGGGCGGCCGGTCACGCCCTGAAGTGCAGGGTCCATTCGCCGCGATAGTGCATCCGGGTGACGCTGACCGGGGGAATATCGATGCGCCAGAACGATTTCGCGGGGGCGTCCAGGGCGACGAGCAGGGCCGAGCGGATCACCGCCGGATGGGTCACGGCGATGGTGGGCACGCCCTCGACGACGATATCGATGAGCCATTCCCTGATTCGCTCGATCACGTCGTGGACCGACTCCCCGCCGTGACCGCGGAACTTCGGATCGGTGAGCCAGGCGTACAGCTCGTCCTGCGGCACCGACATGAGCTCGCCGCCGCGCCACGCCCCGGCGTCCATATCGCGTAATCGGTCGTCCTCGTCGCCGAGCAGGCCCAGCAACGCCGCGGTTTCGACGGCGCGGCGCTCGGGCGCCATGAGCACGCGGGCGGCGTGCAGGCGGCCGCAGGCGGCGACCGCACGGCGGCCGGACTCGGTCAGCGGCTCGTCCACCGGGAATCGTGCTTTGCGCATCGCCTCGGTCATGCCGTGACTGACCAGGTCGAGCCGGAGCACCTTCTGCACGGATGGAAGCGTACGGCGCGGCGTGCGGGACCGTCCCGCGATTGCTCAGCCTTAGCTCCCTGTCGCGCCCGGCCCGGCACGGCCCGGATTCCTGTCGGTGCCCGGGTGCACACTGGGGTCCATGGACCAGTTCTCCCGCCCCACCCAGGAGTGGTTCGACGGTGCGTTCCCCGCACCGACGGCCGCTCAGCTGGGCGCGTGGAAGGCCATCGCGGCCGGGGAACATACGCTGGTCGTCGCGCCGACCGGTTCCGGTAAGACGCTGTCGGCGTTCCTCTGGGCCATCGACCAGCTGGCCACGCGGGAGCCGTCGGACTCCCCGCGCAAGACCTCGGTGCTCTACGTCTCACCACTCAAGGCGCTCGCGGTGGATGTGGAGCGCAACCTGCGCGCCCCGCTGGTGGGCGTCACCCAGACGGCGAAGCGGCTGGGGTTGTCGCCGCCGGAGATCAGCGTCGGCGTGCGCTCGGGCGACACCACGGCCGCCGCGCGGCGCACGCTGCAGCGCACCCCGCCCGACATCCTCATCACCACGCCCGAATCGTTGTACCTCATGCTGACCTCGGCCGCCCGGGAGACGCTGAGCGAGGTGCACACCGTGATCGTCGACGAGGTGCACGCCATCGCCGGGTCCAAACGCGGTGCGCACCTGGCACTTTCGCTCGCCCGGCTGGACCTGCTGACCGAGCGCCCGGCGCAGCGGATCGGGCTGTCGGCGACGGTGCGCCCACCGGAGGAGGTGGGCCGGTTCCTGGTGGGCCCCGCCCCGATCACCATCGTCGCGCCCCCGGCGCCGAAGACCTTCGACCTGTCGGTGCGGGTGCCGGTGGCGGATATGACCGAACCGGACGAGTCCGGCGAGTCCGACAGCCCCGGGTCGATCTGGCCGCACGTCGACTCCGCGATCGTGGATCTCGTCCTGGCGCACCGGTCGTCGATCGTCTTCGCGAATTCGCGACGCCTGGCCGAGCGGTTGACCGCCCGCCTGAACGAGACCTACGCCGGACAGCTCGGCCAGTCGGTCGAGACCGACCACGAGCTGCCCTCGCAGCTGGGCCTACCCTCCGATGTGAGCCACGGGGCGGAGTCGCTGCTGGCCCGCGCGCATCACGGGTCGGTGAGCAAGGAGCAGCGCGCGCTCATCGAGGACGATCTCAAGAGCGGGCGGCTGCGCTGCGTGGTCGCGACCAGCAGCCTGGAGCTCGGCATCGATATGGGCGCGGTCGATCTGGTGGTGCAGGTGGAGGCCCCGCCCTCGGTGGCCAGCGGGCTGCAGCGGGTCGGCCGCGCCGGACATCAGGTCGGCGAGATCTCCCGCGGCGTGATCTTCCCCAAGCACCGCACCGACGTCATCCACTGCGCGGTGACATCGATGCGGATGACGGCGGGGCAGATCGAGGCGCTGCAGATTCCGGCCCATCCGCTCGATGTGCTGGCGCAGCAGACCGTCGCGGCCTGCGCGCTGGACCCGATCGATGTCGACACCTGGTTCGAGATCGTCAGGGGCACAGGCAGTTACGCGACGCTGCCCCGATCCGCCTACGAGTCGGTGCTCGACCTGCTGTCGGGCCGCTATCCGTCCGACGAGTTCGCCGAACTGCGCCCGCGCGTGGTGTGGGATCGCGACGCGGGCACCCTGACGGGGCGGCCCGGGGCGCAACGGCTGGCCGTCACCTCCGGCGGCGCGATTCCCGACCGCGGCCTGTTCCCGGTGTTCATGGTCGGCGAACGAGCCTCGCGCGTAGGCGAACTCGACGAGGAGATGGTCTACGAGTCCCGCGTGGGCGATGTGTTCGCCCTGGGCGCCACCAGCTGGCGGATCGAGGAGATCACCCACGACCGCGTCCTGGTCACTCCCGCCTTCGGCCTGCCCGGCAGGCTTCCGTTCTGGCACGGCGATTCCCTGGGCCGCCCCGCCGAATTGGGCGGCGCCCTGGGCGAGTTCGTGCGTAAGGCCGGGCAGGCGGTGGAGCGGGCCCCCGCCGCCGGTCGCACCGACCTCGAAGGTGTGGCGCACGCCGCGGGCCTGGACGACTTCGCGACCGCCAACCTGGTATCCCTGCTGAGCGACCAGCGACAGGCCACCGGCCATCTGCCCACCGACCGCACGCTGCTGGTCGAGCGCTTCCGCGACGAACTCGGCGACTGGCGGCTCATCCTGCATTCGCCGTACGGGCTGCCCGTGCACGCGCCCTGGGCCCTGGCCGTGGGTTCCCGGCTGCGCGAACGGTTCGGGGTCGATGCCGCGCCGACCGCCGCCGACGACGGAATCGTGGTCCGGCTGCCGGACACCACCGACGACCCGCCGGGTGCCGAGCTGTTCGTCTTCGAACCCGACGAGATCGACGACATCGTCACCGAGCAGGTCGGCAGCTCGGCCCTGTTCGCCTCCCGGTTCCGGGAGTGCGCCGCGCGCGCCCTGCTGCTGCCGCGCCGCGATCCCGGCCGCCGGGCACCGCTGTGGCAGCAGCGGCAGCGCGCGGCCCAATTGCTGGACGTGGCACGCAAATTCCCCGACTTCCCGATCCTGCTGGAGACCGTGCGCGAATGCCTGCAGGACGTCTACGACCTGTCCTCGCTGCGCGACCTGCTGGGCAATGTCGCCCGGCGCAAGCTGCGGCTGGTGGAGGTGGAGACGGCGGCACCGTCCCCGTTCGCCAATGCGCTGCTGTTCGACTACATCGGGCAGTTCATCTACGAGGGCGACAGCCCGCTGGCCGAGCGTCGCGCGGCCGCGCTCTCACTGGATTCCGCCCTGCTCGCCGAGTTGCTCGGCCGGGTGGAGCTGCGCGAACTGCTGGATTCGGCGGTCATCGACCAGACCGAGCGGGAATTGCAGCGCCGCACTCCCGAGCGCCAGGCGCGAGACGCGGAGGGGCTGGCCGATCTCCTGCGGCTGCTCGGTCCGCTCACCCCGGCCGAGGCGGCCGCGCGCAGCCTCGACGATCCGCGGCCGTGGTTCGAGGAGCTGTCGAAAGCCCGTCGCGCCCTGGAGGTTTCGTTCGCCGGTGCGCACTGGTGGGCGGCGGCCGAGGATGCCTCGCGGCTGCGCGATGCGCTCGGCGTGCCGCTGCCGATCGGCACGCCCGCCGCGTTCATCGAGCCCGTCGCCGATCCCCTGGGCGATCTGGTCGGCCGCTACGCCCGCACCCACGGCCCGTTCACCCTGGACGCGGTCGCGCATCGCTTCGGGATCGGACCGGCGGTCGCCGCGACGGCGCTGCACCGGCTGGCTCACGAGAAGCGGGTCGTGGAGGGCGAATTCACGCCCGGGTCGACCGGCACCGAATGGTGCGACAGTCAGGTGCTGCGGCGGCTGCGGCGGCGTTCGCTGGCGGCCGCCCGCAAGGAGGTGGAGCCGGTCGCGACGGCGGCCTTCGCGCGCTTCCTGCCCGCGTGGCAGCATGTCGGCAGCGCGGAACTGCGCGGCGTCGACGGCGTCGCGGCCGTCGTCGAACAGCTTGCGGGAGTGCCGATTCCGGCCTCGGCGTGGGAATCGCTGATCCTGCCGTCCCGGGTGCGCGACTACTCCCCGGCCATGCTGGACGAGCTGACGGCGACCGGCGAGGTGATCTGGTCCGGCCACGGGTCGATCACCGCCAAGGACGGCTGGATCGCGCTGCACCCGGCCGAGCAGGCCGGGCTCACCCTGGCCCCGCCCGACGAGATCGACTTCACCGCGGTCCAGACACAGCTGCTGCTGGCGATGGGGGCGACGGTGGTACCGGAATCGGCCGAGGAAGCCACCGGTGGCCGCACCCAGGTACTCCCCGGTCCCGGCGGCGCCTACTTCTTCCGGCAGCTGTCGGACTCCACCGGCCTGCTCGACGACGCTGCGGTGACCGCGGCCCTGTGGGAACTGGTGTGGGCGGGTTACGTGGCCGGGGATACCTTCGCCCCGGTGCGGGCCCTGCTGTCGGGGACGACGCGCAGCACCTCGGCACACCGCACGCCCCGGCGAACCCCGCGCGGACGCGCCTACCTCCCGCGGCCGAATATGCCGTCCCGCACCGGCTCCCCGACCGTGGCCGGGCGCTGGTCGCTGCTGCCCGAGCGGATCACCGACAACACCGTCCGCGCGCAGGCCACCGCCGATCTACTGCTGGAGCGCTACGGCGTCCTCACCCGCGGGTCGGTCCAGAGCGAGGGCGTGCCGGGCGGATTCGCGCTGATGTACCGGGTGCTCACCGAATTCGAGGACCGCGGCCGCTGCCGCCGCGGCTATTTCGTGGATTCGCTCGGCGGCGCGCAGTTCTCCACCACCGACGTGGTGGATCGGATGCGCTCGTTCGACACCGAGCGCACCGACCGCGCGCCGGGCAGGGCGCTCGCCCTGGCCGCCTGCGATCCGGCCAATCCCTACGGCGCGGCCCTGCCGTGGCCGAAGGATCCCGAGGGCGGGGGGCATCGACCGGGTCGCAAGGCGGGAGCCCTGGTCGTCCTGGCCGAGGGTGAGCTCGCCCTGTATCTGGAGCGCGGCGGCAAGACCCTGCTCACCTTCACCGAGGACCCGCAGATCCGCGCCCAGGCCGCCGCCGCCCTCGCCGGTCTGGTCCACGACCGCCGCGTCGACTCGCTGGTGATCGACCGGGTCAACGGAGAGTCGGTGCACGGCAACACCTTCGCCACCTTCCTCACCGAGGCGGGGTTCGCGCCGACGCCGCGCGGGTTCCGATTGCGGAGCAGGCCGTGAGCGGTCCCGATGCCCGAAGGTGACGTCGTCTACCGCACCGCCACCCGCCTGGCCGCGGCGCTTGCCGGAAATAAGCTGACCCGCAGCGACTTCCGCGTCCCGAGGTATGCCACCCTCGATCTCCGCGGTCAGCGGGTGGAGAGCGTCGGCAGCTACGGCAAGCACCTGTTCGTGCGGACCGCCGCGGTGAGCATCCACACCCACCTGAAGATGGAGGGCGAGTGGCGGGTGTTCCGGCCCGGGCAGCGCTGGACCAAGCCGGGGTTCACCGCGCGGCTGGTGCTGGCCACCGAAGACGCCGAGGCCGTGGGTTTCTCGCTCGGAACGGTCGAGGTGCTCCGGCGCGACGACGAGCACACCGCCGTCGACCATCTCGGCCCGGATCTCCTCGACCCCAACTGGAATGCGGACGAGGCGGTCCGCCGACTGTCGCAACACCCCGACCAGCCCATCGGCCTGGCACTACTCGACCAGCGCAATCTCGCGGGAATCGGCAACATCTACCGCAGCGAGACCTGTTTCCTGCACCGAGTCCACCCCGCCACGCCCGTCGGCGCGATACCCGACCTCCCGGGCCTGGTGAACGAGGCACACCGCATCCTCACCAAGGCCACCCACGAACCCCCATGGCGCCCCCTGGCCTACGGCCGCCAACGCCGCCCCTGCCGCCGCTGCGCCACAACCCTCGTAGTCCACCTACTCGGCGACGACACCACCCCCCGCGCCGAACGCGGCATCTATTTCTGCCCGCACTGCCAGCCCCCGCCCTGACACACCCGACAGGAGCGTGTCGCCCCAGCGGCCCATGTGCGATTTGCCACCCTGTTGCTAACATTTCGATAATCGGGGCCGACAGACCCTGCGACCGATCGGACCACACGGTAGGAGCAGGCCTATGGCGGCGACGATGGCCAGGCGACGCGTCGTCGGCATCGCCACGCAACTGGTGATCGCGCTCGCCGCGACGGTGGTGACCGTCGTGTGTACCTGCGTCCTGCTGCACCAGCATCCCCAGGGCAGCGTCTCCCGGCCGACCGGACAGCAGCCTCCCGCCACCTCCTCTCGCTGAGCACCCCTGCATCGAATTCCTTGACGGTGCAACGCAACCCGGATAACTTACAAATTGTTATTTATCTGAGGAGGTTCGCCATGGGCGAGCGCACTGTCCGGGATTCGCGCCGGTTTGTGGTCATCGGGGGCGGGCTGGCGGGGCTGGCGGCCGCGGTGTGGCTGGCGGAGGCCGGGAAGCAGGTCACGCTGCTGGAGCGGCGCGGACGGCTCGGCGGGCGGACCCACGCCATGCGGGCCGAGCCCGTGGACGACATTCCCGACAACGGCCAGCACGTCATCGCGAGCGGCTACGACCACCTGTTCCGCTATCTCGAATCCGTAGGCACCCGGCACTTCGTCGCCTTCCCGCAGCGGGCGACGCTGCGCTGGCCGGACGGCCGCAAGACGACCATGGCGACCACCGGGGCGGGCGCGATCCGGACCCTGTTCGGCGCGCATCCGAGCGCGAGCTGGCTCGACCGGATCCGATCGGCGCGCGCCACGGTGCGGCTGGGTTGGCAGAGCCTGCATCAGCCCGCGGATCTGGCCGATCTCACCACCGAACAGTGGTTTCAGCGGGTCGGCATGCCGCCCACCGCGCGGGAGGCGCTGTGGGACTGGCTGGCCCTGGGCATCGCCGCCGAGCCGGTGCAGCGCGAGTCGGCGAAGGTCTTCGCCGATGTGATGGCGACCGGGCTGCGCCTGGGCCTGAAGCATCGCACCCCGGCGACCATCGGCTACCCCACCGTCGACCTGGACACGCTCTACATCACCGGCGCACTCGAGGTGTTCGAGCGCCACGGCGTGGACGTGCGATACCGCGCGGTGGCTCGCCGGATCCACATCGCCGACGGCGCGGTCACCGGGGTCGCGCTGGCCGACGGCACGGTCGTCCCTGCCGAGGCCGTGGTGTGCGCGGTGCCCAATTCCACGATCGGCGGACTGCTCGACGATCTCCCCGAGCATGCCGAAATCTATGCCGCCGCAGACAAATTGGGTTACACACCGATCGTCAGCACCAATCTCTACCTGGATCGCGCGCTGGGCACCGAGGCCGAATTCGAGGCGCTCATCGGCGGCACCGGCATCATCGACGAGGTCTTCGACCGCCAGCGCATGCACGGGCGTTCCACCGATGCCGCGTGGCTGTACTGCCTGACCACCAGCGGCGCCTACGAGCAGATCCACAAGAGCAACGACGAGATCGTCGCCGAGCAGATGGAACTGCTGCGCCGCTACTATCCCGCGGCCCGCGACGCGAAAGTCGTGACGGCCCAGGTGGTCAAGATGCCCAGGGCGACCTTCTCCCAAGTGCTGGGCACGCACGGGCTGCGGCCGCCGCAGCGGACCTCGGTCCCGACCCTGGTGCTGGCCGGCGACTGGACCGCCACCGACTGGTCGGCCACCATGGAAAGCGCCGCGCAGAGCGCCGCCCGGGCGGTGGACCTGCTGCTCGAGTTACCTTCGGTGCCGTGAGTGCCGACCGTCCCGCCGTCAAACGCCGCATGTCGGCCGCCGATCGGCGCGCCCAGCTGCTGGACGTGACGCGGGACATCGTCGCCGCCGACGGCTTCACCGCCGTGAGCATCGACCGGGTGGCCCGCGCCGCCGACGTCACCCGGGCGGTGGTGTATCAGCAGTTCACGGATCTGCCCGGGCTGGTGGCGGCGCTGCTGGAGCGCGAGCGCGCCATCGCGCTGGCCGGTGTCGACAGCGTCGACCGCCCGGCGCCCGGCGGCGATGTGGACGCCGTCGGCCGCGGCATTCTCGCGTATCTGCATGCGGCCCCGGTCAGTTGGCGCATCATCCTGCGGCCGCCCGACGGTGCGCCGCCGGAGTTGCGGGAGCAGATCGAACTGGGCCGCGCCTACGCCCGCCGGGTGGGCGCCCGGCACCTGTCCCGGATCGCGGGGGTCACCGTCGATCCGGACGGCCCGACCGAGCGAATCCTGTTGGCGGCCATGGAGGAACTGGCGCGGCTACACCTCGAGGATCCCCGTTCGCACCCCGACGATCTGGTCCTGCGCTATCTGCGCTCGCTGGTGTCGTGGGCGGCGGAGGCCGAGCGCGGCGAGCGGCAACGGTGACGGCATACCCTCACCCTTCGATGGGCACCGGCTCCAGGATCTCCGGACGGGGTTCCGGTGCGGCGGCACGTAGTTCGTCGGCGGAGACGTCGTCCGGCTGCGTCTGCGAGCGCACCTCCGCCTCCACCCGGGCCCGGTAGGTGTCGACCTCGCGCTCCACTTCGGCTGCGCCCCAACCCAATACGGGAGCGACCAGCTCGGCGACCTCGGTGGCGCAATCGACCCCGCGATGCGAGTACTCGATCGAGATCCGGGTGCGGCGGGCCAGGATGTCGTCCAGGTGCAGCGCGCCCTCCGCGGCCGCCGCGTACACCGCCTCCACCCGCAGATAGGTGGGCGCGTCCGTAATCGGTTGCAGCAGTTCGGGTTTGCCCTCGGCCAGGTCGAGTACGTCGGTGACCAGCGACCCGTACCGGTTGAGCAGGTGCTCGATGCGGTACGGATGCACCCCGTAGGTCTCGGCCAGGTGCTGGGTCTGGTTGAGCAGGGCGAAGTAGCCGTCGGCGCCCAGCAGCGGCACCTTGTCGGTGATGGTCGGCGATACCCGCTGCGGAATGTCTTGTGCCGCAGCGTCGACCGCGTCATAGGCCATCACGCGGTAGGTGGTGTACTTACCCCCGGCGATCGCAACCAGACCCGGCGCGATCCGCGCGACCGCATGTTCGCGCGACAGCTTCGACGTCTCGTCGCTCTCCCCCGCCAGCAGCGGCCGCAACCCGGCGTACACGCCCTGGATGTCGTCGTGGGTGAGCGGGGTGACCAGCACCTGGTTGACCCGGTCCAGCAGGTAGTCGATATCGGCCTTGGTGGCCGCGGGATGGGCCAGGTCGAGGTTCCAGTCGGTGTCGGTGGTGCCGATGATCCAGTGATTGCTGCCCCACGGAATGACGAACAGCACCGAGGTCGGCGTGCGCAGGATCAGGGCGGTATCGCTGGCGATCCGGTCGCCGGGGACCACGATGTGCACGCCCTTGGAGGCCCGCACGTGGAAGCGGCCGCGCAGCCGGGTCAGCGCCTGGATCTCGTCGGTCCACACCCCGGTGGCGTTGACGACCACGTGCCCGCGCACCTCGGTGGTGCGGCCGTCCTCGCTGTCGCGGACCTTCACGCCCACCACCCGGTCGGCCTCCCGCAGGAAGTTCACCACCTGCGTGGAGGTGCGGATCACCGCGCCGTAGTGGGCGGCGGTGCGGGCCACGGTCATGGTGTGGCGGGCGTCGTCCACCACCGTGTCGTAGTAGGTGACGCCGCCGATCAGCGCGTCGCGGCGCAACCCCGGCGCCAGCCGCAGCGCACCGGAACGAGTCACATGATGTTGTCCGGGAACGGATTTCGCGCCGCCCATGGTGTCGTAGAGCACCAGCCCCGACGCGACGTAGGGCCGCTCCCACACCCGGTGGGTGAGCGGATAGAGGAAGCGCAGCGGCTTGACCAGATGGGGCGCCAGCGTCTTGAGGCTCAGCTCGCGCTCGTGCAGCGCCTCGCGCACCAGGCCGAACTCCAGCTGTTCCAGGTAGCGCAGGCCGCCGTGGAACATCTTGGACGAGCGGCTCGAGGTCCCCGACGCCAGATCGCGGGCCTCCACCAGGGCGACCTCCAGGCCGCGGGTGGCCGCGTCCAGCGCGATCCCGGCACCGACCACACCACCGCCGATCACCACCACGTCGAAGTGTTTCTCACCCAGCCGCTCCCAGGCGTCCGCGCGCTGCGCGGGCCCCAGGTCGCCGGGCGATTGTGCCTGCGGTTGCGACTTCTTCGTCATAGCTCGACTCCTCCAGAACCGGTGGATCGACCTGCCCGTACGGTACTGCCAGGCTGCTCGCTTACAGGCTATGGGAACCGCGCCACTTCCCACCCCGGATAGCCCCGTGTCGCCCACCCACAGCGCTTACTACCCGCAAGTAACCACCAACCACAGTAGCCCAGCCACCGGCGCCCGATGATGTGATCCGCAGCGCGCCGCGGCGAACGTCCCGGGAGCCATCCCAACCGACGGGATCCTGCGCGAGAACAAGGGACCTATCCGGTCTGGACGAAAAACCTTGTGGCGGTTACTGTTCGCTCGATGCGGCCGCCAGGCGGTCGACGGCCTCCCGGAGCGTGGCGGCGTCCGATGTGGTGAAGCACAGGCGCATCGAATTGCGGTAGCCCGCGTCGACGGCGAAGGCGGAGCCGGGGACGTAGGCGACACCGTGATCGACGGCGCGCGGCAGCAATTCGACCGTGTCCGTGCCGTCGGTGAAGTCGACCCAGACGAACATCCCGCCCGCCGCGTCGGTACTTACCATCCGATCGCCGAAGCGGTCGCGCAGCGCACCGACCAGGCCCTCTGCCCGCTCGCCGTAGATGCGGCGCACCTTGTCCACATGGTCGGTCAGCCAAGCGCCGTCGGCGAGCAGGTCGGCCGCGATCTGCTGGGTCAGTGCCGAACCGCAGAGGTCTGCGCCCTGCTTCAGCAGTTCCACACCCCGGCACACCGCGTTCGGCGCGATCATCCAGCCCGCTCGCAGGGTCGGCGCCAGGATCTTCGAGGCACTGGACAGGCGAATCACGTTGGGCGAGTAGGCCGCAACGGGTTCGGGTGAGGGCTGCTCGAACCACAGCTCACCGTAGGGGTCGTCCTCCACGACCCAGAAGCCGTACCGCTGGGCGAGTTCGGCCAGTTCGCGGCGGCGATCCGAACTCAGGGTCACCCCGCGGGGATTGTGAAAATTGCTCACGGTGTGCACAACGGCGGGCCGCTCGCCACGCTCGAGCAGGTCGTTCAGGGCGTCGACGCGCATCCCCTCGGCGTCCAGGGGCACCGCCACAATCCGCGCCCCGGCGGCCCGAAACACCTGCAGCGCACCGACATACGCCGGATCCTCGACCACGACCAGCGCGCCGGGGTCCAACAGCACGTCGGCGAGCAGGGACAGCGCCTGCTGCGACCCGTGCGTGACGAAGACCTCCTCGACAGGCACGGACCGACCCAAGCGCGCGGATTCCCGCCCGGCGATCACCTCGCGCAGCGGACCCCAGCCCGCCGACTCGGTGTACTGCAGCCGCGACCGATCGGTCAGCGCGGTCTCGGCCGCCAGCGCGATCCGGTCGCGCGGCATGAGCTGCTCGTCGGGCAGGCCACCGGCCAGACCGATGATGTCGTCGCGCGCGGTCAGCTTCAGCAGGTCGCGAATCGCAGAGCTTTGCAGACCGTCCAGGCGGCGCGCCATGGGTGGCGTGATTCGGGACATGGGCACCTCCGAGCTATGCGCAGTAATGCCCACTGTCGCACAGGTCAGCTCAGAGTATGAAATCCATTTCTCACATTATGAGACCTACCGAGGAACGACCGCCGAGATCAGATACTTTCCATCACGGTTTTCCACGGTGACCTGCTGCAGATACTGGGGGGCGCCGCCGTCCGGCCGGTACTCGTTGACGTCCACGTTGTACACGTTCGGCGCAACTTCCTCGATCCGCAGGCAGTAGGTGGTCCCGCGGGGAACCTGGGTGTCGATGGCCTCCTGAGCCACATCGACCGCTCCGGGCGCCACGAAGGTGCGCGCGTTGGCGGCACTGCGATCGCCGTAGAAGGCGTGCTGGAATCCGAGAATCGCCGCCGGTCCGCTGTCGGTACCGCCTGGTCCGTTACCAATCGTCACCCTGCCGTCGGTACGAGCCGGGCAGCCCACAGAGCTGGCAGCAGAACTCGGCTCCGACGGAGCCGCCGTTTCCTCGCTCCCCCCACCGGTGTTCCGCGTGGCGAACACGATCACCGCGGCGATAGCCACGATCACGACGAATGCGGCGGCCAACCCGCCGATAAGCACGCCGGTGTTGCGTCGCGGCTTCTCGGACTCCGGCTCCGGTTCCGGGCGCGGGGCGGCCAGTTTCTTGGCCAGATCGTCGTCGTCCCACAACGAGCTCGACGAGGAGGATTCACGCGGCGACGGGCGTGCGGCCACCAGTTTCTTGGCGAGCTCGTCGTCGTCCCACAGCGAACCCGATGACTCCCGCTGCGGGGCGGCCGGTCGGTCCGGCGGCGCGGAGCGACGCGCGGCCCCCTGATCGGATTGCTCCGGATAGCGGACGGTGGGCTGGGACGGGGGCGACGGCGGTACCGAACGTCCGGAGTCGGACGGGCGCCTCGACTCCTGCGCGGGTCCGCGCTGCATGTCCGGTCCATGCCCACGCTGATCCATCGGCGCGGGACCTCGCGGCGGCGGGGCCGAACCCGAATCCGGCGCTCGATACTGCGGTGGCGGAGGCGGCACCGGCGGGGCAGCCGGGGCATCGGCGGGCTGCCAGCCCAGACTTGGGCGTTCGGGCTCGTCGGCCGGGGCCCAGCCGACCGAACTCGATTCACCGGTCGGCGGACCGAAGTCCTTCAGGGGCGGACCGAAGTCGCTGAGTGGGGGCCCGAACTCGGACAGCGGCGGCCCGAATTCGGACTCGCCGCGATCGCGCGGCCCGGACCGACCGGATTCGTCATGTCTGGGATCGTCTTCGGAGCCCATCACCTACAGTCCCTTCCCCGAGACACGCAACGTGGGGGGGGGGCGGGGCCACCCCCCCCCCCCCCCGAGAGACACGGGATTATATGCGATGCGCACCACCCACCCCCGCCGGGCACC